>NZ_JAFMOT010000181.1:0-162437 GCF_019049695.1 Rahnella perminowiae
CGCCGTGGTACAAAAAGATGTTTGGCGGGAAGGCTGATACGCCCGCACAGTCTGGCATGCCGCTGGCACTCCCCGTGGCAACGGGGGGCAGCACTCAGCTAATCGCGTCGGGCATGAGTGCACTGCATGGGGTGACGTCAGTCCGCCTCGGCAGCCTGTTCGTGAATCCGGTAACCGTCGGTGTTATCGGAACCTTTTATTCGAACGAGCTGAACGCTGGTGAGGCGGATATTTTAAGCGACAGCCAGCTTGCGGTACTGGCCGGAAAGTCCGCCCCGACGCGGATCCGCTTTCAGTGGACGAAGGATAAATATGGGCGGTTAATTCCCGTGGCTTATCACACCGGCGCTGACAGCGGTCTGGATCAGGTTCGCGTGCGCCCGATGGAGCGGAACACATTCACGGGTAATTATGAGTTCTGGGCGGATGGTGCGGAAAAGCCCACCATCATCTGGACACCCGACGAGCTGGAGTTTAAAGCCCCCGGTAATACCGGTAATCGTGACGAGCCGTATTTACCTTCGACCATCACCGTATTACCGTTACCCGGCGCGGAAGAACTGGGCAGCACGTCAACCTCGCTGCCGATCCCGGATGAACAGTCATTCGATGATTACATCCTGGTCAATCTGCCGCACGGCATGCCGCCGGTTTATATTTATCTTAGCCAGAGCCGGTCGGGTATACCTAATAAAGATTACGATTACCATCCGGCTCCTGAAACAGAAGAAATCTCAGGTCTTTCAGGATTGAGACAATCCAAAAAGAAAACACCAAAGCAAAGTGGTGGTGGATTAAGAGAGCGCTGGGTTGATAGCAAAGGGCGCCGAATTTATGAGTGGGATTCACAGCATGGTGAACTTGAGGAATATCGAGCGAGTGATGGTGAACATCTTGGTTCCGTAGATCACAAAACAGGACAACAGCTGAAACCCGCTGTTAAAGGTCGAAATATTAAACGGTATCTGTGAGGCTTGAGATGGGATTAGCTCTGAAACTTGAATGGTTTGATAAAGCTGATGAATTGTTAGTTGGTAAAGAAGTATCTGTCGACCTGGGCAATGATGGCAGCCTTATAAAGAAATTTTCCCTGCCTTTTAATGGAAGGATTTACGATGGTGGATTTGATGTGTTACAGGCGTGGAGGAGTGATTTACAGCCATTATTTCAGCACAGAATTGATTTCAGTCGATATGATTATCAGTTGGTTTTCAAAAGAACAGATAGTTAATAAGTAGTGAATGCTGATGCCCTTATTGTAAACAGTAGCTTTCTATGAGAAGGCGGTAATGAGATTTGGAGATTAAGATCTCCAGGTCCTCAAATCATGAATAATCTCAGACTAAAGATAACTAGCCCTAATCCATCATATTAGGGCTTTTGAATTTTCAGCAATTGCTTCTTGTCAACCCAGTTCCGGCAGCCCCTCAATCAGTTTGTCCAGCGTGACCGGATAATCCCGCACCCTGACGCCCGTTGCGTTATAAATGGCATTGGCGATGGCGGCGCTGACACCACACAAGCCCAGTTCGCCAACGCCTTTGGCTTTCATCGGTGAGGAGACCGGGTCGGTGTCTTCCAGGAAAATTACCTCCTGATCGGGAATATCGGCGTGAACCGGCACTTCATAAGCTGCCAGATCGTGATTCACGAAATATCCCAGATTCGTATCGACATTCAGCTCTTCCGTCAGCGCCGCGCCGATGCCCATGGTCATGGCACCGATCACCTGGCTGCGTGCTGTTTTCGGGTTAAGTATCCGGCCCGCAGCGCAGACGGCAAGCATCCGGCGGACACGGGTTTCGCCCGTCGCGATATCCACACCGACTTCCGCAAAGTGCGCGGCGAAAGTGGATTGCTGGAATGTCTTGTCCAGTCCGCCGAATTCTATGGTGTCTTCCACGGTGAGGGTTCCGCTGGCAGCAGCCTGTGCGAGCGGAGCGGTGCGGGCGTCCTGACAAATCAGTCCGTCGGTAAACACCGCTTTATCCGCATCAAAACCGAGTTTTTCAGCGATGGCCTGGCGCAATTTTATGCAGGCGGCATACACACCGGCGGTGGAGGTATTGGCCCCCCATTGCCCGCCCGATCCGGCGGAGACCGGGAAGTCGGAATCCCCCAGCCGTACCCCCACTTTTTCCAGCGGTATGCCCATCATCTCGGCGGCAGTCTGGGCGATGATGGTGTAACTGCCGGTGCCGATATCGGTCATGTCGGTTTCGACGGTCACGGTGCCCCGGGCGTCGAGATGCACCCGTGCGCCGGATTTCTCCAGCAGGTTGTTACGAAAGCCCGCTGCGACGCCGATACCCACCAGCCAGCGTCCGTCGCGAACCTGCGCCGGAATGGCATTACGGCGGTGCCAGCCAAATTTCTCCGCGCCGGTGCGCAGACATTCGATCAACTGGCGGCGTGAAAAGAAGCGTTCAGTATCGAGCGGATCGACCTGCGTGTCGTTAAGGATGCGAAACGCCACCGGATCGACTCCGGCTTTTTCCGCCACCTCATCAATAGCGATTTCCAGTGCCATCAGGCCGGGCGCTTCGCCGGGTGCGCGCATGGCATTGCCTTCCGGCAGATCTAATTGAGCCAGCCGCAGTCCGGTCAGACGGTTTTTGCCCGCATAGAGCAGCTCACTTTGCTGCACCGCCGTCTCAGGTGTGCCGCCGGGCAGGTTACCGGACCAGCTTTCATGGGCGATGGCACTGATGCGGCCTTTTTCATCCGTGCCGATGCGGATGTGCTGAATAGTGGCCGGACGGTGCGTGGTGTTGTTGGGGATCAGGGGGCGCGGCAGCATGACTTTGACCGGCCGGTTGGCGGCACGGGCAGCCAGCGCAGCCAGTACGGCATCACTGCGCAGGAACAGTTTGCCGCCGAAACCACCGCCGATGTACGGCGATATCACCCGCACGTTCTCTTCAGGGATATTGAGCGTTTTAGAAAGCTCGCTGCGACACCAGGCGATCATCTGGTTCGAGGTGCGCAGGATCAGTTTATCCTCTTCCCAGACGGCCAGCGAAGCATGCGGCTCCATCGCCATATGGCTCTGATCCGGCGTGGTGTACAGGGCATCATGCTGCACCGCTGAGGCCGCGAAGGCACGGCCAAAATCGCCAGCGGTTTTATCCGGCGTATCTTCCGGTGGCGTAGTGACAGCAGGCTTTTGCTCCGCAAGGCTGTACGCGCCTTTCCCGCGCAGGTAATCCACTTTTATCAGTGATGCCGCAGCGCGCGCCTGTTCGAAGGTCTCCGCGACCACCACGGCGATCGCCTGATGATAGTGTTCAATTTGCGGGCCGCCGAGCAGGGTCGCAGCATTCATGTCGCCTTTGCCCAGCTTACCGGCGTTGTCAGCGGTGACAATCGCCAGCACGCCGGGCGCGGTTTCGGCATCATGTAAATCCATGGCAGTGATCCGGCCTTTGGCAATGGCGGAACCGACCACATAACCGTACGCGGCACCCGGCACGTCATTCTGCCATTCATAGGCGTAGGGCGCGGTACCGGTGGTTTTTAACGGACCGTCGATACGGTCATGCGGTTTGCCCACCACTTTCATCTGGTCGATCGGATTGTCTGTTGCAGGCGTATCGAATTTCATCTGTTATGCCCTCGCTTCAGTCAGCACGGAGGTGAGCGTTCGCTTTGCCAGTATCAGCTTGAACGCATTCTCAGGTGTCGGTTGCGCATCGGCGAATAACCGCGCGTAAACTTCCCCCGCGCCTTGCGGCACCTGCGCATCCGCTTCTGCCAGCCGCCAGGGTTTATGTGCGACGCCGCCCAGCGCAACACGGCCCGTGCCATCGGGCTGAACGATGGCGGCGACAGACACCAGCGCAAAGGCATAAGAGGCGCGGTCACGCACTTTACGGTAAATATGGGTGCCGCCGGCGGGTGGCGGCAGGGTGACGGCGGTGATCAGTTCTCCCGCAGCCAGCACGGTTTCCAGATGCGGCGTGTCGCCCGGTGCGCGGTAGAAACCGGCAAGCGGAATACGGCGCACCGCACCGTCAGGGTTGACGGTTTCGACCACAGCATCGAGCAACTGCATCGCAACGGCCATGTCGCTCGGATGGGTGGCAATGCAGGCCGTACTTGCGCCGACCACTGCATGCTGACGACTGAAGCCTTTCAGGGCCGCGCAGCCACTGCCGGGCTGGCGTTTATTGCACGGCTGATGGGTGTCGTAAAAATACGGACAGCGGGTGCGCTGGAGCAGGTTACCGGCCGTCGTGGCCTGGTTGCGTAACTGGCCGGAGGCACCGGCCAGCAGGGCCCGCGACAGTACGGCATAGTCGCGGCGGATACGTAAATCTGCCGCCAGATCGGTATTGCGCACCAGCGCGCCGATCCGCAAGCCACCGTTACCGTCGGGTTCAATGGTATCCAGCGCCAGCCCGTTGACGTCGATCAGGTGAGAGGGTTGCTCAATCTCCAGTTTCATCAGGTCCAGCAGGTTGGTGCCGCCTGCAATAAATTTTGCGCCCGGATGTTGTTGTGCGCTGCCTGCGGCGTCGGCGGGCGTTTGCACCCGTTCATAGGTAAAAGCTTTCATGGTTTTTGCCCCCTGGCGACGTCTTCAATGGCGGCAAGGATGTTGGAATACGCGCCGCAGCGGCAGATATTGCCACTCATGCGTTCGCGGATCTCTTCTGCGGTTCGCCCTGGCGGTGAGACCAGATCCGGCGTGACATGGCTCGGGATCCCTGCCTCGATTTCCTGCAACACCGCTACTGAGGAGCAGATCTGCCCCGGCGTGCAGTAACCGCACTGGTAGCCGTCGTGTCTGATAAACGCAGCCTGCATCGGGTGCAGATTGTCAGGTGTGCCGAGACCTTCAATGGTGGTGACATCGGCATCCTGATGCATAACCGCCAGCGTCAGACAGGCATTGATGCGGCGGCCATCAACAATAACGGTACAGGCGCCGCACTGACCATGGTCGCAGCCTTTTTTGGTGCCGGTCAGTTGCAGATTCTCCCGCAGCGCATCCAGCAGGGTGGTACGTGTATCAACGACCAGCTGGCGGATCTGACCGTTCACTTTCAGTTTCAGGTGGGACTGATGTATTTCGTTGCCATCGTTGTCATGGTTGCTCATACCAGACCTCCGGTATTACAAAAATTAAATCGGAAAAGGGAGATGTACTCGCGGGTTTTTTTCCGGAATTTTTTTATCACGAAGCTTTAAGCATAGTCGGCGATGGCGTTGGGATTAATCCTGAAGTCCGGTTTCTCCGGTGTGTTCCTCTTTTCGTCCTGCATCTTGTGATCGCACATTTAGTTAACGATCATTAAATAAATTGCTTGCGCAACCTCTCGCAGGCGCTTAGTATTTACTTATCGAACGTTAATTAATAAATAACGTTGACCTGAAACCGGGACACCTGAAACAGGCTATCCCATCAAAATTCGAAGAACAGGAATTAACATCATGAAAACTATCGCAATGACCCTCGCCGCTCTGACACTGGCAACCGCTTCTTTCTCCACCCTGGCAGCAACTGAAGTGCAGTCAGCTCCCGCAGGTCAGCAATCCCTGGGTGTCGTCGGGGCGTCAACCACCGGTTCACTGTCAGGCCTGCAATCAGAACTGAATGCTAAAGCCACCCAGGCGGGCGCAAGTTCATACCGTATTATCGGTGCATCCGGTAATAATCAGCTTTACGGTACCGCAGAAATGTATAAATAAGCTGAGCAGTAACAAGCAGTAAGCAGAAGAGGCGGCGGTTGCCGCCTTTTTCGTGTCTGCGATTAGCGGAATTTATGGAAGTGGTTATTGCGGATTTTCCGGTTGATATAACCATGCAGGCCGCTGCCGGCTTTTGCCATGGCGATCATGTGGTCAACGTCCGTTACCCCCGGGCGGATGGTATTATAGATGTAATGCCAGCCGTCTTTGAACTTTACGGTAATTGAATCTTCCGTCGTCGTGAAAGCGATGATACCCGAATTGCCCCCCCGGTTTTGGTACTTTTCCATATTCCCCTTCCTGATTGATGAAGCCATTCACGACCTGAATAATAATAGCTATAAATTTTTGCAGGTTATGTGAGTAAGAAAGCTTTTTTGGCAAAACGTCCCGGCGGCATCCCTGTGTAGCGGGTAAATGCCACACCGAAAGCGCTGACCGAACGGTAACCGGTGCGTTCGGCAATATCGGCAAGGGGCAGTTCGCCTTCTCTCAGCAGCCGTTTGGCGATCGCCATTCGTAAGGCCATCAGATACGCCATCGGCGGCATGCCGACGGCGCGGTTGAAGCGCTCGCACCAGCCGGATCGCGACATCGCCGCTGCCCGTGCCAGTTGTGCGATTGTCCAGCCCGCTGCGGGCGAACCGTGCATACAACGCAACGTGATGGCCAGTTTCGGGTCCGATAATCCGCGCACCAGGCCCGGTGACGCCGCGGTCACAGCCGCTGAGCGGAACGCTTCTATCAGCAATACTTCCAGCAGGCGGGTCATCACCATTTCCCGCGCGGGTTTATCCGCGCGATATTCCTCACCGACCATCTGCACCAGCGTCGATAAACGCTTTTCTCCGCGGACATGCAGCCATTGTGGCAGCAACGACACCAGCAGCGCTGAATCCGGCGAACCGAAAACGCAATTTCCGACCAGCATCCGCATATCCACCACGCTGTCAGGGTTACCGACACGTGCGCCACCGGGCATAGGTGTGATGGGTGTGGTGATTGTTTCCCCGGTAACGGGCGGCTGGCGGTCAAGGCTGGAGGTTGAAAAACGCTTTGCTTCCGGGATCAGCACAAAATCGCCTTCGCTGAGCAGAAGCGTTTCACGATGATCATCGTTTTCTATTGTCAGGTAACAGGATCCCTCCAGCACCGCGAAGTAGAAAGGGCGTCCTGTTTCAGCGCGCTGAACCGCCCACGGTGCGGAGGCAGCCACCAGTTTTGAGAACGGAGCGCCAGGCTGAAGTAACGAAATAACGTCTGCTAAAGGATCTACCATTTGGACGATCTCGACAAAAAGATGGATATCTGAACATAGGGATCCCGGAAAGAGTCGCCTATCTTAAAGATCTTGTCCATTGTTACGGAGTTTCCCATGTCATCACCATCAACCATTCTGATCACCGGTTGTTCTTCAGGTTTCGGCCTCGACATTGCGCGTCATTTTCTTGAAAAAGGCTGGCGGGTGATCGCCACGATGCGTACACCCAAAAACGATCTGTTGCCGGGATCCGACGCATTGCGCATTCTTCCGCTTGACGTCACCGACCCCGAAAGTATCCGTCGCTGTTTTGAAGACGCCGGGCCAATAGATGCACTGGTCAATAATGCCGGTATCGGCCTGATTGGTCCGCTGGAAGGGGAAAAATTCAGCAGCGTGCGTCAGATTTTCGAAACCAACACCTTCGCCACGATTGCCATGACGCAGGCGGTATTGCCGCAGTTCAGGGCGCGCCGGTCCGGGGTGATTGTGAATGTGACGTCGAGTGTGACGCTGAAATCGCTGCCGCTGCTCTCGGTTTACACCGCCAGCAAAGCGGCGGTGAATGCTTTCACCGAATCCCTCGCACTGGAGCTGGCGCTGTTTAACATCCGCGTGCGGCTGGTTTTGCCGGGGCGTGCGCCGGGCACCCGCTTTGGCGCTAATGCCCGACATCTGATTGCCGATACCCTTCCCGAAGCCTATGAGGAATTCAGGAACACGGTCTTTTCTTCGTTGCAGGACACCAGCACGCCGGTGACTTATTCACAGGATGTCGCCGATGCGGTTTGGGCAGCGGTCACCGATCCTGATGCGCCGATGCGAATTCCAGCCGGAGCCGATGCTGTGGTCCTTTCCTAAAGTTTAACGCCTGATAAACGAAGCAAAAAGAAGGCGCTTTTTAAGAATACGGGAGTAGATAACGCCAGGCGGCGGGGAATAGAATTGCCCGTCGTTTTACTCTCATTACGAAGGCTCAGAATGAAAAAACTCTTCCTCATTGTCATGGTTTCAGCGCTGGCGGGTTGCGTGGGTTATCACCATAAACCCGAAAGACACCAGACCGGGATGGCGAATCCTGCCGCTGTGTATTGTCATGAAAGAGGCGGGAGATCAGTGAGTGTGCAAACGCCTCACGGCGTTCGTGCAGACTGCGTATTCCCTGACGGCCGCGGTATTGATGAATGGGAGTTATACCGCCGGGATCATCAGTAAATCTGCTGTCCGCAGGCTGAAAATCAGGCTTTCCCCGCAAGAGGAAAGCCTTTTTTAATCACCCGTTATCCGTGAGCCATTATGTGTGGATTTCCCGTTTATCGGTTCACGGCGGGATGTGATACTTTGGAACAGTATCGTGCCGGTGGGAATCTCTCACCGTGTTGAATTCAGAACAGCACAGAGGGTTTATGGCGGTCATTTCCGGACAGATTATCGAGCAGGCGAAGCAGTGGCGTCGCGACTTTCACAGGCGACCTGAACTTGGCCTGAATGAGCATGGCACCGCAAAAATAATCAGCGAACTGTTATTGTCTTTTGGTCTTGACGTGCACACCGGCATTGCTGTGACTGGCATTGTTGCCACATTGCGAAATGGCGAAGGCCCCGCGATCGGTCTGCGTGCGGATATCGATGCATTACCCATTCATGAACTCAATGATTTTACTCACCGGTCACAAAACCCGGGCCTGATGCATGCCTGCGGGCACGACGGCCATACCTCCATTTTGCTGGGCACGGCAAAACATCTGAGTGAGAATCGCCATTTTCGTGGCACTGTCCATTTCATTTTCCAGCCTGCTGAGGAAAACATCGGCGGCGGTGAAATGATGGTGAAAGAAGGGCTGTTCGAGCGTTTTCCGATGCAGGCAGTTTACGCGCTGCATAACTGGCCGGGGCTGCCGGTTGGTGAGGTGGCGGTCAGTCAGGGGCCGATGATGGCGTCGCAGGACAATTTCTATATCACGCTGACCGGCAAAGGTTGTCACGCGGCGATGCCGGAACGGGGAGCTGATCCTGTGGTTGCCGGTGCGCAGCTGATTTTATCATTGCAAAGCCTGATTTCGCGCCGTTTGTCACCGCTGGAACAAACGGTAATCAGCCTGACCCAGCTTCAGGCGGGCGAAGCCATCAATGTTATTCCTGAAACGCTGCATATGTCGGGTACGCTGCGCTGCCTGAGTAGTCATACCCGTGAAACCTGCTGGCGGCTGATTGAAGAATACGTCAATGCGGTGCCGTTGCCGTATGGCGTGAAAGGGGAAGTGCGCTGGGAATTAGGCTATCCGGTTACGCAGAACCATGCGGTGCAGGCGGAAATTGTGCGCGATGCGGCGAAAAACACGCCGGGCATTGAGAAAGTGCATTTCAACAATGCGCCGTCGATGGCTGCAGAGGATTTTGCTTATCTGCTGGAAGCGTGTCCCGGCGCCTATTTCTGGCTGGGGGCCGATGGCGCCACGCCTTCGGACTCGCTGCATAGCCCGCGCTATGACTTTAATGATGACATTATTCCGCTCGGCATTGGTGTACTGACGTCACTGGTGGAACGCGAACTGAAACCGTAATGTGGCGCACTGTCGGAAAAAACCAGACGCTTCACCGTGTCTGGTTTTTTTGTTAACGGACCAAACGGCCTGTCGGGTGAGTTACACCCGGAAGTGTCCGACTGCGACGGCCAGTCCGGTGGCTTGTTGCTGCAATGCGCCAGCCGCCCCGGTGGATTCCTGAACCATCGCCGCGTTCTGCTGCACCATGCCGTCGAGCTGGGTGATGGCACGGTTAATTTCGTGAATACTCAGCATCTGCTCTTCAGACGCATGGGTGATTTCCAGCATGACACTGCTGACGTTCGACACATTGCTGACGATTTCGCTCATGCTGTCGCTGGCGAGACGTACCTGCGCTGAGCCGGACGCCACGCTGCTGACTGTCGATTCGATAAGCACTTTGATCTCTTTCGCCGCCTGCGCGCTGCGCTGTGCGAGGCTGCGGACTTCGCTGGCGACCACCGCAAAACCGCGTCCCTGTTCACCTGCGCGCGCGGCCTCGACGGCGGCGTTCAGCGCCAGGATGTTGGTCTGGAAAGCAATACCGTCGATCACACCGGTAATATCCCCGATTTTTGACGAAGCGCTTTCGATGCTTTCCATCGTTGTTATCACTTTGGTCACCACTTCGTCACCGCGTGTGGCTGCTTCGGAAGCGGCTTTCGCAGTATCGGATGCCTGCTTAGCTGAACTGGCTGACTGAGAAACCGTCGCCGTGATCTGCTCAAGTGAGGCAGCCGTTTGCTGCAGACTGGCCGCGGCAGATTCCGTACGGCCGGACAGATCGTTATTCCCGGCGGCGATTTCATCGGCAGCGATTTTAACGGATTCACTGGTGGTGCGGATTTCCGACATCACCTTACTGAGTTTATCGACGAAAGTGTTGAAGGCATGCGCGATTTGCGTCACTTCATCATGTCCGTCAACCGGCAGGCGCTGCGTCAGATCATCCTCGCCCGAACTGATCGCATTGAGCGTATCGCGCACCACCGACAGGCGGTGGAACGATTTGCTGATTATCAGCCCGATGACGGTGGCTGAAATCAGCACAATCACCAGCAGGGTAACGACCGATGAAGTCAGCAGCGATCGCATTCCGGCTGTGGACTCCTTCTTATCCTGCGCCACCAGCGTGAACCATTCCGTGCCTGCCACCGGCATTGCACGGACGCGTTTGATCGCGCCATTCAGACGAATATCCACCGGCGCATTCGCGGTAAACACATCCTGCAAATTCCCCCCTTCTGCCAGTGCGGTAAACGGCTTCAGCGCCAGACTGGCGTCCGGATGGGCGATAATTACGCCGGATTTATCCACCAGCATGCCAAAACTGCCCGGCGTCGGATGAAGGGTATTAACGTTATTAACGACGCTGTCCATCGATACATCGCCTGCCACAACCGCTTTCAGAGTGCCTGCTTCCATCACAGGTACGGCGAAAGTGACCACCAGTTTACCTGTGCCCGCGTCGATATAGGGCGGTGTGGCCACCGGATGGCCGGCGGCTTCAGCCTGCCTGTACCACGGGCGGCCGGTCGGGTCGTAATCTGCGGGCACACCGGCCGGATCGGAAAACTTCGCGGTGCGGTTTGCGTAACCGACGTACACGTTGGTAAACCCACCCGCACCGGCGATTTGTTTGAGCACCGGGATCGGATCTTCGGACATTGCGACCTGTTGCAGTGAAACGATCATCCTTGTTTTCGAACTTACCCAGTCGCGGATCCCTTGTGTCTGGCTGATGGTCAGGGCGTTCAGCGTGCTGTCTGTCGCCTGACTGTTGTACTTGTTTGCAACGGTATAACTCAGGAAGGTATTGATAATCAGTGAGCAGGCCACGATGGCGATGCAGGCCGTGATAATGCGCGAACGGATAGTCTTAAGCATGGGCGTTTCCCTGGAAGGAATCTTAAGTTTCAGGTATCGGCAAAGGGGCAAAAAACTTGACCCTCCGCCTGCCCGATCTCGCATCAATGTCCGAAGTCAGGATGAATATCCTGCCTTTTTGGCGTTTAGCGCAGCATTACGCCTCACCGTCCCCGCCGGCTTTCTTCTTATCTGCATGTCCCAGTGAACGTTCCGGGAAACAGATATCGCGTACACGCTGTTTGAGCGGTGCGGCGTCCGGAAAACCACCGTCGCGTTTGCGTTCCCAGATGACTTCGTCATCGACTTTAATCTCGTAAATGCCGCCCGTGCCGGGGATCAGCGTCACCGATGCCAGATCGGTACTGAACGAGTTGAGCAATTCCTGCGCCATCCATGCGGCGCGCAGCAGCCAGTTGCATTGTGAGCAGTAAGTGATGGTGATGGCAGGAAGTTTTTCCATGATATGAACCCCTTAACGCAGCTTTATCGAATTTTTAGAAAGCAGATAAAACCCAGAAAATAGCATGATGCGATGTGATTTTCTGCAACAGGCTGATGCCAGGTATTCTGTTAGTCACCGCGTGCGTGCAAAAGCGGGTTTGCCGGTGACAAGCCCGTGGGGGCATCAGCAGATGTGGCCGAACGTTGTATCCGCTGATAATCCTCGTAAATCAGCAAATTAGCGTACAGGCAGAAAAAGCTTTCTGCCTGTTTTTCTTCTGTCCTTTCATTCCTTTTCAAATCCACGCAAAATCCCAATTCTGGCAGGCGATAATAAGAGATGCGGGCGTGAATTCAGGTTTGATGGTATTACATGGCAATCACTCAGAAGCACTGAGGGACGTGCTGGTCACGTGGATGGCGGCGCATCCGCTGTCGCCGCTGGAAAACGAAGTGATTCTGGTGCAGAGCAACGGCATCAATCAGTGGCTTAAACTGGCGCTGGCACGCGATGTGGCCGAGGGGGGCTGCGGGATTGCAGCGGCGCTGGATATCAGCCTTCCGGCGCGCTTTTTCTGGCAGGTATACCGCGCGGTGCTCGGCAAAGACCAGGTGCCGGAATCGTCGCCTTTCGACCGTCCGCTGCTGACCTGGCGGCTGATCCGCTTGTTACCCGAACTGCTCACCGAACCGGTTTTTGCGCCACTGACCCGTTTTTTAAAAGATGACGGCGACATGCGTAAACTGCATCAGCTGGCGCAGCGTCTGGCAGATTTGTTTGACCAATATCAGGTTTACCGCGCCGACTGGCTGGAAGACTGGGGTAACGGGCTGGATGTTCTGCGCACCAGCCGCAAAGGCAGCGAACCTTTGCCCGAAAATCTGCTGTGGCAGCCACAGTTATGGCGCGCATTACTGGCGGATGTCCCTGAAAGCGAACGCGGCACCAGCCGTGCGGCGCTGCATCAGCGGTTCCTGCAACACGCGCAAACTATTCCTGAAGATCAGCGTCCCGCCGGGTTACCTGCCCGGCTGGTGGTGTTTGGTATTTCCTCTCTGCCGCAACAATCCTTTGAAGTGCTGGCCGCCCTCGGCCGCTGGACGCATATCTTTATGTGCGTACATAACCCGTGTGAACACGACTGGAGCGATATCATCGCTGATAAAGATCTGTTACGCGCGCAAAGGCTACGTCAGCAACGCAAACCGGGAATGCCGCCGGTGATAGCCGAAGATGAACTCCATCAGCATGCACATCCGCTGCTGGCGGCGTGGGGCAAGCAGGGGCGTGATTATATCGGCCTGCTGAATGAATATGACAATCACGAATCTTATGCGTCACAGCTGGCGCCGGTGATCCCGCGTATTGACCTCTTTACTTCAAACGGTACCGATACACTGTTGCATCAGTTGCAGGAGGACATTTTGCAACTGCGTCCTCTGGCCGAAACAATCAATGAATGGCCGGCCGTTGATGTTCAGCATGACGATTCCCTGCGTTTCTTTATTACCCACAGTGCTCAGCGCGAAGTGGAAGTGCTGCATGACCGGTTGCTGGCGGCACTGGCCGCTGACCCGACGCTGAAAGCGCGCGACATTATTGTGATGGTCCCTGATATCAACGGTTATGCGCCGCACATTCAGGCGGTATTTGGCCTGACGGAGCGCAGTGATCCGCGCTATATCCCGTTCACTGTGGCCGATCAGGGGCCGCGTCAGAACACCCCGTTACTCGGTGCGCTGGAAAGCTTGCTGGCGCTGCCGCAGTCGCGTTTTGCAGTCAGCGATTTGCTGGATTTACTTGACGTACCGTCGGTGCGTCAGCGCTTCGGGATTGAAGAACAACAACTGCCTCTGCTGCACCGCTGGCTCAGAGCCGCCAATGTACGCTGGGGGCTGCATGCTGAACAGCGTCAGAGCCTTGAGCTGCCGTTATCGCCGGAACAAAACAGCTGGTTCTTTGGCCTGCAACGCATGCTGCTGGGTTACGCCGTAGGCAGCGGCGATGCCTGGAAAAATATCGAACCACTCGATGAAATCGGCGGGCTGGATGCGGCGCTGATTGGCCCGCTGTCACATCTGCTGAACTGCCTCGATGACACCTGGCGTCAGTTACGTGAACCCGCAGCACCGCAGGTGTGGGGCGAGCGGCTGCGTACCCTCCTTTCCCGGTATTTTGCCGAAGATGACGGCGAAGACGGTTTTATTTTAGTGCGTCTTGTCGGCGAGCTGGAACTTTGGCTCGAAGCCTGTGAAAGCGTAGATTTACAGGCCGAACTGCCGCTTTCTGTGGTACGTGATCACTGGCTGGCGCAGATTGACCAGTCGGGGCTGACCCGGCCGTTTTTCGGCGGCGCGGTGACGTTCGCCACGCTGATGCCGATGCGTGCCATTCCTTTCCGCCACGTGTACCTGCTGGGTATGAACGACGGCGATTATCCGCGTAACCGCGTGCCGATGGATTTCGATCTGATGGGGCGGGATTACCGCCCGGGCGACCGTTCACGTCGCGAAGACGACCGGTATTTGTTCCTCGAAGCGCTGCTTTCTGCGCGTGAGCGCTTACACATCAGCTGGGTTGGCCGCAGCATTCATGACAATACCGAACGCCCGCCATCCGTGCTGGTGGCCCAGTTGCGCGACCATCTGGCGGCAGGCTGGGAAGCAGACAATGGCGAAAAATTATTGCCTGCGCTGACCACCGAACATCGTCTGCAACCGTTCAGCCGCGACTACTTCTGTCAGGGCAGTCCGCTGTTCAGCTATGCGCATGAATGGCGCGCGGGGCTGGAAGCTGAAGCCGCCGCCGTGGCGACACAACCGCTGCAACCGGTAGCGCAGGAAGGCGCACTGACGCTGCGTCAGCTGTCAGATTTCCTGTCAGATCCGGTGCGCAGTTTCTTCCGCCAGCGGCTGAACATCTGGTTTGAGCTCGAAGATCCGGGCAGTGAGGATCAGGAGCCGTTCGACATCAATGCGCTGGTAAACTGGCGGTTGCAGGACGAGCTGATCCGTGCGCAAAAACGGGCGCTGGAAGCGGGCGTTTCGCGTCAGGATGTGTTGCGCCAGCAACTCGAACGCATTGAGCGACGCGGTGAGCTGGCACCGGGCGAATTTGCCGTCGTACTGAGTGAAGATCTCGCTGAGCCGATGGACACCTTATTCGCCAGTTATCAGCAGGTCCTCGATGCATGGCCGCAGCCGCTGGTGAATGAGGCGCTGGAATGGCATGCGGGCGAGGTCAGTTTCTCCGACTGGCTGGTGGATTTACGCGCCAGCCCGCAGGGTGACCGTGCGCGCGTGGTGCTGGAAAGCATCGGCATCATGACCAAAGAACGCAGCTACCGTTTCGACCGGCTGCTGCCGTATTGGGTCGCGCATCTCGCCGGTCACCTTGGCGGCAAGCCTATGCACACCGTCATTATCAGCAAGAATGGCACGGCTGAACTGCCGCCGCTGGAAATTGCACAGGCGCGTGCCCTGTGGGACACACTGATCGAAACCTGGAAGGCGGGGCAGTTGCGTCCGTTGCCGCTGGCGGTGAAAACTGCATTTGTCTGGCTGAAAAAAGAAGGGACAGAAAACAGCCCACCGGACAGCGACGCCTGGATTTCAGCCCGTGACAGTTATGAAAATCACGATCCGGCAAACATGAAATTCGGTGAGCGCGACAGTAATCGCTATCTGGCCCGCGCCTGGCCGGATTTCAGCGCACTCTGGTCTGACGGTGAATTTGCCCGCCTCGCGCAGACGCTGCTGGCGCCGCTGAGAAATCATCTTTCCCGCAGTAAAAAAGGAACGAAGGAATGATGGAACAATGTTTAACATCAGCATCAGCGGTGCCTTCTGTGGTGCCATCAGCGCTGAATGTGCTCAATTTTCCGCTGACGGGCAGTCGTCTGATTGAAGCCAGTGCCGGGACGGGGAAAACCTTCACCATCGCGGCGCTTTACGTACGGCTGGTACTCGGCCATGGCGGCAACAATGCCTTCGGCCGCCCGCTGACGCCGCCGGAAATTCTGGTCGTAACCTTTACCGATGCGGCCACTAAAGAGCTGCGGGATCGTATCCGCGAACGTCTTTCTACTGCGGCGATGTGTTTCTTAACCGATCCGCTGGCACCGTCTGCCTGCGACGAATTTTTGCAAACTTTGCGCGCGGAGTATCCGCCGGAGCAATGGCCTGGCTGCGCCCGTAAGCTGCAACTGGCGGCAGAATGGATGGATGAATCGGCCGTTTCGACCATTCACGGCTGGTGTAACCGTATGCTTGGCGAACACGCGTTCGACAGCGACAGCCTGTTCACCCAGACACTGGAAACCGATCAAACCGAACTGCTGATGAATGTGGTGCGTGATTACTGGCGCAGTTTTTATTTCTCCCTTGGCGGACAGGAAATCCGTACGCTGCGCGGATGGTGGCGTTCGCCTGAAGATCTGCACCGCAGCGTGATGCCGCTGCTGGAATATGCCGCAGAACTGGGCTCAGATCAGACGCCCGCCGATGTGTGCGAAACGGTGAATAACCAGAAAGCGGCAGAACTGGCGGCGCTCAAACAAGACTGGCCGCAATGGACTGAGGAACTGCGTACGTTGCTGGAAGGCGCGGTGGCGGCAAAAGTGGTTGACGGCAAAAAAATTCAGGCCCGGTTTTTCAACCCGTGGCTGGAAAAGTTGTATCTCTGGGCGACAACCGGCGAAGTGATACCTGAGCTGAAAACCGGCTGGACGCGCCTGACGCCAGCCGGTCTGAGAGAGTGCTGGAAACAGGGTGAACCGCCTGTACACCCGGCGCTGACTGCGATGGAAACCCTGAAAGCCCGGCTGGAAAGCCTGCCGGATGCCCGCAGCGGGTTGCTGCAACACGCCTGCCGCTGGATCAAAAACCGTTTTGACGCCGAGCAGAAAAAGCGCGCGCAAATGGGCTTTAATGATTTACTGATCCGCCTGGATGCTGCGCTGGGCAGCGATAACGGCGAACGGCTGGCGGAGATCATCCGCACGCAATTCCCGGTGGCGATGATCGACGAATTTCAGGATACCGATCCGCTGCAATACCGTATTTTCGACGCCATTTACCGCGTGGCGGAAAACGTGCCGGAGCAGGGGCTGATCCTGATCGGCGACCCGAAACAGGCGATTTACGCTTTCCGCGGTGCCGATATTTATACCTATCTGCGTGCCCGCCGCGATACCGGTGGCCGCCACTACACGCTGGCGACCAACTTCCGTTCTACCCGCGCGATGGTGGCGGCGGTGAATCAGGTGTTTGAACTGGCCGAGAAACGTCTGGCCGGTGAAGGCGCATTCCTGTTCCGGCGTGGTATGGAGAATCAGGTGCCGTTCCTGCCGGTGGAAGCCAAAGGACGTGCTGATACGCTGGTGATTGATCATGCCGAAGCCGCTGCGCTGACGCTGTGGTATCCGGAAAACCAGCCGGAAGCATTGCCGAAAACGCAGTACGTTCAGCTGATGGCGGACGGCTGTGCGACGGAAATTGTTCGCTTACTGCAGCTTGGTCAGCAGGGCGCTGCCGGTTTTGGGATCCCTGGCGAAACGCTAAAGCCGGTGATGCCGGGCGATATTGCCGTGCTGGTGAATACCGGCCGTGAGGCGTCGGCCATGCGTGCTGCGTTGTCAAAACGTGGTGTGCGTAGCGTGTATCTGTCTGATAAAGAATCAATTTTTAAAAGCGCCCAGGCGGCTGAATTACAATACTGGCTGGCGGCCTGTGCCGCGCCGGAAAATGATCGTCTGCTGCGCGCTGCGCTCGGTACGCCTTCGCTGAACCTGAGTTGGGAAGCCCTCGACAGGCTGAACCAGGATGAAAGCGAGTGGGAACGCTACGTAAAACAGTTTCAGGATTTGCGCACCTGCTGGCGCAGGCAGGGCATTTTACCGATGCTGCGTCGCCTGATGTGGGAATTCGACGTACCGCGCCGCCTGCTCGGGCGCGGTGACGAACGTGCGCTGACCGATCTGCTGCATCTTTCCGAACTGCTGCAACAGGCCAGCGTTCAGCTCGACGGCGAGCACGCGCTGATCCGTTATCTGGCGCAACAGTGTCAGGATGAACATCAGGGGGGCGATGCGCGTAAACTGCGCCTTGAGAGTGATGCTGCGCTGGTGAAGGTGGTCACGGTGCATAAGTCCAAAGGGCTGGAATATCCGCTGGTGTTCCTGCCTTTTGCCTGCGCTTTCCGCGCAGTGAAAAAACAGGACTCACCGCTGAAATGGCATACACCGGAAGGTGAGCTGAAAGTGGGGCTCAGTGCCTCCGACGAGCAACTGGCTCTGGCCGACCGCGAACGTCTGGGGGAAGATCTGCGTAAGTTCTACGTCGCGTTGACACGTTCACGTTATGCATTGTGGCTGGGAATGGCTCCGCTGAAAGAATTTGAAAAGAGTGCACCTGGCTATCTGTTCCATGGCGGCGAGGCCATCGCTGCGGATACACTGCCTGCCAGTTTGCAGGCGCTGGAAACCGACACGATTCGCGCCTGGCCGCTGCCCGTTGCTGATAGCGCAATCTATCGTGGCGAACAGACGTTGCCTGAACTCGGGCCGCGTCCGCCGCTGCGTACGCACAAAGCCCCCCGCTGGTGGGTGTCGAGTTTCTCCGGTCTGCAAATCGCCCCGGTGGGTACGTATATCCTGCCGGAAACGCTCCTCCGCGAGTCTCTGAACCGCGAACTCCCTGGTGAAATCGAAAGCGCGGCGCAGGACAGTTATTTAGAAGATCAAAAAGTGTTTGTGGAAGAAAAAGAGCCGGTGGCGGCTCTGTTGCAACCAATGACCGGTGAAAATTTGTATGCGTTCCCGCGCGGTCCTGCGCCGGGAAACTTTCTGCACGGTTTGCTGGAATGGGCGGGTGACGAAGGATTTGCGGCGCTGGCGGCCGATCCGGCGAAAATCGCCGATCAGATCGCCCGGCGTTGTAACCGGTGGGGCTGGGAAAAGTGGATTGTGCCGCTGACCGGCTGGCTGACAGCACTACTGACGCAGCCGCTAGGCCTGCCGGACGGCGAAGCCTTCATGCTGGCGGAACTGCCACCTTATCAGGTCGAAATGGAATTCTGGTTTTCACTCAAACAGGTGCCGACCCGTCGTCTCGACATGCTGGTTCAGCAATACACGCTGGAAGGCGCGGAGCGCGCGCCGCTGCTACCGGAAGATCTCAACGGCATGCTGAAAGGTTTTATCGATCTGGTGTTTGAACATAACGGGCGTTATTACGTGCTGGATTACAAATCCAACTGGCTTGGTGATGATGCCAGCGGTTATGACCAAAAGAATATGATGCAGTCGATGCTTGATCATCGCTACGATTTACAGTTCACGCTGTATCTGTTCGCGCTGCATCGCCTGCTGAAATCCCGCCTGCCGGATTATGACTACGACCGACACATCGGCGGCGCGGTCTATCTCTTTCTGCGCGGCAGCCATGCGCCGGGCAACGGCATCTGCGTTCAGCGGCCGGATAAAGCCCTGATTGAACAACTGGACGTTCTGTTCAGCGGCAGTGAGGAACGCGTATGAAAATCAACAGCCGTGAGGACATTGAGTCTCTGCTGGCGAGCTGGGTGGAATGTGGCTGGTTGCGCGAACTGGATCGTGCGCTGGCAACGTTTCTGGCGAAAGCAACGCCGGATGCCCACCCGTTGTTATTACTGGCTACCGCGCTGACCAGTTATCAGCTCGGGCGGGGACATGTGTGTCTGGATTTACAGGCCACACTTGATGACTGCGCCTTTTCTCTTTCGCTGCCGCCGGAGGGCGATCATGCTGACGGTGCGGTGATCCGCCCGGCTGCGGTGCTGGATAATCTGAGTTTGCAGGAATGGCTGGCGGCGCTGGCTCACCCGACGCTGGTCGGGCACGGAGAAGGATGTTCGCCGCTGGTGCTTACCGGCCAGCGCCTGTATTTGCGCCGTTACTGGCAGTACGAACAGAACGTGCGGGCGGCAATTGAACAACGTCTGGCACGCAGCGTGCTGCATACACTCCCGGTGGCGTCGCTGCGTGCACCGCTCACTGCGTTGTTCCCGGCAGAGGGGCAATCCGCTCACACGAACTGGCAGAAACTGGCCTGCGCGCTGGCGGCGGGCAGTGCGTTCAGCATTATTACCGGCGGACCGGGCACCGGTAAAACCACCACGGTGGTGCGACTGCTGGCGTTATTACAGACGCTGGCGCTGGAGGAAAGCAATCAGCCGCTGCGTATCAGGCTGGCCGCGCCGACCGGCAAGGCGGCAGCCCGGCTCAATGAATCCATTGCCGGTGCGGTCTCAAAGCTGGATCTCAGCGCCCTTAGCAACGGCAATGCGGTGCGCGAAAGTATCAACACCGATGTGGTGACGCTGCACCGTCTGCTCGGCAGCCGCCCGGATACGCGGCATTTCCGCCATCACCCGGGCAATCCGCTGATGCTGGATGTGCTGGTCGTCGATGAGGCATCAATGGTCGATCTGGAGATGATGGCCGTATTGCTGGCGGCATTACCGGAACAGGCGCGTCTGATCCTGCTTGGTGATAAAGATCAGCTGGCGTCGGTGGAAGCGGGTGCCTTGCTGAGTGAGTTATGTCAGCGCGCCAGCGGCGGCCATTATCTGCCGCAAACCCGCGACTGGCTGCAAAGTGTGACCGGCGAACAGATCCCTGATGCGCTGGTTGATCCGCAAGGTACGGCGATGGATCAGGCGGTAGTGATGCTGCGACACAGTTACCGGTTTGATGCACAAAGCGGAATCGGTCAGCTGGCGGAAGCGGTAAATGACGGCGATGTGAAAGCGCTGAAACAGGTCTGGCAACACGGATACGCTGATCTGGCACAACTGACATTGAGCGCAGATGATGACGCCGGACTGCGTGACTGGGTGGTGAAAGGTGGTGCGAAACATTTCCCGGCATCGGCAACACGCGAGGGCGCGGAATCCCCGGCTGGCTATCAACATTACCTCAACGTAATGATCAGGGAACGGCCGGCAGACGATGAACTGCCGGAAGCGTTCAACCGGTGGGCGACCCGCGTACTTCTTGCTTACAGCCAGTTCCAGCTGCTGTGCGCCTTACGTGGCGGACGCTGGGGCGTGGAAGGGCTGAATCAGCGTATCGCTGACATCCTGCGAAAAGAAGGGTTACTTAAGGCCTCGCTCGGCTGGTATCCGGGGCGTCCGGTACTGGTGACCCGCAATGATTACAGTCAGCGCCTGATGAACGGCGATATCGGCATTACGCTGGAGATCCCGCAGCGTCTTACCGATGGTACTGTAGTGCCCACCCTGCGTGTGGCATTTCCGGCCGGAGACGGCACGCAGGATATCCGCTGGGTGATGCCGGGGCGTTTGCAGGCGGTGGAAACGGTATTTGCCATGACGGTGCACAAATCGCAGGGATCTGAATTTACCCATACCGCGCTGCTGTTGCCGGAGAATCTCAGCCCGATCCTGACGCGCGAGCTGATTTATACCGGCATTACCCGTGCGCGTCACTGGTTCAGTCTGGGATGTGTCGGCGGCATAAATGCTGTATTACCGGATGCGGTGAAGCGTCGGGTGTTACGTGCCAGCGGATTAATTGAAAGTGCATAAGGCGTGTCTGAAGGCAGAAATCAGTATTCGTACGCGTGAACCCTGACGGGTTTACGCAAAGTGCGGGATTTACTGCCCGCCACTTTTGTGGCTTTGTCCGGATCGCCGGCGACAAATTCCAGCGTCGGTGAATAATAAAAAGGCAACCAGCCGCCGTAGCCATTCTCCCACTCCCAGCGAACCGGGCAGGGCCACAGAATGTCTTCATGCATGATGTAATAAGTCCATCGTCCATGTGGACGACGAGGTTTCGGTGTTTTCATAAACGGGCGAACGGGCTCTTAAAAATCACTCAGGATATTCTGGCTCGCGTTGCGGAAGGTTTCAACCCCCTGGCCGGGTTGATGCTTATTTAAGCGGTTTTAAACGGGATCCTTTGCAAAACTTTACCCCCAGATCATCGCCGCCCAGCGTAACAGCATCAGTGCGCCACAGATACACAGCAGTACCACAACCATTTTCCAGTGCTTGGTCATCATCCGTTTAGTTACCATTTCTCCTCCTGCCATCCGGGCGTTTTAGCCCGCCATGTGCTGGTTCACATAGTGAACAACATGTTCTTTCAGTTCAGGAACGGCCTGATCGGCGAGCCATTCAAACACCATCAGCAGCAGGGCCGCCGCAGCAATAACGGACAAAAGTATAAGGGTTTTGTGACGTGCTTCCATGATTCTCATTGGTTCTGAATTGCCTGTTTTTTACTCTATCAGAATAAGCCGCACCCTGCGCGGCTTCGATGTTCCGGTTCCGGAAAAATTTAATAAATTATACCTTTTCGCCGGTTCCGAAACTTTGATCCTGTTTCTGCTCTTCAGGGATGAGTACTGTCTCTGCATGACGTGCTCCGGGGCGGAAACCGTTCTTTCGGGCGCAGATGGCAATCATCAGCCCGGCGACGATCAGCAACTGCATGGCCCACGGAAAAACAGTAATGCCTGCGGTTTCCAGCACAATGCCTCCGCTTAACCCGCCACCGGCAATCGCCAGATTCCACGCTACCACCACCATCGATTGCGCCATGTCGGCATGCTCGCCGGTGGCGTCAGCAATTGCCGTTTGCAGCAAAGTGGCGGCGCCGCCAAAAGTCAGCCCCCATAGCGCGACACACACCGCTACCGTCAGCGGAGAAGAGGGGTTCAGCGCCAGTATCAGGGAAAGCAGGGCAAACATAAACAGGCTGGTCAGCAGGGTGCGCCGCAAATGCTTATCCACCAGCATGCCGGTAATGCCAATGCCTGCCAGCGCACCGAGGCCGAAAACCAGCAATATCTGATCGGCACTGGCGTCGAGCCCGGACAGGCGCAGGAATGGCACGATGTAGGTATAAAGCAGATTATGTGCCAGCATCCACAGCAGGATCACCATCAGAATACTGCGTACGCCGGGCAACATCAGCACCTGCCTCAAAGGCTGGCGCTCACCGGCGGACTGGCCAGGATAGTCCGGCACTTTCCGCACCACCCAGACAATCAGCAGCACCGTAATAACAGACATTACGCCGAACGCCATCCGCCATCCGAGTGCGGAACCCATCCAGGTGCCCAGCGGGACGCCGACAGACAGCGCCAGCGGTGTGCCGACCATCGCCACTGATAATGCGCGCCCTTGCTGATGTACCGGCACCATCCGCCGTGCATAACCGGCCAGTAATCCCCACGCCAGCCCGGCTGACGCACCGGCTACCCAGCGGGCGAAGAGCGTCAGGAAATAATTCGTTGAAAACGTGGTGAGGGTATTAAAAATCAGAAAGCCAAAGATTGCCGTCAGCAACGCCGTGCGGCGGTTCCAGCCCCGTGTCAGAGCCGCCAGCGGGATGACGGCCATCAGCGAACCGGCGGCATACAGCGTCACCAGTTGCCCGGCCATCGCCTGTGAAATATCGAGACTGGCCGCGATCTGAGGCAACAGTCCGGCGGGAAGGGTTTCCGTCATGATGGCGATAAAACCGGTCAGCGCCATCGCCAGTAAAGCCGAAAGCGGCAGAGGGGATTTCAATACAGGGGAATTCATGATTGAACTCCATACACAGCATCGCGCAGTTGTGTAACGAACGGGCCTGACATGCCCTCATACAGAGTATTGGTGAAGGCGACGACGCTCAGTCCGGCGTTACGGTCAACGAACCAGGAATGGCCGTAAGCCCCGCCCCAGCGCCATGTGCCGGCCGACTCCGGTGAAGCGGCGGCCTGCGGATCCCGTAATACCGAAAAACCTAATCCAAAGCCCAGTCCCGGCGATTCCGGCAGTTCGGCACCACGGGTCTGATCCCGTCCCATTTCATCGACCAGCGCCGCTGAGACTAACGGAGCGCCGCCGCAACGCAGCATTTCCAGCATTTTCAGTACGTCAGTCGCGCTGCTGACCATACCCGCGCCGCCGGAAGGATAAGCCCGAGCGTTGAGTGCGCGTAAGGGAGAATATTCAATCCCCACGGTATTGTCGAAAGCGGCGACCTTTTCTCCTTCGCACAGCCGGTGGGGTTGCGGCACATCACTGACATACGCCGTAGCCAGCCGCGCCGGGTCACGGGCGACAAAACCGGTGTCATGCATGTTCAGCGGGCCGGTCAGTTGCATTTCTACCACTTCAGGGAGAGGCCGTTTGCCTACCTGTTCCAGCACTGCGCCCAATACATCGACGGCCAGCGAATATCCCCATGACGTGCCCGGTGTATACAACAAAGGCACGCCCGATAAACGCCGCAGATTTTCCGCCAGCGAAATACCGCTGCTGTCCATTCCGTCAGAAACGCCTGCATGTGCATAAGGGCCATTTTCGTCCGGCTCAAAAAAGCGGTAACTCAGCCCGGCGGTATGACTTAATAACTGCCGTACTGTAATGCGTGCCGGTTGTCCGTCTGGCAGGACAGGGCGAAACTGTGGCAACACGGTTTCAATATTGTCATCCAGCGCCAGCTTTCCCTGAGTGATCAGCGTCATTGCTGCGGTCGCCACAATGGGCTTGCTGACCGATGCCAGGCGAAAAAGCGTGTTTTCAGTCATTGGTTGGCGGCTTTCCCGGTCGGCAAAACCGGCAGCCTGGTGATAAACAATCTCACCGTGAAGGGCGACCAGGGCAACGGCACCGACCAGTCTTTGTGAGTCAATGGCTTGTGCGATAACGCAATCAAGCCGGGATTTCAGTGAAGAGGAATTCATGAGATATCTCAGTTTCAGAAAGTGTTAAATCACGATAGAGATCTCCTCAGTGCGGAAAAAGTAGGGTAGATTTCCATAATATACGGACGCTGATGTCCGGAATCGGGAGCGACAATGGAAAATCTCAGTAGCCTGAATGTGTTCGTCCATGTGGCAGAAACCCGAAGCTTTGTCGCGGCAGGGCGGATTTTGGGCGTGTCGGCGTCGGCGGTGGGCAAAAGTATTGCGCGCATGGAAAATAAGTTGAATGTGCGGCTGTTTCACCGCAGCACCCGCAGCGTGGCGCTGACCGCCGAAGGGACGCTGTTTCTCGAACGCTGCCGCAGGATTGTGGCGGAACTTGAAGCCGCGCAAAGCGAGCTGTCGCAACTGGCGGAATGTCCGCGTGGCAGGTTGCGGCTGAGTTTGCCGCAGGTCAGCACATTACTTTTGCCGGTGCTGGGGGAGTTTATGCGCCGTTATCCCGATATTGAACTGGATCTGGATTTCACCGATCGGATTGTTGATGTGGTGGAAGAGGGGTTTGACGCTGTGGTGCGCACCGGCCAGCTGGCTGACTCCCGATTGTCGATGCGTAAGCTGGGCACTTTCCATCATTTACTGGTCGGTGCGCCTGCCTATTTTGAACAGCACGGTACGCCTGCGAAGCCCCAGGAACTGGTTGATCACCGTTGTCTGCATTTTCGTTTTCCCAACAGCGGCAAGCTTGAGATATGGCCGCTGCCGGAATATCAGGATTTGGCGCTACCGGTATCAATGGTTTGTAATAATATTGAAACCCGCCAATGCTTTGCGCTGCAGGGGCTGGGCATCGCTTGTCTGCCTGATTTCAGTATCCGCAAAGAGCTGGCGCGCGGGCAACTGGTGACCGTGCTGGATGATTATGTGAAGCGCAGCGGTGACTTTTATATTTTATGGCCGTCCGGCGGTTATATGACACCGAAGTTACGGGTGCTGATTGATTTTCTCAGCGAACGGGTTTTCCCTGAAAAGCCTGAGCTGGCGCTGCGATGTCCTAATTAAACCTATCTTTAACTGAGGGAGTGTGTGATGAGTCATTCTGTCTTAATTGAACGCTTTTGTGCCGACGATCAGCGCGGTGTGGTTGAAGTGATCCTACCGATCCAGAATCACGAATTTGGTATTGCCATCACCGAAGCGCAGCAGCCTGATCTGCATGATATCCCACAATTTTATCAGTGCGGCACAGGGGATTTCTGGGTGGCACGCTATGAAGGGAAAGTCGTGGGCACGCTGGGGCTGAAAGATATCGGCAACGCGCAGACGGCACTGCGCAAAATGTTTGTCAGCGCACCTTTTCGTGGCAGGGAATACGGCGTCGCCGCATTGTTACTCAACACGTTGCTGCACCATGCGCAGACGAAAAATGTGAAAGATATTTTTCTCGGCACGACAGACAAGTTTCTGGCGGCGCATCGTTTTTATGAAAAAAACGGTTTTAAGGAAATCAGGGTGCCGGATCTCCCGTCAGCTTTCCCGCTGATGGCGGTAGACAGTAAGTTTTACCGTCTAACATTCTGATTTGTAAGGCTGTCAGGTTGCTGTCATGTCCGTGTCAGGTTGCTGTCGTGTTGATTTCCAATCTTACGTTGCATGCTGATTGGGTGTTCAACATTCACTCTACAGGTAAAACTTATGCATCAGAGCAAAATCAGGCAACTTCGCATTTCCCGCGCATGGTCTCAGGAGCAACTGGCAGAACTTTCGTCACTGAGCGTGCGCACGGTACAGCGTATCGAAAATGGCGAGCAGGCCAGCCTTGAGACTCTCGGCGCTATCGCGGCAGCCTTTGATATCAAGGTGTCTGAACTGACAGAAAACGATGTGCAAACGGGCAGTTCGCCGGGGCAGGCGCTTGACGAACAGATAGAAAAAGCCAGATATCAGGTGGTGGAAGAAAGCGGTTTTTATCGTTCCGTTCTGTTGTGGGCGGTGATCAACGCAGGTTTGTTCGCGCTAAACCATTACACCTCACCGGATTCAAACTGGTTCGTCTGGCCTCTGTGTATCTGGGGCGGCATTTTATTATTACGTGGTTTACGCATCTTTGTATTTCGTGGAACGTTAGAGCGCTGGCAGAAGGCGCGTTTACAAAAATTAATACGCAAGCCCTGAGGGGAGACGTTCAGCTAAAGCGCCATGATTAGTCACAAGCAAAACCGCCCTGACTGAGACACATCAAAACCCTTGCCTGACATGCTGCTATCCTCTGTAATATTCAGGGTTATTAGCTCAACGGACAGAGAATGGATCAGCAGTGGCGGTTTGCATTTAATCTTAAAAGACTGATATTGCTTCTTGCACTGATGAGTACGCTTGTCACCTTGCTCAGCAGCTATCTGGCAATTTTCCAGGTAGAGAAGAAACTCCTCATCGAATCCTCCCTGCGGGCGAGTCAGTCGTTTGCAACCCGGCTGTCGCTGACGGCCGATTTGTTTTTCAATGCGGCACAGAAGCAGGTTACCTATAGCGCTGATTTACTCGGTGACCGGTTTAATAATGTTGATGCGCTGACCGAAGAAGCTGATCGTTTGCAGGTACAAAGTAAGCGCTTCAGTTCGGTGCTGGTGGTGGATAAAACCGGCGTTGTGCGCGCGGCTTCACGAAACTCTGCGGCGATGGTCGGTTTAACTCTGGTGTCTGAGGCCAATACCGTTGCACTGAAAACCCGCAATCCGGTGCTCAGCTCGCCCTTTCGCACCCCGCAGAACAATCACATAATTGTGCTTTCCTCCCCCATCCGTAATGCGCGAAGCGGCTATCTTGGGTATCTGGCGACTGAAATTGATCTGGGTAAAAACAGTATTGTGGATACGCTGATTAATGCCCGCAATTACCGCAAAGATGCCTACATTTATGTCATCGACCGTGAAGGTGACGTGTTGTATCGCGCCGCGTCAGGCTGGATCGAGAGTGCGCCGCAGGGGCATGTGAACAAGGCATTGCTGGGCGGCCGGGAACAGGGTTTTTTACGTATGGATAACCTGCAGGGCGAGGAATCCCTGGCCGGTTTTTCCACGATGGAAGTGGCGGGCTGGACGGTACTGGTGCTGCACCCGGCAAAAGACGATGTGGTGCTGTTATATCACGTCATGATGCAGGTTTTGTTATACACGCTGCCGATTGTCATTCTGGTGTTCATCTGCATCTGGCTGCTGACGCGCTATATTTCACGCCCGCTGCGACAGCTGGCCTCGAAAGCTGACACCATGGATTCACATGATGTTTCCGAGGAAATTCAGCAGATCAATGCCTGGTATTATGAAGCGTCGAAGCTGAAAACGGTGATGTTGCAGGGGATCAGGCTGTTGCATCAACGCATCGAACAACTGAGTGCCGAAGCCCATACTGACCCGATGACCGGGCTGCTGAACCGGCGCGGCTTTTATGAGGCCGTGGATAAACAGCTAACGGAGTCGTCGCGCATCGCGGTTATTACACTCGATATCGATCACTTCAAAAAAATAAATGATACCTGCGGGCATGATGTGGGCGATGTGGTGATCACCCAGCTGGCGCGCCATATTCTGAGTAACTCGCGGGAGGGCGATTTGTTATGCCGCATGGGGGGCGAGGAGTTTCTGTTACTGCTGCCTGATGCATCACTGACACAGGCTATTCAGCTTGCTGAACGTTTGCGTAAACAGGTTGAAGTGCAGCAGTTTGAGGGCGCCGGTCAGGTGACGATTTCACTCGGAGTAACGCTGTTTTATCCTGGCAAAGTCAATATTGACGGGGCATTGAAAACGGCAGACAAAGCGCTGTATCAGGCCAAAAATGAAGGGCGTAACCGCGTGGTAAATCTATAAGTACGACTGTACGCATCAGGCTCAATGGGGAGAAAAGGCTCAGGCACCGTGCCTGAGCTTATTTTTAGCGGGAACCCGGCAGCAGGGATTCCGTGCATTTGAAGACGTCTTCGCGGAATTTTCGTGAGGCGTCATCCAGATCAGCCTGGTTGGCGACATCTGCACGGTTGGCTTCCAGCGCCTGATTGACGGCGAGGGTGAAGGCATTTTCCTGGCTGGCATTAAGCACATTACCCACGCTGCCGAACAGCAGACGCATGGCGGAAATCTGCACCAGGAGCTCACGGTTTACGCGCTCAAGCTGGTCAACACGTTTGTTCAGGGTTTCATCACTCATAGGTGTCTCCTTATTTAATTGCCGCACACCATAACAAAAGCACTGCCATGAAAAAACCGTCTTACGGTGGCGGAGGCTTTGCCTGACGGATTAACGCACCATTTGCTGCATCTGACGGCTGAGTTGCATCAGTTGTGCATTCAGCGGCACCAGCTGTTGCTGAATGGCATTGTATTTATCCAGCTGCTTCTGGTTGGCGAATTGCAGACGATTGCCGGTGATGGTGACATTTTTACCCTGATTTTTGATGAAGTCGGCTTTCGCCACAATCAGGTTCAACACCTGCGGCAATAAATCGAATACCTGTTCCGTGATTTGTGTCGGTTTAACGATGGTTTTCTCGTAGGCCTGATCATAAATCTTCTTCAGGTCATCTGGCTGTTTCAGTGCCGCATGCCGGGTATCGGCCTGGGTTTTGAGCAGCACAATTTTTTCTTTCCATTTTTCACTGCTGTCAGCCATTTTTTTCAGATCATCGCGTTGTTCCAGCAGATTACTGACGCTGTTTACGCCGTTCATGCCGGCAAAAACCGGTACCAGCGAAGAATCCAGTTCGATATTCATCTGATGATGAAAACCGGTGATGATCGCGTAATCTTGGGTGTAATCGCCAAACTGTTTTTTCTGCGCTTCGGTCAGTTGCGGGACGGCCAGTGCGGGTTTATCGAGGATCCGCGACTGAAGAAAATCTATAAAAGCTTTGCGTTGCGCGGGTTCTTTATCACCGCAGCCGCTGAGGGCAAACATCATCAGCAACAACATAAAAGGCAGCAAAAATACGCGGTGGAAAGCCTGAGAGCGGGGCGCTGAATGCATAATTTCCGTGTTCCTTTATCTCCATCATCAGAGTCTTAACCTTAACGCATAAAGATAATTTTTTGCTAGATCGGTATAGCTATCTTCGCTAACGTCACCCTCAGAGTCATTTATTCAGGGAATGTATAACTTTGAAGCAAAAGTCATTTTCGATAAAACAGTTCGCGCCCGCGCTGGCCATAATGATCCTGGCCGGATGTACATCGACGAAAAAAAGCGAAACGCCGGTGCAAAATCCGCATGATGTGAAAGCGGATATTGTGAGGCTGATGCCAGCATCGGCCCCTGACAGAAAAGGTTGGGCGACTGATATTACGGCCGCTTTTACGACGCAGGGCATCCCGGCGACGACCGAAAACATCTGTTCCGTGCTGGCGGTGGCGCAACAGGAATCCAATTTCAACGCCGATGCGCCGGTGCCGGGATTAGGCAAAATTGCCTGGAAAGAGATTGACCGGCGCGCCGATGCGGTTCATGTGCCTAATTTCCTGGTGCACACAGCGCTGTTGCTGAAATCCCCGAACGGAAAATCCTACAGTGAGCGGCTGGATAACGTAAAAACCGAGAAACAGCTGAGCGCTATTTTTGATGATTTTATTGATATGGTGCCGATGGGACAGAAGCTGTTCGGTAATTTGAATCCGGTGCATACCGGCGGGCCGATGCAGGTCAGCATCGCGTTTGCCGAGCAAAACGCCACAGGCTATCCGTATAAAATCGACGGTTCGATCCGCAACGAAGTGTTCAGCCGCCGCGGCGGTGTGTATTTTGGCGTCAGACACCTGTTGGGATATCCGGCGAATTACACGCAACCGCTGTACCGCTTTGCCGATTTTAATGCCGGTTGGTATGCCAGCCGTAACGCCGCGTTTCAGAGCGCGGTAAGTAAAATATCGGGCATTCCGCTGGCACTGGACGGTGACCTGATTAACTACGGCACGGATAAACCGGGCGGCACAGAGCTGGCGGTACGCACACTGAGCAAACGTCTGGACATCAGCAATTCGGCCATCCGTAAGGCCCTGGAGAAGGGAGAGCAACTGGGGTTTGAAGATACCCGGCTCTATAAGCAGGTCTTTGCGCTGGCAGATAAAACCACCGGCAAACGTCAGCCGCGCGAAATGCTGCCGGGTATCACGTTGGAAAGTCCGAAGATTACCCGCAAGCTGACCACCGCCTGGTTTGCCAAACGGGTGGACGGCCGCCGCGCAGATTGTATGAAAAGAGCGGGAGGATAAGGTTTAAAGCCTGCCGGAGCAGGGTGGGCTTTCTCATTATTTAATCGGACTACAGCCGTTGTCACGGGCGGCCTGAGCGTTATTTTCCCCTGGAATAAAAACACAGCTAATATCATTGTGTTGAAATAAAAGCTTGCTTAATAAATCCGGCTGTGTGTAAATAGCGTCAACGGTTTGTGGTTAAGACCTATTTATGTAAGACATTTTAGTAAAGCAGTTCCTGGTTCAAGTGATATAGCAAATCCTTTCTCCGACGAATTTCCTTCTCTGATGCATCCATAAGTATTTCAAATAAAAACAGACCTATATTGCCCTATGGCATCATAAAATAAAAACGAAGAAGGTATTTCCTATGTCTAATAAAATGACTGGTTTAGTAAAATGGTTTGACGCTGGTAAAGGTTTCGGTTTCATCTCCCCTGCAGACGGCAGCAAAGACGTGTTCGTTCACTTCTCTGCAATCCAGAGCAATGATTTCAAAACCCTGGACGAAGGTCAGAACGTTGAGTTCACCATCGAAAATGGTCAGAAAGGCCCATCAGCGGGTAACGTTGTCGTTCTGTAATGTCGCCTGATATTGAAGGCAAACACTCTGCAATAGCGAAGATGGGTTAAACCCGGAGCAGCCAGAATAATTGTTTCAATATCGACATTATTAATGACAAAAATAAACCCTGGCCAACGCCGGGGTTTATTATTTATTAAGCTTCTGAATTTATTTCCGGAGCCATAACAGAAAAGCCGGTTGAATTATTATTCCCCCCAGTCGTTTTTTCTGTTATGAAAAGGTCGTGCTCAGGCCGCGCAATGTCGGAGTGTTCGATGGACGCTTGCGCCATAATATGACGGCCGGGAAAGCACCGGCACTTCTTCCCTTCATACTTCAAGCCGCAGATGCGTTGGCCGCACTCAGTCACCCGAATCACTTACATAAGTAAGCTCATCGGGACTCCTTCTCTTGCCGCCTTCCTGCAACTCGAATTATTCGTGAATAAGAGCAAATCGCTCATCTTCCCAAATCCCAAATCCCAAATCCCAAATCCCCATTGATGCCTTTGCCGGAAAACAGGCAAAAAAAAGCCCGCACGCGGCGGGCAAAATAACAGGGTTCTACAGGGGTATTACACAGGGACATCACACAACATTTGATGGATTTAAGATACCAAACCTTGTGTATGGTTTTGTCATCACCCGGTAAGGTTAATCCAGCAGATGTAAGCCTTATTTGTCCGCATAATGCGTAATCACCTGATCAATTTTGGCGTCCGCCAGCGCAATTCCTTTCTGTATCAACGACTCTGAACCGATGCCTGCCAGCACGATAACGACGGCAACAATCATTAATCCTTTGTATGTCATGGCTTGCCCTTTCGCATTTCTCAATCAATGGCAGCATTATGCGACGATACTCACGGTACCGCCACAAGGCAGGGGAAAACGCAGGGAAAGATGTTATGCGCCTAAATGGCCGACGGTGAAATAAGTTACCAGACCAACGATAACCAGCAGCGCGATGGCGGCTGTAGTATAGAGAATGATGCGCTTCGGGCTGTAAAATGCCATGAAATGTCCTTATTTATCCGTCGTCAATGCTGCTTCATCCGCGAAGTTCCATCATCAAAGCCATCACATAACCGATGCCGACGGAACCTCCCGCCATCATTAGCCAAAAAGCAGTTGCCTTCATGTCACACTCCTTGTGCGGGACGGTATGTCCCAACAATTTGTCAGAGAATAAAATTATAACAATCATATAATCCGTATGGATAAATATGTGTTCTTATTTTAAGCAATCCGTCTGGAAATCCCTTTCTGAACTGTGAAGTTCCTCGCTAATCTGTCTAAAACAATGATGAAGCTGAGCGGGGGGTTGTGCTTATGCACATCGTTTAATGCGTTGATAATATGCAATAACTGTGTGAGTTATTCCTTGCTGGTGATCAAAGCTTGGGCGGCTGCACAATGGCAAATCCCGGTGTTCCCATCTTACTTAGTGTTGCAGTTGTTCATAATTTCAACGCTAAGGGAACACCATGAACGGTCATGAAAACAAAGCGGTACGCAGTGCAAACCGCAAATTCTTTGCCCGCACCATTCCTATGCTCATCCTGATGTTGATCATTAATCAAATCGACCGCACCAACGTGGGCTTTATCAAACACAGCCTTGAAACTGACGTGGGCATCAGTACCGCCGCGTTTGGTTTCGGTGCCGGGTTGTTCTTCGTCGGCTACGCGCTGTTTGAGATCCCCAGCAATATGCTGATGGACAAGTATGGTGCGCGCGTCTGGCTGACACGCATCATGATCACCTGGGGTGCGGTAGTTTTTGCCATGGGCTTTGTCACGACATCGATGCAATTCTACGTGCTGCGGTTTTTGCTCGGCGTCGCCGAAGCCGGTTTCTTCCCGGGGATCCTGTTTTACTTTCGTAAATGGGTGCCGAATATTTACCGCGGCCGTGCCACGGCTTTGATCCTCACCGGTTCGGCAGCGGCATATTTGCTTTCCGGTCCGGTTACCGGCGGCTTGCTGGAACTGCATGACTTTATGGGATTGCCCGGCTGGCAGTGGGTGCTGTTTATTGAAGGTGCACTGTCGGTGCTGGTCGGGATCGTGGCGGCATTCTTTCTGGTGTCGAAACCTGAAGAGGCAAAATGGCTGACTGACGAGGAAAAACTGGCACTGAGTACGGCGCTGAACACGGAATCCAGTTCGCGTGATTTACATACACAGGGGCAGTCGCGGTGGAAGCTGATCACTGACGGGAAAATGGCGTATCTGTGTTTTCTGTTCTTTGTGATGTGTATGACCGGTTACACGCTGGTGTTCTGGCAGCCGGAGATCATCGGACGTATTCCGGGGCTGTCCCCTTTCCAGATTGGCATGCTGAATTCCGTGCCGTGGATTTGTGCGATTATCGCTATCAATATTCTTGGTCGCGTCAGCGACCGTTTCCGCGGCAGTCGTGAAACCATTCTGGCGCTGGCGCTGATTGTGGCGGCGGTCGGCACCTGTCTGTGCACTGTCGGCAGTCCGTGGTTTGGCTTGTTTGCACTGTGTGTGGTGTGTATCGGGACAAAATCCAGTGCCGTGTTGTTCTGGCCGATCCCGCAAAGCCAGTTGCCGTCATCGATCGTGGCGCCGGGGATTGCGCTGATCAATTCTCTTGGCAATCTTGGCGGTTTCTTCGCACCGGCGGTGTTTGGCTATCTGCAACAAACCACCGGCAGCACCACGGCGGGCTTGTATATCCTCAGCGGGATTTCAGTTTTTGCCGCTATCACACTGTTCTTCACCAAAACTCATCGCACGCCAACTCAACCCGAATATCACGCCCCGCAGGGAATGGAGCCAAAACATCATGTCTGATACGCCAAAAATTGTCGAAATGCAGGTCATTCCGGTTGCCGGTTACGACAGTATGCTGCTGAACATTGCCGGTGCGCATCACTGCTATTTCACCCGTATTTTGCTGGTGCTCAAGGACAATGCCGGGCATACCGGCGTGGGGGAAGCGCCCGCCACCGGCGTGGTGCTGAAGATCCTCACGGATGCCATCCCGCATATCGTCGGGCAGGAAATTGGCATCATGAATCAGCTGGTCAGTGAGTTACACAAACGCGATCTGGAGGAAAACCGCCAGCCGAAGCCTGTGTTGCCAGGTTTCCGTCCGTGGGATCTCGAACGTCATCATAATGCTGTCGCGGTGCTGGAAACCGCACTGCTGGATCTGATGGGACAGTTTCTCAATCAGCCAGTCGCGCAACTGCTCGGGCCTGGTAAACAGCGCGATGAAGTTCCGGTGCTTGGTTATCTGTTTTATATCGCTGACAGGCAGAAAACCGATCTGGAATATCAGGACGGAAAGCGGCAGGAGGGGCAGCATCCGTGGTACCACCTGCGTCATCAGGAGGCGATGAGCCACGACAAGGTAGTGCAACTGGCGGAAGCGGCGCAGGATAAATACGGCTTTAAAGATTTCAAACTCAAGGGCGGTGTACTGGCAGGCGAAGTCGAAATTGAAACGGTAAGGGCGCTGAAAAAACGCTTTCCGCAGGCACGGATCACGGTGGATCCAAATGCGTCCTGGTCGCTGGATCAGGCGATTTCGCTGTGCAAAGACATGCACGGGATTTTGTCTTACGTGGAAGATCCGTGCGGCGCAGAGCAGGGGTTTTCCGGGCGCGAAACGCTGGCGGAATTTAAGCGCGCCACCGGATTACCGGTCGCGACCAATATGATTGCTAACGACTGGCGGCAGATGAGCCATGCGCTGCAACTGAATGCGATCGATATCCCGCTGGCTGATCCCCATTACTGGTCGATGCGCGGGGCGAATATTATCGGTACGTTATGCAATGCGTGGGGGCTGACGCTTGGCTGTCATTCGAATAATCATTTTGATGTATCGCTGGCGATGCTGGCGCATCTCGGGGCCGCCGCGCCCGGTGAAATCACCCCATTCGATACGCACTGGATCTGGCAGGAAGGTCAACATCTGACCAAAAATCCGTTACAGATTAAAGACGGTAAACTGGCGCTGAATGAACTGCCGGGGCTGGGCGTTGAACTGGATATGGATGCGGTCGGCATTGCCCATCAGCGTTACAACAACCTGCGGCACAAAGATCGCGATGATGCGATCGCCATGCAGTATCTGATCCGCGGATGGGCGTTTGACGGCAAGCGCGCCACACTGGTTCGCTGACGTCAGGCTGACCGGCGTGGGGTTACGGCCGGTATTTTCGCTTTCAAAAAGATTACTTCAGATAGTCGGTGCTGGCGTTCAGTTTGGTATGTGCGCCTGCATCGATCGTCGTGGACGGTCTGGTGCCGCTTTCGCTGGCTTTACGGTTCAGTTCGGAAGCCACTTCCTGTGCGCTGGAAGGATAAGCCTGAGCCAAACTGTTGAAAGTGGTCATGGCTATCATCAGGCCAAAAAGAGCGAGGGTGGTGCGTTTCATTTTGCGGGTGTCCGGTCTGTTCACATTTTGTCATAAGGGGGTGTGATTCAGCGGCCGATTTTATATGCTTTATTCATAAGAAACGGGAGCGAATTGTGCTCCCGTTCATCATTTATGCTGCGCTCAGCTGCTGTGTTACACGTGCTGGAGCGTATTATGCGCTTCTTGTGACTTATTCGGTAAGCGAATCGTGGCAGAAAGAACCAATGACACAATCAATAATGCGGTGATGATGCTGAAGGTCACTGCGAAACCACCAAACAGAGAAGCCACCAGGGAAGCAAAGATGCTGCCGATACCGAAGCCCAGATACAGCAGGCCGTAGTTTTTGGTCATGTTGTTCAGGCCGAAGAAATCGCTGACCAGTGACGGATAAACGGTAATGGTACCGCCGAAGCTGAAAGCGACGCAGGCCACGGAGAGGAAGAACATCATTTCGTTCATCTGGGTGAACAGCATCATGCTCATACCCGCCAGTGAAACAATCTGTGCAATAGAGATAACGCGGATACGCTGCATTTTATCAGACAATACACCCAGCACCAGACGACCGCTCAGGTTGGCAATCGCAATCACGGTCACGGCGTTAGCCGCCGTCAGCGCATCCAGTTTGACCAGGCTCTGACCGATATCTTTCGCCACACCAATCACATACAAACCGCTCATGCAGGCGGTCAGGAACATCAGCGCCAGCATCCAGTATTGCGGCGCACGAATCGCTTCGGCCAGCGTGAAATCACGGCTGTCGTTGCTGTTGTCATTCAGACTATTTTCTTCGCGGGTTACTGCGGCCGTTTCTTGTTTCGGTGCATCTTTCATCATCAGTGCGCCGGCAATCACCATGACCATCGCCACACCGCCCCAGATCATAAAGGTGTTTTGCAGACCTTCTGTCGCCAGCAGGTGACCGCAGACAAATTTAAATAACAGGCTGCCCAGGCCGTAAGCACCGATTGAACAGGCTGAAATCATCCCCTTACGTTCAGGAAACCATTTCACACAGTTAGTCAGGGTCAGCAGATAACCGGCACCGTCCGCCAGACCGACCAGCACACCTGCGCTGATGTACAGCATGATGACGTTATCGGAATGCGCGGTCAGTGCGAAGCCAGCAGCCATCAGTAAACCGGCGGCGATGGTGACGGTACGCACACCAAAACGTTCCTGAAGTTTACCCGCAACGGAAGAGGCGAGAGCCAGACACAGGCTCAGGATACCGAAAGTCAGCGCTACGCGGCTGATCGGTTCGCCGAGTTTTTCAGACAACTGACCGTTAAACAGACTCCAGGTATAAACGGAACCCAGCGCCAGCTGAGTAAGAATAGTACCGGCCAGTGTGAGCCAGCGGGTACGGTTGTTGTTCTGCATGCCAGATTTGTCACTCATAGTGGGTTCTCCCGAGCGAAGTAGATTCAATTAACTGTGGCTATGATAAGTCTGCTGAATGGATGCGGATGATTTGTGGCGTGAGATGCATGAGTTGCGGAATGAAATGCATCCATGACGGCATGAGTCGCCATTTTCGGGCTAAATTCATCCCAAAATTGGACTTAAAACACCGCTGCAGGCCTTGCGGGACGCGGGTTTTAGTTGATCTGGATCACTAATCCGTCATTTAGTTTTTTCGGGCAGGGTAACAAACTTTTTTGGAAGGCATTGTTGTGCTGTCGGAGACGTCCGGCCCGGGAGATTTAAATCATTACGCTGTAAAAACGAGCCGTTTTGGCTCGTTTTCGTTTCTATGCTCTGACCTACAATGCCCCGGCATTCAGCGCAGCATTAATCGCAGCCGCGACGCCGGTCGGGTTTTCCCACATCATTGAGTGACCGGCTTGCGGCACAATGGCGGTCTGAATACCCTGTTGCGGCAGAACGGCGACATCCGGTTCAGGCAGTGAAAATTCACCAAACAGTACCGTCGCAGGCATTTCCAACTGATAAAGCTGTTCGCGCCATGATACCGCTTCACCTCTGACCAGCCCGGTTGCCTGACGGTGGATAGCCAGCGGCGAGGCGATGCCCATACACCCTGCCCAGATGTGATCGTTACCGCGTACTGCGACATTAATCAGGTGTGCATGGCCCTCGCGCAGATACTCTTCTTCTGAGTACTGAGCAACCGCGCGGCTGAAGGTGCCACCGCCGGCATCCAGATTTGGCTCGGCGACAATCAGACGCTGGATCAGATCAGGACGTTGCGCTGCCACCATAATGGCGATGCTGCCGCCCATGCTGTGACCGATTAAATTGACTTGCGGCACACTCAGACTCTCCAGCCAGGCAATCACACAATCAGTATGCGCCTGCAGGCTGTAGCTGAAATTATCGGGTTTATCGCTGTAACCTGAACCGGCGAAATCCAACAGCAGCGAGCGTCGCGGACGCAGGAAGGCATCTGTCGCCACCCGGGGAAAATCGCATGAGGCCGCACAGCCCAGACCGTGTAAGAAAACCAGCGGGACGCCCAGCCCTGACAATTCATGGAAACGTAAATGCATTTCCGTACCGGGAACTTTGAACGATTTCATCTCAATCCTTTGTTAACAACTTAAATGCAATCTGCGGATTATAGGCAGGATCTTTCCAGGTGGCAGCACAAAAAACGAGTAAACGCGCTTCCCTGAACGGGGTTGTCATAAATGATGGCGGATTTTAGTTAAGTCATTCAGCTTGCGAATATTTTTTTCGCGAGCGCTTTCTATCAGTCAGACAAGTGATAGCATGGAACTCTTGCTCACTTTATGGATTTATCTGATGGTCAGGTTAGGCAGTTATGTGGCGGTTTCCCTGGTGCTGGCGTCGTTTTCAGCATCTGCTGTCACTCAGTATCAATGTGTATTAACGCATCATACTCAGTCCGATGATGGCAACGATGTTTCTGAGGTCGTCAATAAAAATGCACAGGTTTATGACGCAGGTAACACGTTCAGTTTTTCTCCCGATGGGAGCAAAATGGTGACCAGCCCGGAACTGACGGACATCATTGGCAAAGACAATCAGCCAATGAAAGCCGGTGCGCAAGATAACCTCATGTATATTCACGTAAAAGACAGTTTTGTGGTCGCGACGCAAACTGAAGGTTATGTCTACGGCGATTGCAAAGTGAATACTGCGAAATAAAAAGCCCGGCCACCACATTTTCTGAATCCGGGGTGTTACGCCTGTCCGCAACGCCCTGCAATAAATAGAAACACTCCAGCCAGTTCATTAGCACACTTCTTATAGTCGCCTGTTGCCCGACGGGCTATTCTTGCGCACTTTTCCGGTATCCAGTTTTTTCATTTTCGCCCGCTTCAAGAAGCAGACAAAAAAGGTATTTGCCCGCTTATGGCCTTACTTAACGACGAAATCCGCGACCATACCGCCGAGTCCGTCCTTTTCGTTCGTCGTGCCGTGATCGCATTTCTGGTCGTGATCCTCCTGTCGTCTGCACTGGTGTTTAATCTGTATCACCTGCAGATAGGCATGCATGATTTTTACCAGACCCGCTCAAATCAGAATGACATCAAAATGCTGCCGATCGCACCCAGTCGCGGGTTGATCATGGATCGCAATGGTGTCGTGCTGGCGCAAAATATCACCCTGTATCAGATTGAAGTGATCCCGGGAAAAGTTCCTGATCTTAAAGCTACGCTAAATGCGCTGAAACCCATTGTCGGTCTGACGCAGGATGATCTGGACAGTTTTCATGATGCGATGATCCATGGACGACGCTTTGCGCAGATCCCGCTGAAACTGGCGCTCACGGATGTCGAAGTCGCACGCTTTTCCGTTAACCAGTTTGATTTTCCCGGCGTCTCCATCAGTACCTATCAGCAACGCCGTTATCCGTATGGCGCAGAACTGGCACATGTCGTGGGTTATGTTTCGAAGATAAACGATAAAGATGCCAAACGTCTTGAAGCAGAAGGTATCGCCGAGAATTACGCCGCTGATCATGATATCGGCAAGCAGGGCGTTGAAAAGTATTATGAAAATATTCTGCATGGCCGCACAGGTTATCAGGAAGTTGAAGTCGATAACCATGGTCATGTGGTGCGCTTACTGAAAGAGGTTCCGCCGCAGGCCGGGCAAAATATTTATCTGACGCTGGATCTGGATTTGCAGCAGTACATCGAAAAAGTGCTGAAAGGGCAGCGTGCGGCGGTGGTGGTGATGGATCCGCGTGACGGCGGGATCAAGGCAATGGTCTCCAGCCCGAGTTATGATCCGAACCCGTTTGTGAACGGCATTTCCAGTAAACAATACAGCGCGTTACTGAAAAATCCGGATCTGCCGCTGATCAACCGTGTGACACAAGGGCTGTATCCGCCGGCTTCGACGGTGAAACCTTTTATGGCGACATCGGCGCTGTTTGAAGGCGTTATCACGCCACAAACCACTTTCTTCGGCGCGCCGACCTGGACGCTGCCGGGCACCACGCGCCATTACCGCGACTGGTTAAAAACCGGTCACGGTATGCTGAATGTGACCAAAGCTATCGAAGAATCTGCCGATACATTCTTCTATCAGGTGGCCTATGAAATGGGCATCGACCGTATCCATACCTGGCTGAGTAAATTTGGCTATGGTCAGTCGACCGGTATTGATCTGGATGAGCAATATAACGGTGTGCTGCCGAGCCGTGAGTGGAAAATGAAGGTTCACAAAAAAGGCTGGTTCCAGGGGGATACGGTTTCGGTAGGTATCGGCCAGGGTTACTGGGTGGCGACGCCGATTCAGATGGTACGGGCGCTGAGCGCACTGGTGAACAACGGCAAGCTGGAAACGCCCCATCTGCTGTATTCTGCAAAAAGTGGAAAAGTAGTTACCCCTTATAAGATGCCGCCAACGCAGCAAATTGCTGATCCAAAATCGCCGATCTGGGGCATCGTGAAGAACGGCATGTTCGGGATGGCTAATCTCCCGAACGGTACCGGCTATAAACTTTTCCATACCGCGCCTTATCAGATCGCGGCCAAATCCGGCACATCACAGGTATTTAGTTTGCGGGAGAATCAGGTCTATAACGCTAAAATGACGCCGGTACGTTTACGTGACCACATTTTCTATACGGCGTTTGCGCCTTATAAACACCCGACAGTGGTGATGGCGTTGATCATGGAAAATGGCGGCGGCGACGGCGTCGTAGCAGGGCCAACGGCGCGTGCGATCCTTGACCATATTTTCCTGCCGCCACAGGCGGCAATTTGTGATCCGGCGAAAGCGGATAATCCGGCTGACTGCGAACAGCCGGTACCGACACCCAATTCGCTGGGCTTTAGCGAGCATTGATGCCGGGCGTCGGATCACATCATCTTGCGTTATTAGATCGGCAAGGTGTGCAACTTGCTGATATCCCTGCCGTTAAACAGCGAAGCTGCGTTCTGGCGGCAGAGCGGGATTTCGTTTGAATAAGGGCCGGATACTCATCCTGAAATAATCAGTATTTTATAAAACCGGGAGTCATTGTTAGGGGACGACATCAGGGTATACCCCATACTTATCGATATTGACTCAAATTATCTCGTATTCTAACTGGTTGATTTCTGCCGCTTTAGCGGCGACTGCTTCGGGTGATTCCGCACAATAATCATACATATCGTTACTTTCTGTATGTTCGACAACCACTATTTTGCGCACCCGGATCCTTTGTGTTGCCGGCAGACCGGCATATATCTTAACTCCCGGGCGACCGATAATGAGCACTTCATTATGCGATTCAATATGGCGTTTTTTCTTATCTTCTGACAATAGTGTCTGAGGCGTCAGCAGTCGTTGATATCCTCCTTCACACCGGTAGTCGTCTTTACCTTCTCCGCGGAATATCGCACGACTAAGGGCTGAAGCATCGATAATCCTGCCACCGGCATAGCCATTTTTACGCCCGACGTGATTAGGAAACCAGACGTCAGTCGGATGCGTCCCCAGAATATTTTGTACCGGGACTTCCAGAATTAAGGCAGTGGCGCAATACATTCCGGTATACCGCTTGGTTTTGCTTAAGGGTTGGATATCTTTTAAGTCAACCAGCGAGGTGCTGATAATATCCCAACTGCTTAAAAGAGATTCGGCGCGTTGGTGGCAAAACGGACTCTCCGCGCCTTCAAAGGCATGAATCAGAACATAGTTTTTTGGCAGGGAACGCCAGTTGTTGAGTATTTTTTCTCTGTCCCCGGATAAATATTTAATATCCTGTTTTTTAATAAATGTAATTCCCGACTTTTTATGTGAAAACATACTGCCTCAGTGGTTTATTTTTAGGGTTATCCCCGAAATATAACACGTGATCCTTTTTGAATGGCTTAATACATAATTAAAAATAATTGGATTGTTAATAATTATTTGTTTTTGCTATGGTTTTGACAGTATTATCTGATGTGTTTTAGATGTTCTTATTTCCTGTGGGTAAAACAAAATTGTATGATCCCGGATGTCATAAATTAAGCGTTTTTAGAAGATTCATCTCCTGAGAAATAATAATCCTTTGAAACTGTAAAGATAATTAACAGGAAATCACTCTGTTGTGAGTTTTTAACCCCACGCGATCCGGTTATTCGTTTTTACACCGGTTGTCGGCTGAGTGTACCCAACGGCAGGCATCCGACGTAGCCGACAGGTGTGTGGAGGCCTTACCGGCCGGCTCAGGCCCGGCGATGTGCAGCGATAAGCTGCTGAGCAAAAAAGCCGGCATTAACTCCTGACAGGATGTGTCTAAAAATAGCGACAATAGCCTTTTGGGTTGTCTCCATTTGGAGACATTTAACTGTTTGATAATTAACGATTCGGTTTACGCGGTGGGATACTGTTGCGATTCAGCGACACCTTGGGTGTTTTTCCAACGGATTATTGCGCCTTATGAGGAAGCTTGAAATATTATTAAAATAAAAATTATTAAAATTCATACGCTTGAATATTTTCCTTTAAAGTTGGCACATATCCTGCTAGATTGCAGCAGTTGCTCATTCACCTGATTATGATTGGCTCACGCGAAAGCGTTGATATGCTCATAATGTCCGAATGACGCCAAAGAAACGGTGCCTATCGTTCACCCGACCGATAATCGTTGCGCAAGCACGTTATCAAGCATCGAACGACACGTTGAGTGAGGCACCACCTTTTCCGGCCTGCTGAATTTTCTGAAGAATATTCAGCAGGCCAACCCTTCGCCGTCTGTCTCTCCTGTTTCCCCATCTTGTTAACCTCCCCGACGACACTGGCTGTTTAAACCGTTGTCCGCTAGCATGACTTTATCTGTGGTAAATGAGATGAATGCGTTGAAAAGAAGACGTTTATTCCCCGGTTCGTTACGTCAGCTGGTCTTAATGGCTTTCCTGCTGGTGATGCTGCCGTTACTGGTATTGGCTTATCAGGCTTATGACAGTCTGGATCAGCTCAGCCGGCAGGCGGCGCGTATCAACCGCACCACGCTCAGTGATGCGCGTCGTAGTGAATCGATGTCCGGCATTGCGCTGGAAATGGAACGCAGCTATCGCCAGTATTGTGTCCTCGACGATCCGACGCTTTCCCGCCTTTATCAGAATCAGCACAAACAATATGCCCAGTTGCTGGATGCGCATGCGTCTGTGCTGCCGGATCTGCGCTATTACCAGACGCTGCGCACTTTGCTGACACAACTGACACAACCAACCTGTCTGAATAACTCACCGGATAAAGACTCCTCTGCACGACTGGAAAATTTCTCACGCACTAATGCTGAGATGGTTCAGGCAACCCGGGAAGTGGTGTTCTCGCGCGGACAGCAACTTCAGCGTGCGATTGCCGAACGCGGCCAGTTTTTTGGCTGGCAGGCGCTGGTGCTTTTTCTGCTCAGTGGCGCATTGGTGGTGCTGTTCACCCGCATGATTATCGGGCCGGTAAAAGGCGTCGAGCGGATGATCAACCGGCTGGGCGAAGGGCGCAATCTGGGGGATGTGGCCCGCTTTAAAGGGCCGCGGGAGATCCGCTCGCTGGTACAGCGTATCGTCTGGCTGAGTGAACGTCTTGCCTGGCTGGAGTCACAACGCCACGAATTTCTGCGACATATTTCTCATGAACTCAAAACTCCGCTCGCCAGTATGCGTGAAGGCACCGAGCTGCTGGCGGATGAAGTGGCCGGGCGGCTGACGCCGGATCAGAAAGAAGTGGTGGCTATTCTTAATAACAGCAGCCGCCACCTGCAAACGCTGATTGAACAACTGCTCGACTACAACCGCAAGCTGGCGGATGCACCGACGCTGAGTGTGGTTGTTGATCTTAAAGCGTTGGTGGACGACGTTGTGACCGCTAACAGCCTGCCTGCCCGCGCAAAAAAAATCCGCAGTGAAGTGACGATCGAAGCGCCCCGGTGTCTGGCAGAACCGACTTTACTGAGACGGGTGCTGGATAATCTCTATTCCAATGCGGTGCACTACGGGGCTGAATCCGGTACTATTTGGGTCCGCAGCCGGCACGAAAACGGACGGGTGATGATCGAGGTGGCGAATACCGGAATGCCGATCCCGCAGGCCGAGCGCGCGATGATTTTTGAACCTTTTTACCAGGGTAGCCAGCAGAGAAAAGGGGCTGTAAAAGGCAGCGGTCTGGGGTTGAGTATTGCTCAGGACTGCATTCGTCGCATGCATGGAGAGCTGCAACTGGTTGCCGTTGAGGATGCGGACGTTTGTTTCCGTATTGAATTGCCCCTGACGGCTGAGAAGAATGAATAATGATCAAATTTTTAAGCGGTTTGTATGCGCTGTTACGCTGCCGGGTGGTCTTAGTGGGTGCACCGCTGGTGCTGGCAGGCTGCGTGCCGCATTCCGGCAATAACCATTATTATCAGCAAGTTTCCGATCAGATCGTGCCAGACAGCAAAGTGATCGACTTTCGTATTGCACCTTGTGAAACGCTCTGGGCGCTGGACGACAGCGACGCGATGACTAATTCACTGTACTGGTTACGGGCGATGGATTGTGCTGACCGGATGAGTGACGCGCAGGCGCGTTATCAGGCGCAGCAGATCCCGGCAACCCAGTGGGAAAGGGTGTTTAAACAAAGCATTCTGCTTTCCGGTGCGGATCCCGATCAGCAGCAGCGTCGCGCGTTGCTGGCGAAAGTCAGCGAGTACCGCGGCCAGATGCCGGGCTCGATTCGCCCGCTGGTACAGTTATGGCGTGAACGGCAGAATCTGCAGGTAGTACTGGGGGATGAAAAAGCCCGCAATGCCCGCCAGCAGGCGCTGAATGAAGAAAAAATTCAGACGCTGACCGCCGGACAACAGGTGCTGGAAAATAATCTTACGGATATGCGGCGTAAGCTGGAAAACCTGACCGATATTGAGCGCCAGCTTTCCTCGCGCAAACAGAGTCAGGGCGATTTGCCGGATAACGATACCAGCACGCCTGTGAAGGCAGCTTCCGGTAATGCGGTCAAACCTGCCGAAACCTACGTGCCGCCCGCTAAGGATCAGAACGTAAAATGACGATACGTAAAGCTGCCAGCTTATTGCTGGTTGATGACGATGCCAGCCTGTTAAAACTGTTGGGCATGCGCCTGACCAGCGAAGGTTTTCGTGTCACCACCGCCGAAAGCGGTGCTGAAGCGCTGCGTGTGCTGCACCGCGAACGTATTGATCTGGTGCTGAGCGATTTGCGCATGGATGAAATGGATGGCATGGCGCTGTTCGCCGAAATCCAAAAATTCCAGCCAGGCATGCCGGTGATCATTCTGACCGCGCATGGCTCTATTCCCGATGCGGTCGCCGCTACCCAGCAGGGCGTATTTGGATTCCTCACCAAGCCGGTTGACCGCGATGCGCTGTATAAGGCTATCGATGAAGCTCTGGCGCAGTCCAGTCCGTCGGCTGATGAAAGCTGGCGCGAATCGATTGTTACCCGCAGCCCGATCATGTTGCGTCTGCTTGAACAGGCCAATATGGTGGCGCAGTCTGATGTCAGTGTGCTGATTAACGGCCAAAGCGGCACCGGTAAAGAAGTGCTGGCACAGGCCATTCACGCTGCCAGCCCGCGCGGCAAAAAAGCTTTTATCGCCATTAACTGCGGCGCTTTACCGGAACAGTTACTGGAATCCGAGTTATTTGGCCATGCTAAAGGCGCATTTACCGGCGCGGTGAGCCATCGTGAGGGGCTGTTCCAGGCGGCGACCGGCGGCACGTTGTTCCTTGATGAAATCGGCGATATGCCGTTGTCGCTGCAGGTGAAATTACTGCGTGTACTGCAGGAGCGTAAGGTGCGTCCGCTGGGCAGCAATCAGGATATTGATGTGGATGTACGCATTATTTCTGCAACACACCGTGATTTGCCAAAAGCGATGGAGAAGGGTGAGTTTCGCGAAGACCTGTTTTACCGCCTTAACGTCGTCAGCCTGAAGTTGCCAACGCTGAGTGAAAGATCAGAAGACATTCCGCTGCTGGCCAATCATTTGCTGCGTGTCGCGGCGCAAAGGCATAAACCTTTTGTGCGCAGTTTTTCTACGGACGCGCTCAAACGGCTGATGGTCGCCAGCTGGCCGGGCAATGTGCGCCAGTTAGTGAATGTTATCGAGCAATGCGTGGCGCTGACTTCTGCACCGGTGATCAGCGAAGCTCTGGTGCAACAGGCACTGGAAGGAGAAAACACCGCACTGCCAACGTTTGCCGATGCCCGGAATCAGTTCGAACTGAACTACCTGCGTAAGCTATTACAAATCACCAAAGGTAATGTGACGCAGGCGGCACGTATTGCCGGGCGTAACCGCACCGAGTTTTATAAGTTGCTCTCCCGCCATGCGTTAGAAGCGACCGATTTTAAAGAGTAACGGGAATTTACTTTCAGAGGCTTGAGGTACATTCCTGCCGCTGAACTATGATACCTTTAGCGCCTTCGCATGCCACAGGCATCCGAAACCAGATTGTGAACCATGCTGCCGCGCAGGAAGGCGGAGAGCAAACGAATGATTATAAGGGTCCGCCATGAAAAAGATTGATGCGATTATCAAGCCATTCAAACTCGACGATGTCCGTGAAGCATTAGCGGAAGTCGGGATTACCGGGATGACTGTGACCGAAGTGAAAGGCTTTGGCCGTCAGAAAGGTCACACCGAACTCTACCGTGGTGCGGAATACATGGTCGATTTCCTGCCGAAAGTGAAAATCGAAATTGTCGTGGCAGATGATATCGTGGATACCTGTGTGGAAACCATTATGACGACCGCGCAGACCGGTAAAATCGGTGACGGTAAAATCTTCGTGTTTGATGTGGCACGAGTGGTCCGTATCCGTACCGGGGAGCAGGACGAAGAAGCGATTTAATGTTTCATCAGGGCGGGTAATTGCCGGTTACCCGCCCTGTATTTTCCCTTTCCTATCCCTGTTGATCCCATCTTGTTATACCAATCACTCTTTAACCAAATCACACCCAACCCTCTGTTTATTCTGTTTCGATGACCCGCTTTTGTTCCGTATACGGAAAAACCCTGTTCGGCGATCACCACAAAAAATGCTATTTGTTAGTTTTTTGTGAAGGTTGAAGGGTTTTTATTGTGACTTCGTTGAAAAAGTGAGAGTAAAATCACACTTGTTGTTATACCAGTTAGAAAAACTTGTCAGGTACGTTGTAATCACTCACTAAAATAATTCAGGGTGAAAGTATCCGGCAACCAACACTGGTGTGGATTGATCTCCGTTGATCGTGGTTTTCACGCCCATTCAAAAGGCTTTGCAATGTCACAACAAGAAAAACCCATACGTATTTCCCGTCGCGTATTTTTAGGGGGCGCACTGGCGGCGCTTTCCGTTCCGCTGATGAATAAGCTGCTGCTCAGCCCGGTCTATGCCGCGCCGGTTGCCGGTTTGTCTCAGGCAAAACAGGATTTCACCCAACTTTCTCTGTATCTGACCGGTCACGAACAGTTAGATCCGGCCCTTTCTGAACGTTATTACCAGACGATGTTGCAGTTGTACCCGGACTTCACCGCACAGGTTCAGGCGTTGCAGGGATTTATCACGGCGAATCATATTGACGCCGCTGATCTGCAAAAAACGCTGGATGCACAGCAGCCTGCGCTGGCGAAACTGCCGCGCAGCATCCTTCAGGCGTGGTATCTCGGTGTGGTCGGCGAGGGTAAACAGGCCGTTTGTCTGGCGTATGAAAATGCGCTGATGAATGTTGCGGTTCGCGATCACCTCAATCCGCCGAGCTATGCCTACGGCGCTTACGGTACCTGGGCAAAACAGCCCGTCTGAAAATAACGTTCCAAAAGGGTTAAGCAATGAGTGAACAACTTTCCGCTGACGTCGTCGTCATCGGCTCAGGGATCTGCGGCTCGCTGGTCGCACAGCGTCTGGCAAAACAAGGTATCTCCGTGATTATTCTGGAGTCCGGCCCGCGCATTGACCGCGGAACGCTGACTGAAAACTTCCGTAATTCGCCGCGTAAAAAAGACTTTATGTCGCCGTATCCGTATTCCGACTGGTCGCCACATCCGGTGTATAAACCGGAAGATAATGATTATCTGCAACAGCAGGGGCCGTATCCGTTCCCGGCGGAATATATCCGTATTATGGGCGGCACCACCTGGCACTGGGCGGCACAGGCGTGGCGTGTTCTGCCAAACGATATGAAGATCAACACGCTGTACGGTGTCGGGCGTGACTGGCCGTTGTCATACGAAGAACTGGAACCGTTTTATTACGAAGCTGAAGTGAAAATGGGCGTCTCCGGTGCACCTGACAACGGCTCACCGCGCAACCAGCCCTTCCCGATGGAACCGGTCGCCGAATCCTGGCTGCAACAGCGTTTTCGTGAGCGACTGGCACCTGGCGGTTATGACGTGATTGTTAACACTACCGCGCGTAACAGCCGTAACTATGACGGACGTCCGGCCTGTTGCGGTAACAATAACTGCATGCCGATTTGCCCGATCGACGCACAATATCACGGCGGCATCGCTGCGCAGGCTGCTGAGGCGGCGGGCGCAAAACTTATTACCAACGCCGTGGTTTACCGTCTGGAACATGACGAAAAAGGCCGCATTGTCGCCGCGCATTATTATGATCCGGATAAAGGTGAGCATAAAGTCACGGCGAAAAACTTCGTTCTGGCAGCCAACGGCATTGAAAGCCCGAAACTGCTGCTGATTTCTGCCAGTGATAAATATCCGGACGGGCTGGCAAACAGTTCCGGCACCGTCGGGCGTCACCTGATGGATCACCCGAGTAATTCTCTGACGTTTGAAACCGAAGAACCGTTGTGGGCAGGGCGCGGGCCGATGAGCCCGGCTTCAATCAACAGCCTGCGCGACGGCGATTTCCGTAAAGATTACGCCTCGTTCCGTATCGATATCGCCAACTCTTCCCAGGTGCAGTCGGTCACGCAGGATTTGCTGGCGGAAGGCGTCTACGGCATCAGTCTGGATAACGAAATTCGTCGCCGGGCGTCGCACCAGACCAGTCTGAAAAACGTGATGGAACAGCTGCCCAATTACGATAACCGCATCATTCTCAGCGATAAAAAAGACAAACTGGGTATTCCGAAACCGGCAGCGATTTACCACATGGATGATTATGTGCATCGCGGTATGGCGCGTGCGGTGAAGGAATACACCGAAATTGCCCGACTGATGGGGGGCACCAACTTACGCTTCAGTAAGCCGGGCGTTTACGGCAACAACCAGCACATCACCGGCACGATGAGCATGGGTCATGACCCGAAAGATTCTGTGGTAGATGCATTCGGCCGCACCCATGACCATGAAAATCTGTTCATCACCAGTACCGGCGTGATGCCAACCTCGGCCACGGTCAATTCCACGCTGACCGCTGTTGCGCTGGCATTACGTACCGCTGATCATCTTGCCAAAACCGCGCTATAGGCTGACTGACATGACTCTGAACCGTTTCACTTACAAACGTCTGACGGGCGCGTTGCTGGCCTTTGGCCTGAGCCTGACTGCGGGCACGGCTTACGCCGCGTTATCGCCGGAGCAGGATGCGCTGATCAGGAAAGGCGAATATATCGCCGTAGCCGGAGACTGTGTGGCATGCCATTCCACCGAAGGTGGCAAGCCGTTTGCCGGCGGCCTCGGGCTGGCGACGCCGCTGGGCACCATTTATTCGAGCAACATCACACCCTCTAAAAAAGACGGTATCGGTAATTACACGCTGGAACAGTTTGAACATGCAGTGCGCGACGGCGTGCGCGGCGATGGCGCGAATCTGTATCCGGCGATGCCCTACACCTCGTATGCCAAAATCAGCGATGACGATATGAAAGCGTTGTATGCCTATTTTATGCAGGGTGTGTCACCGGTGGATGTGCCATCAACGCCGACAGCATTGCCGTTCCCGTTCAACGTGCGTCTGTCGATGGCGGGCTGGAACTTGTTGTTCCTCGAAAAAGGGGCGTTTAAAGCCGATCCGTCGAAAAGCGATCAGATCAACCGGGGGGCCTATCTTGGCGAAGCACTCGCACACTGCAGCACTTGCCATACGCCACGTAATGCGCTGATGGCAGAGCAGGGCGATAAAGCGCTGAGCGGCAGCAGTCTGGGCACCTGGTTTGCACCGAACATTACGTCGGATGCGGTCAGCGGTATTGGCAACTGGAGCACGGATGAAATTGCCGGTTACCTGAAAACGGGTCACGCACCGGGCAAGGCGCAGGCGGCAGGGCCGATGGCTGAAGCGATTGACCACAGCCTGAGCCATCTGAGCGACAGCGATTTGCAGGCGATAGCCGTCTGGCTGAAACAAACCACACCGGTCAGTCAGGAAGGACAGGCGAAAGCCGCCGATCAGTTCGGATCACCGGCGAATTATGTCGATACGCTGCGTGGCGTTCCGCGTCCGGCTGACGCCGGAAAAATGACCGGCTGGCAGGTGTATGACGGTTATTGTGCCAGTTGCCATCAGCCCGACGGGCGTGGCAGCAAAGACGGTGGCCTGCCGTCGCTGATGAATAACACTGCGCTGGGACATCTGAACAGCGACAATCTGGTGATGGCGATTTTACATGGCGTGCAGCGCGGGCCGGAAAACAAAGATGTCGCGATGCCGGCCTTTGAGCATTTACTGTCTGATACGCAGGTCGCTACGCTGAGCAATCAGCTGTTGCAGCAGTTTGGCAACGATCAGGCGAAAGTTACGCCGGAGCGGGTGAAAGAATTGCGTGCAGGCGGCAAACCTTCGCCGCTGCTGGAACTGGCGCACTGGGGAATGGGCATTGCCGGGCTGGTGGTTATCCTGCTGATTGCTTTATTCTTTATGCGTCGCCGTCGTCCTTAATACCTGCTGACGCAGCAATAATAAAGGCTGACATTCTGTGTCAGCCTTTTTTTTCGTGCAGGGATTAAATCACTTTATGCGGGCCGAAACATTCGTAGTGAATGTTAGCTTCGCTGATGTTCATCGCCAGCAGTTGTCTGGCGACGAACTGCATAAAGCCCACCGGTCCGCACAGATAGAAATGCATGTCCGGGGTGCTCAGTGACCCGCTGACTTTGCTCAGATCCATCAGTCCCTGATACTGGAAATCTTCTCCGGGTAAATCATCAGCCTGTGGCAGGTTATACCAGACATGATGTTCCAGTTGCGGCAGGCTTTCCTGCGCGTTTTTCACTTCACCGGCAAACGCATGCACCGCGCCGTTTTCCGCGGCGTGCAACCACTGAACCGGGGCAGGGTGTCCGCGCTGTGCCAGTGTGTTGAGCATGCCTAACATTGGCGTCTGACCGACACCGGCGGATATCAGCGCCACCGGCGTGATATCGCTGATGTCCATAAAGAAATCACCGTGCGGGGCGGCGAGATGAATAATATCGCCCGGTTGCGCGAAATTATGCAGGAAGTTGGACACCGCACCTTGCCCTTCGCGTTTTACCGCGATGCGGTAGCTTTTGCCATTCGGTGCCTGCGTCAGAGAATACTGACGGATTTCCTGATTCTCCAGTGAAGCATCACGAATATACACCGCCAGATATTGCCCCGGTTTGAAGTCCGCCACCGGTTTACCATCGACAGGCTCCAGCACGAAAGAGGTAATGAGCTCACTTTGCGGTTGTTTTTCGGCAATACGGAATTCACGCGTACCGTGCCAGCCACCGGTTTTTTCTGCACTGTCCTGATAAATTTCAGCTTCACGGTTGATAAACACATCCGCCAGCACGCCATAGGCTTTGCCCCACGCATCCAGCACTTCCTGGCCCGGACTGAACATTTCATCCAGCGTTGCCAGCAGGTGAGTCCCGACAATATTGTATTGCTCAGGCTGAATGGTAAAACTGGTGTGTTTCTGCGCGATGCGCTCCACGGCAGGCAGCAGCGCCGCCAGGTTTTCAATATTGGCGGCGTAAGCGCAGATGGCATCGAACAGCGCCTGACGCTGATCGCCGTTGCGCTGGTTGCTCATATTAAAGATGTCTTTCAGCTCGGGGTTATGTGTGAACATGCGGTCATAGAAGTGTGCGGTCAGTTTCGGGCCAGTCGCAGCGAGCAAAGGGATAGTGGATTTAACGGTGGCGATAGTGGCTGAATCAAGCATGGTGAACTCCGGCTCTGTGAGAATTTTATATAACATGTATTTAAAATGCATGTTATATAAACCGACTATTGCTGTAAACCCCCCTAAAGGGGTAAGGGCTTTCCCCCGCAGGGGTCGGGTCACAAAGCTGAAATTTGTGCATGACCGGGTGAATAAATATCTCTTGATTATGGGCAGAGGTTCGCAGATCAAAGCCTTGCTGTATCTGGAGCCAATCGTTTGCCTAAAAACCTCAAACTGACCCTATCCGAAGGCCGCTTAAACATTTACACTGTGGCGCAGAACCCGGAAGGGGCTTTTTTTTAGTTTGTTGAGTCAGGAGATGCGGATGTTAAAGCGTGAAATGAACATTGCCGATTATGATGCTGAGCTGTGGGCAGCAATGGAAAAAGAAGTTGTTCGTCAGGAAGAACATATCGAGCTGATTGCGTCAGAAAACTATACCAGCCCGCGTGTCATGCAGGCTCAGGGTTCGCAACTGACCAACAAATATGCCGAAGGCTATCCGGGCAAACGTTATTATGGTGGCTGTGAGTACGTCGACATCGTAGAACAACTGGCCATCGACCGTGCAAAAGAATTGTTCGGTGCAGATTTCGCCAACGTTCAGCCGCACTCCGGCTCACAGGCAAATTTCGCGGTGTATACCGCATTGCTGCAACCGGGCGACACTATTCTGGGGATGAACCTCGGCCATGGTGGTCACCTGACTCACGGTTCACCGGTTAACCTTTCCGGCAAACTGTATAACGTGGTGCCTTATGGCATCGACGAAAGCGGCGATATCGATTACGAAGACGTAAAACGTCAGGCCGAAGCGCATAAACCAAAAATGATCATCGGTGGTTTCTCCGCATTCTCCGGTATCGTTGACTGGGCAAAAATGCGTGAAATCGCCGACAGCGTTGGTGCTTACTTCTTCGTTGACATGGCACACGTTGCCGGTCTGATTGCTGCAGGCGTTTACCCGAACCCGGTTCCTCACGCACATATCGTGACCACCACCACGCACAAAACGCTGGCCGGTCCACGCGGCGGTCTGATTCTGGCGAAAGGCGGTGACGAAGAGTTCTATAAAAAACTCAATTCCGCTGTCTTCCCGGGTGGCCAGGGCGGCCCGCTGATGCACGTGATTGCCGGTAAAGCAGTCGCACTGAAAGAAGCGATGGAGCCTGAGTTCAAAGCTTATCAACAACAGGTGGCTAAAAACGCACAGGCCATGGTGGCTGTGGTGCTGGAACGCGGCTACAAAGTGGTATCCGGCGGCACACACAACCATCTGTTCCTGATGGATCTGGTGGATAAAAACCTGACCGGTAAAGAAGCGGATGCTGCACTGGGCCGCGCTAACATCACTGTGAACAAAAACAGCGTGCCTAACGATCCGAAGAGCCCGTTTGTGACTTCCGGTGTGCGTATCGGTACACCAGCCGTCACCCGTCGCGGTTTCAAAGAAGCCGAAGCGCGTGAACTGGCTGGCTGGATCTGTGACGTGCTGGACAACGTGAACGATGAAGCAACCATCGAACGCGTTAAACAGAAAGTGCTCGACATCTGTGCACGCTTCCCGGTTTACGCGTAATATTTGCGAAGCCGTTAAGCTGCGAAAACCCGCTCCGGCGGGTTTTTTTATGGGCATGTATCAGAATTTGTGAGCTGGCAGACATTCCTGAAGTCAGAAAGCGTCTGCGGATTGCTAGCGATTGTGAGCTTTGTCAAAGTATTGGCCTCACACCGGAGGATTTATGGAATTGCGTTCCACGCGCTGGCTTGCACTCAGTTATTTCACCTACTTTTTCAGTTACGGTATTTTTCTTCCCTTCTGGGGCTTGTGGCTCAAAGGCGAGGGGATCTCCTCCGAAAGCATCGGCCTGCTGCTCGGTGCCGGTCTGGTCGCCCGCTTTCTCGGCACGCTCATCATTTCTCCCTCCATCAAAGACCCTTCTTACCTTATTACCGGTCTGCGTATTCTGGCGCTGCTTACGCTGGCGTTTGCCGTCGGTTTCTGGTTTGGCAACGGCTGGGCATGGCTGATGATTAACATCGCCGGATTCAGTCTGTTCTTCGGTCCGCTGGTGCCGCTGACCGATGCGCTGGCAGGTACGCTACAACGGCAGATCAATATGGATTATGGCAAGGTGCGCGTCTGGGGTTCCATTGCCTTTGTGATTGGTTCGGCGGTCACAGGCAAACTGGTCGAGGTGTATGGCCATAACGCGATTCTCTATACGCTGACCGCAGGCGTGGCGGCGATGCTGCTCGGCATGTTATTGCGCCCGAGCGTGAAGCCGGCAGGAGAGCCGCGTGCAAGCGGTGCGCCGGGTATTTCGTGGAAAGCGTTGCTGAGCGAAAAACCGGTCTGGCGTTTTCTGTTATGCGTGACGCTGCTACAGGGGGCTCACGCAGCGTATTACGGTTTCAGTGCCATTTACTGGCAGGATGTGGGCTATTCTTCCACAACTATCGGTTATTTATGGTCGCTGGGTGTGGTGGCGGAAGTGCTGGTATTCACCTTCAGTAAACAGCTGTTCAGCCGCTGGTCGGCACGGGATCTTCTGCTGCTTTCGGCCGTATGCGGCGTGTTGCGCTGGACAATGATGGGGGCGTTTACCGCTTTGCCGTGGCTGATTGTGATGCAGATTTTACACTGTGGCACGTTTACGGTCTGCCATCTGGCGGGCATGCGGTTTATTGCTGCACGGCCAGGTGATCAGGTGATCCGTCTGCAATCGGTGTATTCCGCCCTGGCAATGGGGGGCGGCGTGGCAGTGATGACCATGTTATCCGGTTTCCTGTTCGAACATCTGCATGCCGGATTATTCTGGGTGATGGCGTTGCTGGCGGTGCTGGCGATTTTTCTGCGTCCGGCTGTGACGCCGTCAACGGTTGCGACATCAGCCCGTTAGGGAGCTTCGAGCAGCGAGCGGATACGTTTCCGCTGCTCTTTTGCCAGCGGTAACTGCGTGTGGATCACCAGCGGATCGGCGTCAGTGCTGCGGGTGGCGTAGGGGGTGACAATCATCGCTACGCCACTTGGTGCGCCGAATTTATAGAAATCCGCCAGCGTCTGATATTTGATGTTCAGCGGCAGCAGCGTCGCCTCGCGGATTTGCTGCTCGACGGCTTCTTCCAGCTGCGGATTATCGTGGGTCAGCAGCAAAATTTGTTTCTCCTGCAAGGCGTTACCCTGCATCAGCCATGCACCAAAGGTGATGGCCACCAGCCCGACTTCATCTTCTGAAAGCGTAATCAGGTATTCGTGCTCAAACCCCTGTAACGCCTCGCGGGTGGTACGCACCAGACGCGGATACATCCGGTTCACTTCTTCCTGCATCAGGTTATCGATGCCGATGCCGAAATGACAGCGTTCAATTGCCGGGCCCAGATGAGCGAAAAGCTGGCCGACCAGTCCTTCGTAACTGCTGAATTTCATGCCGGCAATATCCTGAAAACGCGCCACCATATTTTCAATTTCTAATAACAGGCGCTGATCTTCCGTTGAGCCGGAACTCTGATAACTGTGGATTTTCAGCATCCGTAACATCAGCGTGAAAAACTCACATTCGCAGTCATCCAGACGGCCTTTGCTGAGTGCCTGCAACTGGCTAAACAGTTCGCGGGCGGCAGGATATTCCGGTTTTTCACGCAACCAGCGCCGCTGTTGTTCGGTAAAACGCAAGCCGGTCGGGCCGTTGTTTTGCCACAGACAGTATTGAAGACAGATAAGCATCAGCTGGCGGTCATGTCCGCTCAGCGGCCTGGGCAGCAATGCACCGCAATCTTCGAGCATCAAACCCAGAATATCGGTGCGCAGTGCCGCTTTCGGGCAGGTCTGGCCTTCAAACGCGATGTGCAACCATGGGATGAAATGGCGCGAAACGAAATCCGGGGAAATACGTAATGTGCGGCGCAAACCCTGAAATAAACACAGACGCTGAGCAAGCGCGTCGCCCTGAATACGGCACTGTTTTTCGCTATATTGCAGCACATCAAGCTGGTGGATCCGCTGAATTTCGCAGGTCACTTCTGCCAGATCTTCCCACGTGATGTCTAATGCGACACCATTAATTTCACTGATGATCTCCAGCTGAACCGCCGTCAGCGGCGCGTAAAGCATCAGCAACACGTGGCAACGGCGTTGCGTAGCGGAAAGCGCAGGGGAGGGCTGTTTTTCTGGATTCATATCACCTGCCGAAAAAGTATCGCCTGAAATTATTAGTCAAGCATAGCAAAGCGAATGCCCGCAATAAGGCGCGGAGATTGGCTTTTACTCCGGCTTACAACTCAGATCACAGATATTTTTGACGACCGCTTAAATGCACAGCAAAATACTGTTACTTAGTAACAATATAATGGCGCCAGATATGGAAATGACGTTACACCAGGCCCGGAACCGGCCTTTTCCCCGTTACGTTAAATGGCTGTGCGCTGCGCTGTTGGGCCTGCCCGCCACGGTGCTGGCGCACCCGCACAGTTTTATTGATATGCAGACCACACTGGTGACAAATGAAACCTCACTGACCGGGCTGAAAATGGTCTGGACGATGGATGAAATCACCTCGGCAGATTTACTCTATGACGCGCATAACGCCAAACCGGGTTCGGATATCTGGAAGAAACTGGCGGCGGAAGTGATGGCGCGCGTGCTAAGCCAGCATTACTTCACGGATTTCTATCGCGATGGAAAACCGGTGAAGTATCTGGATCTGCCCAGTGAATATCAGCTTTCCCGCAAAGGCGATCAGGCGGTGCTGGAATTCGTCCTGCCGCTGGCGAAACCACAAGTGCTGGAAGGCAAACCCATGGAATTCTCCACTTTCGATCCTTCGTATTTTGTCGATATGACATATAAAGACAACACCGCGCTGCATTTGCCACCGGCGCTGGAAAAACGCTGTACGCTGGCGCTGTTTACACCAAAGCCGGATGCCTCGCTGCAAAACTATGCCCTGTCACTCGATAAGGCTGATGCCCCGCCGGAAGACATGGATCTTGGTCAGCAATTTGCCCAGAAGGTGACGCTGGAATGTCATTAATCTCCACGCCATCGAAAACGCTGTCCTGGCGCGATCTCTGGCCGCTGGCGGTATTTCTGTTGCTGCTGGCGGGCGGTGCTTGTCTGTTAATTCATTACTGGCCGCGTATTTTGCTCAGCAGCATTATCTGGCAGCGGGAGTTACATCAGGAACTGGCCGGATTGCTGCGGCAGGTGAAACAAAATCCTGCGCAGGCGGGGATGACGCTGGCGGGCTTCAGCCTGATTTACGGCGTAATCCACGCTATCGGGCCGGGGCACGGTAAAATCGTCATTACCACCTACCTGGCGACACATCCTTCACGGCTGAAAACCAGCCTGAAGCTGACCTTCGCGTCGGCGATTTTGCAGGGACTGGTGGCGATATTGCTGGTCAGTGTGGTCCTTGGCGTGTTGCAGCTCTCTTCGCGACAACTGCATCAGAGCAGTTTCTGGATGGAGCGGGGCAGTTTCATTCTGGTGATGTTGCTCGGATTGCTGTTGTGCTGGCGAGCCCTCAAACGGGTGTGGCAAACCCTCAAAGATCTGCGCCGGCCACCGGCGATGAAAATCCGCAGCCTTTCCCCGGCGGTCAGTAATACGCATGTTCATGATGAATATTGCGGCTGCGGCCATCAGCATGTGCCCAGCGATCAGCAGCTTCAGGCGGGTGATGATTTGCGCACGAAGGTAGCGATTGTGCTGGCGATGGGGTTACGTCCGTGTTCCGGCGCGATCATGGTTTTGCTGTTTGCCAAGGTCATTGACGTCTACATCTGGGGCGTGATTTCGGCGATCACTATGGCTGCCGGCACCTCGCTGACCGTATCACTTATCGGTGTACTGGTGTTTTACAGCCGTGCGCTGGCCGTCAAATTCAGCGCCAGCCGTACGCCTGCGGCGTGGCAGCGGATTGCCTGGTCGCTGCTGGCACTGACCGGCGGGATGATATTACTGGGAGCGGGCATCTTGCTCTACAGCACCGGCGGCGGTGATATTTCACCGATAACCGGCGGCCCATTCAGGGGATAAACCGCAGGCATAAAAAAACGGACGCCCGGTGGGACGTCCGTTGTTGTTTGTATCATTCAGCGGCGGGATTAACGCTTCAGCGCTTCGCTCAGTTCATCACGCATGGTCATCAGAATGCCTTTAACGACGCGCGGGTTGCCGGCAACAATGTTACCTGACGAGAAGTGGTTATGGCCGCCAACGAAGTCAGTCACCACGCCGCCGGATTCACGCACCAGCAGTTCGCCACCGGCGAAATCCCAGGGCTTCAGGGCGATTTCGAAGAATCCGTCAACGCGGCCAGCGGCTACGTAGGCCAGATCCAGTGCAGCAGAACCGGTGCGACGGAAGTCTGCACATTCGGTGAACAGTTTGCCCACGACATTCATGTAGCTGGTTGCGTGTTGTTTTGCTTTGAACGGGAAGCCGGTTGCCAGAATGGTGCCGTCGAGATCTTTCGCGTGAGTGCCACGCAGACGGTAACCGTTCAGCTGTGCGCCCTGACCGCGAGTCGCGGTGAAGAGTTCGTTACGCATCGGGTCATAAACTACCGCAACTTCAGTGCGGCCTTTGATGCGCACGGCGATAGAGACAGCGAAATGTGGGAAGCGTTTAACGAAGTTGGTGGTGCCATCCAGCGGGTCGATAATCCATTGTACATCTTTGTCTTCGCCTTCCAGCTCGCCACACTCTTCACTGATGATGGTGTGTTTTGGATAGGATTTGCGAATGACATCGATAATCATGTGTTCTGCATCGCGGTCTACGTTGGTAACAAAATCGTTGGTACCTTTTTGGGTAGATTCTACAGAGTCTGGCGTTTCGTAATGTTTGGCAATCAGGTTACCGGCCTTGCGCGCAGCGCGCACGGCGATGGTGAGCATCGGATGCATGGATATCTTCCAACTAGGATGTTAAAGAACGGGAATACTGGAAACGGCGCGCAGTATAGCAGGGGTTCTGAAAATTAACTACCGTTGTGTTAGGCTGTTGTGATTTTCCGTCTGGTAAGAGTTCCTATGCTGCCCAATATCCGCATTGTATTAGTAGAAACATCCCACACTGGCAATATGGGGTCAACCGCCCGCGCCATGAAAACCATGGGATTATCAAGTCTTTATCTGGTCAATCCGCTGGTGAAACCTGATTCTCAGGCCATCTCTTTATCTGCCGGTGCCAGCGATGTGATCGGTAATGCGACCATCGTTGATACGCTGGATGAAGCGCTGGCCGGTTGCAGCCTGGTGATTGGCACCAGTGCGCGTTCCCGCACCTTGCCGTGGCCGATGCTGGAACCGCGTGAATGCGGCGAGCTCAGCGCGAAAGCCGCACAAACCGCGCCGGTGGCACTGGTGTTTGGTCGTGAACGTGTCGGGCTGACCAATGAAGAACTGCAAAAATGTAACTATCACGTTTGCATTCCGGCCAATCCTGAATACAGTTCGCTGAATCTGGCAATGGCCGTGCAAATTATCGCGTATGAAGTGCGCGTCGCCTATCTGGCCTTGCTGGAAGCGGCAAAACCGCAGATTGAATATGAAGAAACGCCTTATCCGCTGGTCGATGATCTTGAGCGTTTTTATCAGCATCTGGAAAAAACCTTGCTGGAAACCGGCTTTATTCGTCAGGCACATCCGGGTCAGGTAATGAGCAAACTACGCCGTCTGTTTACCCGTGCGCGACCTGAATCTCAGGAGTTAAACATCCTGCGCGGTATTCTGACATCGATTGAAAAGACCAATAGCAGCAAAGAGTAAGCGCCAGGGGTTGAGGATAAACATCAAACCTTTGCTTGTTAATCAACAGATTACTTCTTACCCGTGAATGGCGACAACTGGGCGGAATATAGAGTCAGATAATACTTGAGTAAATTACTAGGTTAAATAGTTGACTGATTTACTCAGGAATGGCAGACTCATTTACATGTTCCGCACGATTGAATTTTTAAGTCATTTTAAACAGGTAACCATGCTATGAGACTGACATCCAAAGGCCGTTATGCCGTGACCGCTATGCTCGACGTTGCACTGCATTCCCAGGAAGGACCAGTACCCCTGGCTGACATTTCTGAGCGTCAGGGTATTTCCCTTTCTTACCTGGAGCAGCTTTTCTCTCGCTTGCGTAAAAATGGTCTGGTTGCCAGTGTTCGTGGTCCGGGCGGTGGTTATCTGTTAGGTAAAGACTCGGGTGATATCGCCGTTGGCGCGGTGATCACGGCCGTTGACGAATCCGTTGACGCCACCCGTTGTCAGGGTAAAGAAGGCTGCCAGAATGGCGAACGTTGCCTGACTCACACCTTATGGCGTGATCTGAGCGAGCGCATCAGCGGCTTCCTGAACAATATTACACTGGCAGAACTGGTCAACAACCAGGAAATCCTGGAAGTGGCTGACCGTCAGAACGGTGAAGTCCGTCGTCAGCCAAATGGCCGTCAGATGGAAACCATCAACGTCAATCTTCGAGCCTGATCCCCGTCATCCTTCGCGCCGCCCCGGCGTTGGCTGCTGTCGCAAACCCCGGTCACATACTAGTGTATGCTCCCGGGGATGTGCTCTGTTGCCGCCTTGATGCGACACGAATGATTTAGGGGAGCATGTGAATTTTGATGTTACTAAAAGCCCGCTGAAATGCAGATTTCCGCGGGCTTTTGCTGTTCAGACGTCATTTCTTACCGATTAGTGCCCGCAAAGCGTCATTTCCCTTTTAAGAAGTTGTGAACCCGTTTTAAACTGGTTGTCGTTTTTTTTATTCTTTCGTTCGAAACCGAACGCGCAGTCCGGAGCTACCTGCCATGAAATTACCTATTTATCTTGATTACTCTGCCACGACGCCGGTTGATCCGCGTGTTGCACAGAAAATGATGCAGTGTCTGACACTGGACGGTACTTTCGGTAATCCGGCCTCCCGTTCTCATCGTTTTGGCTGGCAGGCAGAAGAGGCCGTGGATGTGGCGCGTAACCAGATTGCTGAGCTGATTAATGCGGATCCCCGTGAAATCGTCTTCACGTCAGGCGCAACCGAATCTGACAATCTGGCGATTAAAGGCGCGGCTCATGCACAGCGTGCGAAAGGTCACCACATTATTACCAGCCAGACTGAGCACAAAGCGGTGTTAGACACCTGCGCGCAGCTGGAGACGGAAGGCTTTGAGGTCACCTACCTGACGCCGCAGGCCGACGGTGTTATTCCTCCCGCAGCCATTGAAGCCGCGTTGCGCCCGGATACGATTCTGGTGTCCATCATGCAGGTCAACAATGAAACCGGCGTTATCCAGGATATCGCAACAATTGGCGAGCTTTGCCGCAGCCGGGGTATTCTTTTTCATGTGGATGCAACCCAAAGCGTGGGGAAAATCGCGATTGATCTCAGCGAATTGCAGGTTGATCTGATGTCGTTTTCCGCCCATAAGATTTACGGCCCGAAAGGCATCGGGGCGCTGTATGTGAGTCGTAAACCGAAAGTAAGGATTGACGCGCAAATCCACGGTGGCGGTCATGAGCGCGGCATGCGTTCAGGTACCTTGCCGGTGCATCAGATTGTCGGAATGGGCGAAGCGTATCGTATTGCCAAAGAAGAAATGACCGCTGAAGTGGCGCGTCTGTCCGCACTGCGCGATCGTCTGTGGAAAGGCATTCAGCAGCTTGAACGGGTGTTTCTCAATGGCGCGCCGGAACATGCTGCGCCCAATATTCTCAACGTCAGTTTTGCCGATGTTGAAGGAGAATCTCTGATTATGGCGCTCAAGGATCTGGCTGTTTCGTCCGGTTCCGCCTGTACGTCCGCGAGCCTCGAACCCTCTTACGTGCTGCGTGCGCTGGGATTAAGCGAGGAGCTGGCACACGGCTCAATCCGTTTTTCTCTCGGGCGCTGGACCACAGAAGAAGAAATTGATTATGCAATTGCGCTGGTGGTGAAATCTGTCCGTCGCCTGCGTGAGTTGCCCCCTGTTTATACAAAATAATGAAGTGCCGCCCGATGAAAGGGTGATTTGCCTGTCATTGAAAATGAATATTCATTGAAGATAAAAAACATCAGGAGTGCTGTTATGAGTTCCGAAGTCACGACCAATGAAGCAATGTCCGTATTCCTTTCTTCTCAGCCTGCCGATGCGCGCTGGGGCGAAAAAGCCACACTGAGCACCGATTCTGCCGGGATGACCATTCATCTCAATAGCGGCGATGTGCTGACGGTCATTGCCCGTGCCGCGCGTCGTATTGACGGCCAGGGAGTCAAAAATATTAAACTGGCCGGTGAAGGCTGGGATCTCGAAAACAGCTGGGCTTTCTGGCAGGGCTTCCGTGGTCCGAAAGGAACACGCCATGTTGAATGGGCCGAATTGTCCGAAGATGACGCGAAAACGCTCAGGCAACGGCTGAAAATCATCGACTGGGTACGAAATACCATTAATACCCCGGCAGAAGATTTGTCCCCTGAACAACTGGCCACCCGCGCGGTTGATCTGATGTGTGAATTTGGTCACGACAAAGTCAGCTACCGTATCACCAAAGGCGACGACCTGCGTCAGCAAAATTATATGGGTATCCATATCGTCGGGCGCGGTTCTGACCGTCAGCCGGTCTTGCTGGCGCTTGATTACAACCCAAGCGGAGACGCTGAAGCGCCGGTTTATGCCTGCCTGGTCGGTAAAGGCATTACCTTTGACACCGGCGGTTACAGCCTGAAACCAAGCGGTTCCATGGATTCCATGAAAGCAGATATGGGCGGCGCAGCCACCCTGACCGGCGCACTGGCGCTGGCAGCGGCTAACGGCCTGAACAAACGCGTAAAACTGTATCTGTGCTGCGCGGATAACATGGTCAGCGGTAATGCACTGAAACTCGGTGATATCATCCGTTACCGCAACGGCAAAACCGTTGAAGTGATGAATACCGACGCCGAAGGACGCCTGGTGCTGGCCGATGGTCTGATCGATGCGTCTGCGCAAAATCCTGAACTGATCATTGATGCTGCCACACTGACCGGTGCGGCGAAAACAGCGCTGGGTAACGATTATCACGCCCTGTTCAGCTTTGACGATGCACTGGCGGGTGAACTGCTGGAAAGCGCAAAATCCGAACACGAACCGTTCTGGCGCCTGCCGCTGGAAGAATTCCACCGTTCTCATCTGCCATCCAACTTTGCTGAACTGAATAATATTGCCGGTCCGGCACACACAGCGGGTGCGAGTACGGCGGCGGCCTTCCTGTCTCATTTCGTCACGGAATATAAGAAAGGCTGGCTGCACATTGACTGTTCTGCAACGTACCGTAAAAGCGCAGCGGATCAGTGGTCTGCCGGTGCAACCGGTCTCGGCGTGCGAACTGTGGCTAATTTATTGTTAGCTAAAGCGAAGTAAGCAGTAAAATTTGCATGAAGCATAACGGGGCGCTTAACAGTGCCCCGTTTTATACCATTACCGGAGTCAAGAACCATGAGTGTCCCACACGATCATCTGCCTGCTGGTGCTGCGGCAACTGACGGTGAAAACGAGCTGGAGCGGCTGCTTCGCCTGTCTGTCACCGCGCCTGCGTGGCGTCCGGCGTTTTATCAAACCTTGCTGGATTCCACTGTGTTTGTGCTCGGTGATGCAGGGCAGGATAACGCGGAAAAGCAGGGCAGTGTGGCGATCACCGCTGGCAGTGAACTGAATATTTTGCACTGGGAAAAACAGGACGGCAGCTCGATTATTCCTTTCTTTTCCTCGGTGGACGTTCTGGAAAAAGCCAGTGCCGGTGAAAGCCCGGATGAGCAGGCATTTGTCGCGCTGCCTGCCCGTGTGCTGTTTGAAATGACGCAAGGGGAAGAATTGTTTCTCAATCCCAAGTCGGAATATGGCAAGGAATTTTATCCGGGCGAAGTCACGCTGTTGCTGAACAGTGGCGGGCTGAATGCGCCGTCTGAGCTGGTGCTGGATAAAGAAAGCCAGTTGCTGATCGGCCAGCCGGAAGAATATCCTTCTACCATGATCGATGCGCTCACTACGCTTTTCGCCCGGAAGAAACCGGTGCGCCGTGCATTTATGGCGCTGATCCACGATAAAGCCGTGGATGATCAGCCCAACCTGCTGATCGGTGTTGAAGCGGACGGTGATGAACAGGAGATCGATGCGCTGATCCGCGAGGCGGGCAATGTGGCGAGTGAAACCTCTCCCGACGATCGTCCGGTGGATTTCTGTATCGTTTCTGAAAAAGAGCGCGGTATCAGCCATTACCTGATCAGCCACACGCAGCCGTTCTATCAGCGCAAGTGGGGAAGCTGGTTGCGCAATATCATTCCTTCTTCCGGTCAGGCATAAAAGTGACGATACACCAGGGGAAACGCCGTTTTGCCCCTGTTTTGTTTAAGGGAAATAGGTGGTTTAGGTTCGATAGTGAATCAATCACACATTTTTTTAATTAAATGTTGTGATTCGGGTAGGCAATCGTAACTTCGCTCCCTATAATCACCGCCATTTTACGGCAGGTATAACATTAAATTAACCGGCCCTACCTATAAAAGTCTGACAGAGGTTTTTTCATGACTATCGAACGCACTTTCTCCATCATCAAGCCAAACTCCGTAGCGAACAACGACATCGGTGCTATCTATGCCCGTTTCGAACGTGCTGGCTTCACCATCATCGCGTCTAAAATGCTGAAACTGACGAAAGAACAAGCGGAAGGTTTCTACGCAGAACACAAAGGCCGTCCGTTCTTCGACGGTCTGGTTGAATTCATGACCTCCGGCCCGATCATGGTTCAGGTTCTGGAAGGCGAAAATGCCGTTCAGCGTAACCGTGACATCATGGGTGCAACTAACCCGGAAAACGCGCTGGCCGGTACCCTGCGTGCAGACTTCGCTGACAGCTTCACCGCTAACGCTGTGCACGGTTCTGATGCTGTAGAATCTGCACAACGCGAAATCGCTTACTTCTTCACCGAAAGCGAAATCTGCCCGCGTTAAGATTTTTGAGTCACCGTTGCCGGAAGATGTGCCGCAAATTCACAAGAATTTTGCCACTGCGACTTTCCAAACATGGCAACCGTGCCCTAAAATTTGTACAATGTTGCGCCCCGAATGAGCCAGCCTCTTCGGGGCGCAATTTTATTTGCAGGCCAGCCGTTTCCTGTCAGGTCAGGCTCTGCACTTCCAATACGCCATAACGTGTAACAACGAGGCCATTTTCATCATGTTAGAATCCAACACCGCCGAGCCAACTTTGTCTGAAAATAACGCTGTTTCCGCAGAAGCCGTGAATACTGTCGTGCCTGCTGCTGCAAAAATTAACCTTCTTGACCTCAACCGCAAGCAAATGCGTGAGTTCTTCATCAACATGGGCGAAAAACCGTTCCGTGCAGATCAGGTCATGAAGTGGATGTATCACTACTGCAGCGATGATTTCGAGCAAATGACCGATATCAATAAGGCCTTGCGTGAAAAGCTGGCCCGCGTTGCAGAAATTCGTGCACCGGAAGTCGCGTCAGAACAACGTTCAACGGATGGCACCATCAAATGGGCAATTCAGGTGGGCGGACAGCTGGTCGAAACCGTCTATATCCCGGACGGTGACCGCGCGACCCTTTGCGTGTCCTCTCAGGTTGGCTGCGCACTGGAATGTACTTTCTGTTCCACGGCGCAACAAGGCTTTAACCGTAACCTGCGCGTGTCCGAAATTATCGGCCAGGTATGGCGTGCGGCAAAAATTATCGGTGCGGCGAAAGTGGCCGGTACACGTCCCATCACCAACGTGGTGATGATGGGGATGGGCGAACCTTTGCTGAACCTTAATAACGTGGTTCCGGCGATGGAAATCATGCTCGACGATTTCGGTTTCGGCCTGTCGAAACGTCGTGTCACTCTTTCCACCTCGGGCGTGGTCCCTGCGCTGGATAAACTGGGCGATATGATTGATGTCGCGCTGGCGATTTCTCTGCACGCACCTAACGACACCATTCGTAACGAAATTGTGCCGATCAACCGCAAGTACAATATCGATACTTTCCTGGCCGCCGTTGAGCGTTACATTGGCAAATCCAATGCCAATCAGGGCCGCGTCACCATCGAATACGTTATGCTGGATCACATCAATGATGGCACCGAGCATGCGCATGAACTGGCTGAACGTCTGAAGAATACGCCATGCAAAATCAACCTGATCCCGTGGAACCCGTTCCCGGGCGCACCGTATGGCCGCAGCTCGAACAGCCGTATCGATCGCTTCTCTAAGGTATTGATGGATTATGGTTTTACTGTGATCGTGCGTAAAACCCGCGGCGATGATATTGATGCCGCGTGCGGGCAGCTGGCCGGTGATGTTATTGACCGAACCAAACGTACGTTGAAGAAAAAAATGGCAGGCGAGCAGCAGATTTCTGTTAAAACCGTCTGATCCCAAGATATATGCAGGGCTTTGCCGTGCCGTTCTGGTTAAGCCCACTGTTTTATTGTCGCTGGCAGGGTAAAGGGAATTAAGCATGGCAATGAAGGGCAGTGTGAGAATGTGGATGGTCACAGGTGTGGCTTTGGCGTTACTGGCTGGCTGTTCCGGTTCACCTAAAGAAATACCACCGGCCAGTGGCGCAGCACAAACGCGTCTGGAGCTGGGCATGGCGTATCTGAAACAGGGGAACATGGAGGCGGCCAGACAGAATCTGCAAAAAGCCGTTGACGGTGCGCCGCAGGATTATCGGACACAGCTTGGTATGGCCCTTTACGAGCAAAAAAACGGCAATCAGAAAGCCGCACAAACCCGCTACCAGCAAGCGTTGCAGCTTGCGCCGCAAAATGGGACGGTCTTAAATAATTACGGTGCGTTTTTGTGTAGTTTAGGGCAGTATGTACCCGCACAACAGCAGTTTAGCGCCGCAGCTAATGCGCCTGATTACGGTCAGGTTGCTGACAGTCTGGAAAATGCAGGCTACTGTTTTCTGAAGGCCAATCAGAATGAGGAAGCGCGAGTGTTACTAAGCCGGGCATTGAAAGTGGATCCCGATAAAGGCGCACCCTTGCTGACTGAGGCAACCAAAGAATTTGGAGAAGGGAATCGCGCTCAGGCGAAATTATTACTGGATGTATACCAACATGTTCTGCCAGCCACTGCCGACAGCCTCATGTTACAAATTCGATTCGCTGCGTTAGCGGGCAATCCGGATAGCGTTCAACGCTACGGTAAGCAACTTGCGCGTAGTTATCCACAATCTAAACAGTACCAGCAGTTCTTAGCCAATGAATACTGAAGCCCCTCAAGAAAATAATGCAAAACTGACCACAGGCGAACGTCTGCGTCAGGCTCGTGAACAGTTAGGTCTCAGCCATCAGGCCGTTGCAGAACGCCTGTGTCTGAAAGTCTCTACTATTCGCCAAATCGAAGAAGAAACGACGCCGGCCGATCTTGCGCCGACTTTCCTGCGTGGTTATCTGCGTTCTTATGCAAAACTGGTTCATGTTCCTGAAGAAGAATTATCAGGTCTGATCGGTAAACAAGCCCCAATTAAAGTGCCTAAAGTGGCTTCAATGCAGGGGTTCTCTCTCGGCAAGTCTCGCAAAAAACGTGATGGCTGGCTGATGGGCTTTACCTGGCTGGTGGTGTTTGTGGTGATTGGCCTGACCGGTGCGTGGTGGTGGCAAAATCATCAGGCACAACAGCAGGAAATCGCCACAATGGCCGATCAGTCATCGGCACAGCTCAGTCAGGATAATGGTCAGGTGCAAACGATCCCTCTGGGCGACAATGCGAATTCTGCACCCACAACAGAAGATACCCCTGCTGATCCGGCGCCTGCCGCAAACGCAACACAACCGCAGAATTCTATTCCGCTGAATACCGCGCCGGGCGTAGCCGCCAGCAATACACCTGCTGTATCAGGCACGTCAGCCGCTCAGGCGCCTGCTGCTGTCTCTACCAGCCAGCCCGCTACGCCTGAAAATGGTCTGCCAACCGGTGATGCACAAACTGCAGCCGCCGCGGGGGGAGATCCACAAGCTGTGACCTTTACTTTTAAAGCTGACTGCTGGTTCCAGATTGATGACGCGTCAGGGAAAACCCTGTTCAGTGGCATGAAGAAAGGCGGTGAAACCTTCAGCGTGAAGGGCACTGCGCCATACAAACTGAAAATCGGTGCGCCGGGGGCGGTAGATATCCAATTCCAGGGCAAGCCGGTTGATTTAAGTCGTTTTGTAAAATCAAGCCGTGTTGCACGCCTGACCTTAGCTGCCGAGTAATCGGCAGTTTGTCAGACGATGGCAACGATGGAGAGTGAAGCAATGCATAATCAAGCACCCATTACCCGTCGCAAATCAACCCGGATTTATGTCGGCAAGGTGCCTGTAGGTGACGGAGCACCGATTGCAGTGCAATCGATGACCAACACCCGCACCACAGATGTCGCGGCGACGGTCGCACAAATCAAATCACTGGAACGCGTCGGTGTCGATATTGTTCGCGTTTCTGTGCCCACTATGGATGCGGCAGAAGCATTCAAACTTATCAAACAGCAGGTTAATGTCCCGCTGGTCGCTGATATTCATTTCGATTACCGCATCGCCCTGCAGGTTGCAGAATACGGCGTTGATTGCCTGCGTATTAACCCAGGTAATATCGGTAACGAATCCCGCATCCGTTCCGTGGTCGATTGCGCCCGCGACAAAAATATCCCTATCCGCATCGGTGTGAACGGCGGTTCCCTGGAAAAAGATATCCAGGAGAAGTACGGCGAACCGACGCCGCAGGCGTTGCTGGAATCGGCGATGCGCCACGTGGATATTCTTGACCGTCTTAATTTTGACCAGTTTAAAGTCAGCGTAAAAGCCTCTGACGTTTTTCTGGCTGTTGAGTCTTATCGCCTGCTGGCTAAACAGATTGTTCAGCCTCTGCATCTTGGAATTACCGAAGCCGGTGGTCTGCGTGCAGGTTCTGTTAAATCGGCCATTGGCCTGGGCTTGCTGCTCTCAGAAGGTATCGGTGACACGCTGCGTATTTCGCTGGCGGCCGATCCGGTTGAAGAGGTCAAAGTCGGATTCGATATTCTCAAATCCCTGCGTATCCGTTCCCGTGGTATCAACTTTATTGCCTGCCCGACCTGTTCGCGTCAGGAGTTTGATGTCATTGGTACTGTGAATGCATTAGAACAACGTCTGGAAGATATCATCACGCCAATGGATGTTTCGATCATCGGCTGTGTGGTTAACGGTCCGGGCGAAGCGCTGGTTTCCACCCTGGGCGTGACCGGCGGTCATAACAAAAGCGGTTTCTATGAAGACGGTGTTCGTCAGAGAGAACGCTTTGATAACAACGATATGATCGACCAGTTAGAAGCTAAAATTCGCGCCAAAGCGGCGTTGATGGATGAGAGTAAACGTATCGTTATCAATCATCTTGAAAAGTAACATCGGTTGCGGGTGTCAGCGTACATCTGCATTATATTGAACCCGACTGGGGCAATGGCGTTGTGCGTTGAACCACAGGCCACAAAGCCCCTATAATCGGGTTCATTTTTTATAAAACGATAGAGAACTGACGTGGCAAAGAATATCCAGGCCATTCGCGGCATGAACGACTACCTGCCAGAAGACACAGCACTGTGGCAACGTATTGAAGGATCGCTGAAACAAGTGCTCGGCAGTTACGGCTATAGCGAAATTCGTATGCCGATTGTAGAGCAGACCCCATTGTTTAAACGCGCTATCGGTGAAGTCACTGATGTCGTGGAAAAAGAAATGTATACCTTTGACGACCGCAACGGCGAAAGCCTGACGCTGCGTCCGGAAGGTACGGCAGGCTGCGTGCGCGCCGGTATTGAACATGGTCTGCTGTACAATCAGGAACAACGTCTGTGGTACATCGGCCCAATGTTCCGTTACGAACGCCCGCAAAAAGGCCGCTATCGCCAGTTCAATCAGTTGGGTGTGGAGGTCTTTGGCCTGCAAGGACCTGACATTGATGCCGAATTAATTCTGCTGACCGCCCGCTGGTGGCGCGCACTGGGGATTTCTGAGCACGTTACGCTGGAACTGAACTCTATCGGCTCGCTGGAGGCACGCGCGAACTATCGTGACGCGCTGGTCGCTTTCCTTGAGCAGCACAAAGACACGCTGGATGAAGACTGTAAACGTCGTATGTATAGCAATCCGCTGCGTGTACTTGACTCCAAAAATCCGGATATTCAGACATTATTAAATGATGCGCCTGAACTGGGTGATTATCTTGATGAAGAATCAAGAGAACACTTTGCAGGTCTGTGTGAACTTTTAGAGCAGTCTGGTATCCCATATACGATTAATCAGCGCCTTGTGCGCGGTCTGGATTATTACAACCGCACCGTGTTCGAGTGGGTAACCAACAGCTTAGGCTCTCAAGGTACGGTATGTGCCGGTGGCCGGTACGACGGTCTGGTTGAACAACTCGGTGGTCGTGCAACACCGGGTGTCGGTTTCGCCATGGGGCTGGAACGTCTGGTTTTACTGGTTCAGGCCGTAAACCCGGACTTCAAAGCGCCGGCGATCGTTGATGCCTACGTGATCTCATCCGGTACCGGCACGCAAAGCGCAGCGATGCAACTGGCTGAAACACTGCGTGATGCAATGCCTGAGCTGAAAGTCATGACTAACTACGGTGGCGGCAACTTTAAGAAACAGTTTGCCCGTGCTGATAAATGGGGTGCGCGTGTGGCCCTGGTATTAGGCGAAACTGAAGTCGCTAACCAGCAGATCGTCGTTAAAGATCTGCAGAGTGGAACGCAAGAAACGCTGGCGCAAAGCGAAATCGTCGCGCGCCTGGCTTCGATGTTGGGTTAAGGAGAAGGACACTGTGGAAGTCTATACCACTGAGAATGAACAGGTTGATGCTGTACGTCGCTTCTTTGCGGAAAACGGTAAAGCGCTGGCCATTGGCGTTGTTCTGGGTATTGCAGCCCTTGGCGGCTGGCGTTTCTGGCAGAGCCATCAGGACTCAGCCCTGACGGAAGCCTCTGCGTCTTTCCAGCAAGCGAATCAGTTGCTGACCAGCAATAACGCGAAAGGCGTAGCTGATCTCGAAAAATTTGCGCAGAGCAATGACAATAATTACGGCGTATTTGCCGCCCTGCAACTGGCTGATCATTTTGTCGAAACCCGTGATTTCGCCAATGCTGAAAAGCAATTAGCGCAGGCGCAAGGTCAGGCCAAAGAAGATAATTTACGTTCGCTGGTGAACTTACGTCTGGCGCGTGTCCAGATGCAGCAAGGCAAATTTGATGATGCACTCAAAACGTTAGACGGCGTGAAGGGTGAAGGCTGGACGGCTATGCAGCAAGGCATCCGTGGTGATGTTCTGCTTGCCAAAGGTGATGCAAAAGGTGCGCGCGAAGCCTACAGCAAAGGAATTGATTCTAAACCCTCTCAAACGCTGCAAACCATGCTGCGTATGAAATTGAACAACTTAGCCAGCTAAGGGGAACCCCGATGCAATTGCGTAAAACACTCTTGGTAGGATGGGTTTCTGTTGCCCTGCTAAGTGGCTGTTCATTGTTTAACAGCGAAGAAGACGTGGTCAAAATGTCTCCGCTGCCAAAAGTTGAGAACCAATTTACTCCGACGCAAGTGTGGAGCAAATCCGTAGGCGATGGCATTGGCGAATTCTATTCCAATCTGCGTCCGGCCTGGCAGGACAGCACTATTTTTGCCGCTGATCGTTTTGGTCTGGTTAAAGCACTTGACGCTGACAGTGGTAAAGAAAAATGGAGCGTGAATCTGTCTGAAAAGACCGGCTTCCTCTCCCGCAATATTTCAGCACAGCTTTCAGGCGGCCTGACAGTTTCAGGTGATCACGTTTACGTGGGCAGTGAAAAAGCGATCGTTTATGCATTGAACACAACTGATGGTAAAATCGCCTGGCAGACCAAAGTGGCGGGTGAAGCATTGTCCCGTCCTGTTGTCAGTGATGGTCTGGTTCTGGTTCACACCGGCAACGGTATGTTGCAGGGGCTGAACGAATCCGACGGTACCATTCAATGGACCGCTAACCTCGATATGCCAACACTTTCTCTGCGTGGCGAATCAGCGCCTGCGGTGGCCTTTGGTGCGGCAATCGTCGGTGGTGATAATGGCCGCGTCAGTGCCGTGCTGATGAAAGAAGGTCAGCTGATCTGGCAACAACGTATTTCTCAGACCACCGGTACGACTGAAATCGACCGTCTGAGCGATGTGGACACCACGCCGGTTATTGTTGATGGCGTGATTTATACGCTGGCATACAATGGCAATCTGGTGGCGATGGATCTGCGTTCTGGTCAGATTATGTGGAAGCGTGATGTCGGTTCTGTGAATGACATCATCGTCGACGCAGGCCATATTTATATGGTTGATCAGGATGACCGCGTGATGGCGCTTGATACTCAGGGTGGTGTCAGCGTATGGCGTCAAAGTGAATTGCTGCACCGTAACCTGACGGCACCTGTGCTGTATAATGGTTATATTGTGGTCGGCGATTCCGAGGGCTATCTGCACTGGATCAACACCACTGATGGCCGCTTTGTTGCTCAGCAGAAAGTCGACAGTGACGGCTTCCTGAGCGCGCCGATTGTGGCAAGCGACAAGCTGGTTGTACAAGCGAAAGGTGGCGAAGTTTACTCCTTCACCCGCTAATACCGCGACCGGCATCGGGCTCTGAGATCGGATGATCCCGGGCTTTAAAACGGCTCCTGAATGGCTCAGGGGCCGTTTCGTATTATAAAATATGCGTAATCACGGCTGATGAATCAGGCCGTAACAGTTTGAATTATAGTGGTTTGCATTGAGATTTCGCAGGCCAGCTATTTGCGTTTAGCACCATATATACTATGCATCATAAAAACATTGAGGCTTCAAAATGATACCTGTCGTTGCGCTTGTTGGGCGCCCGAATGTGGGTAAATCCACTTTATTTAACCGTTTAACCAAGACGCGTGATGCGCTGGTTGCGGATTTCCCGGGGCTTACGCGTGACCGCAAGTATGGTCGTGCCGAAATTGAGGGTAATGAATTCATCATCGTAGATACCGGCGGTATTGACGGTACGGAAGACGGCGTTGAAACCCGCATGGCAGGGCAGTCTCTGCTGGCTATCGAAGAAGCGGATATCGTGCTGTTTATGGTCGATGCCCGTGCAGGCCTGATGCCTGCCGATCAGGGCATTGCCCAACATCTTCGCAGCCGTGAAAAAGCGACCTTCCTGGTCGCGAACAAAACCGACGGCCTGGATCCGGACAGCGCAACCGGTGATTTTTATTCACTCGGTTTAGGCGAGGTGTATGCTATCGCGGCTTCACATGGCCGTGGCGTCACCCAGCTGATTGAACATGTGCTGATCCCGTTCGTGGGTGAAAAGCCGGAAGAAGTGGAACTGACCGAAGAAGAGGCCAACGCGGCGTACTGGGCCGAACAGGAAGCCACCGGTGATGAAATCCCTGAGGACGAAGAAGATGATTTCGACCCGCAGTCTCTGCCCATCAAACTGGCGATTGTCGGGCGTCCCAACGTAGGTAAATCCACACTGACTAACCGTATTTTGGGTGAAGAACGCGTGGTGGTTTATGACATGCCAGGCACCACCCGCGACAGTATTTACATCCCGATGAACCGCGACGACCGTGAATATGTTCTGATCGACACTGCCGGTGTACGTAAGCGCGGAAAAGTCACTGAAACTGTAGAGAAATTTTCAGTAATCAAAACCCTGCAGGCGATTGAAGATGCCAATGTGGTGATGTTGGTTATTGATGCCCGCGAAGGCATTTCTGATCAGGATCTCTCGCTGTTAGGCTTTATCCTCAATAGCGGGCGCTCACTGGTTATTGTGGTCAACAAGTGGGATGGCATGAGCGAAGAAGCGCGTGCTCAGGTTAAAGATCAGCTGGATCTGCGCCTTGGCTTCGTTGATTTCGCCCGCATTCACTTTATCTCTGCCCTGCACGGCAGCGGCGTCGGTAACCTTTTCGAGTCTGTGAATGAGGCGTACACCTGCGCGACCACGCGTGTGAGCACTTCCTTACTGACCCGTATCATGCAAATGGCGGCTGACGATCATCAGCCACCGCTGGTGAATGGTCGCCGCGTGAAGCTGAAATATGCCCATGCCGGGGGGTATAACCCGCCAATCGTGGTGATCCACGGTAATCAGGTGAAAGACCTGGCCGATTCCTATAAACGCTATCTGATGAACTATTTCCGTCGTTCACTGAAAGTGATGGGTACGCCAATCCGTATTCAGTTCAAAGAGGGTGAGAACCCGTTTGAAGGCAAGCGTAATACGCTGACACCAAATCAGCTGCGCAAACGTAAACGCCTGATGTCACACCTGAAAAAAAGTAAATAATCTGCAGGCGGGGCGCATAGAATGTGCCCCTTTTTTTTCGTCTTCGTTTCCCTGCAAGGAGCTGGCTGGATGTTCTGGCAGACCTGGAGTTTTGCATTTGGTGTTACGGTCCCAAACCTACTGATCTTGTTGCTGGGCATGGTGCTGCGCCGCACCGGCCTGATGGACGACAGTTTCAACGAGAAAGCCAGCCGGCTGGTGTTTAATATCGCCTTACCCTGCCTGCTGTTTTTCAGCGTAGCACAAGGGCATGATTCCTCAGGCTCAAACCTGCCGCTCGCCCTTTACGGGGGAATCGGTACCGTAGTTTCTTATCTGTTGCTGGAACTGGTGGCGATAAAACTGGTGAAAGACCCGCGTGAGCGCGGCATTTTTGTGCAGGGGGGCTTCCGGGCAAATACCGGTATCGCGGGGCTGGCTTATGCATCACTGGCCTTTGGCAGTGAAGGGATTGCGCTGGGCTCGATGTATCTGGCTGTGACGGTTATTTTGTTCAACGTCCTGTCGGTGATTACATTAACCCGCAGCCTGAAAGGCGGGCAGGGGAAAAGCATCGGGATGAAGCCTATCTTGCGCGGCATTATCACCAATCCGCTGATTATTGGTCTGGTCCTCGGGCTGGCGTTTAAGCACAGCCATTTACCTATGCCGGCGACCATTGCCAGCACCGGTGACTTTATTTCAGGTATGGCGCTGCCGCTGGCCATGTTATGCGCCGGTGCCAGCCTTGACTGGCAGGCGATGTTCCGCAGTTCTAACGTGGCAGCCTGGTCTTCTGCGTCACGTGTCATATTTGTGCCCGCGCTGATGACCCTCGGGGCAGGGTTGTTTGGCTTTCGCGGCGCGGCGCTCGGCGTTATATTTCTTTTTTCCTGTACACCGACCGCAGCGGGCAGCTACGTGATGACCCGCGCGATGGGCGGCAATGCGACACTGGCAGCTAATATTATTGCTGTCACCACGCTCGGATCATTTTTCACTACCGCACTGGGTCTGTATTTACTGCGGACGCTGGGTGTTATTTAGAAGGGAAAGACGATGGATGCACTTTGTCCGGTTTGCGGCCAGCCGATGAGCTGGGTAAGCGGTCACTTTCATTGTGACGCTGACCATGGCGACTTTACGCAAATCGCATTATGCCCAGATTGCCAGCAGCCGTTGCAGGCGCTTAAAGCCTGCGGAGCGGTAGATTACTTCTGCCAAAACGGGCACGGGATGATTTCTAAAAAACGGATACAGTTTACGTATTCGCCTTATTCGGAAGAGTGATCGTCAGGGTGAGCCTCTTTCCATAGGTTCACCAGTTCCTCGGGCGCTTCGGTTTCAGGAATAATGACAACCAGACTGGCTGAATGCTCTGCCGATGCATAATAAATCTCCAGCCGGAAATAACGCTGGTCTCCATGACCGGCGTTTTCTTTTTCCTGAGCATGGGGCAGTGCCTGATTGATGAGCTGGCAGATTTCCCGCCGCTTATCATCGCTCATGCCTGAAAGTTCAACCCGTCGCGGCCCGCTGAGTTTGGGGATAAACGCAATACCGCCTTCGCGGTAAATTTCAATCACCGCATTACTTTCCAGCGAATCTAAAGGTTTCATTTACATCACTCCGACCTGCTCCCAGGCTTCACGAACCGCTTGTGCAACGGAGGCGTCAAATCGTTTTTCCGCATGCTGAATAGTCAGTTGGGCGAAGGTGGCAAAGTCTGCATTTTTGGGCAGGGATTTATCACAGACCGTGTCATACCAGACGTAACCTGCACGTTCCCATGCATTCCCGCCCAGTTTAGTCGCCGCCAGATAAAATGCCCGGTTAGGTATGCCTGAGTTAATATGCACACCGCCATTATCGTCGCGGGTATTCACATAACCGCTCATGTCCGCCGGTTGCGGATCTTTACCCAGCAGCGGATCATCGTAAGCAGTGCCGGGATGAGACATTGAGCGCAGGCCGGTCCCCTGAATGCCTTTTGCCAGCAATCCTTCACCAATAATCCAGTCGGCTTTATCAGCGGTTTGTTTCAGGTGGAATTGTTTCACCAGCGAGCCAAACACATCCGAGAGTGATTCATTCAGCGCGCCGGACTGGCCGTTATATTCCAGACCGGCTTCCGTTTCGGTAACACCATGGGAAAGCTCATGCCCGACAACGTCGATAGCAATCGTAAAGCGGTTAAAGATTTCGCCATCACCGTCACCAAATACCATCTGCTGTCCGTTCCAGAAAGCGTTTTGATAGCCTTTGTCATAATGCACGGTGCCGAGCAGTGCCAGACCTTTATTGTCGAGGGAATTACGCTGATACGCCTGCCAGAAGAAATCATACGTCACGCCCAGATAATCATAGGCTTCATCCACCGCCACATCGCCGTTACTGGCCTGGCCTTCCTTGCGCACGGATTCGCCCGGCAGCCGGGTGGTATTTTTGGCGTCATAAATATCGCGTTCTACCTGACCCGCTTTGGCTGTCACGATCTTCTGCGGTTTGGCGTAAGGCTGTGCCATTAACGTATTCACATGTACCAGGGTTTGTTTGGCACATCTGCGCTGGGGTTCTGAACCGTGTTCGATAATACGGTTAAGTATGTAAGGCGGGATAACGCTGTGGTAACGCTTTGCTGAACTGTGATTCATCGTGAATCTCCTTATCAAGAGTCACCCGAAGGTGAAAACAAGGTGTTCTGACTGCCTGATACTGAAAGCTGGTTAATGAATAGCCGTCACCGTCAGTATAGGACTGCTGAGCGCCAGGTCCGTTAAAGATGAGATTTATCTGTCCGGCTGCGGGTCATACAACGTATGCGGATGACAGGTCACGGCGCGTCCGCTGGCTTTTCTGACAGATTCACGCACCACCAGTTTTCCCTGCAACAGCTGCGTGGTATAAGGCGCATCGGGGCGCATCATGCGCCTTTGTAATAAGGAGATCGCTTCGGCACCGAGTTCATCGCGCGGCACATGCACCGCGGTCAACGGCACGTCATGAATTTCTGCCAGATTGAACCCGTCAGTACTGATAACGCTGATATCACCCGGCACGGAAAAACCGCGCTTTGCCAGCGCAGCAACCACACCGGATGCCATAAAATCCCCGCCGGCCAGGATGGCTGTCGGCAGCGGCTGGCCGGGCGGCAAGGCATCCAGAAATTCCAGCAGCGCCTGTTCGCTTTCCTGCGCCCCAAAACCTGACGTATTGAGCAAATGGTGGCGGTCACTGAAAACCTGATGATGGCGCGTGAATGCCTGTTTAATACCGGTGAGCCGCAGTTCCATGGTATGACGACGCAGGCATTGCACGGTCACGATATGAGTGTGGCCCTGAGAAAAAAGGTAGTCGCAGGCAAAATCGCCCATCGTCAGATGATCAGGACTGACGCTGTCATGGCGCATATGCCGGTCATGGCAGTTGATCAGTACACATGGTTTGCCCATGTCGGCCGCAAGCTGATGAATATGCGGATCGTCGATGCCGACCAGCAAGACGGCTTCGGTCTGCGGATCGGTCATTTTGGCAATGAACAGCGCGGCGTCGGCGTTTTCTTCTTCTATCGCGCAGTAGCGGACACGTACTTCGTGACGGGCGGTGGCAGCCAGAATGCCCTGGATCACCTTGTAGTAAAAAATATCGCTGCGCACATCAAAGGCCCGGGCCGGGGCGAAAATTAAAATATTGTTCAGCATCAGCCTGCCGGTCGAAAGGCCGTCGAAAACGCCCTGCGCCCTGGCACATTCCAGTACGCTGTCGCGCGCCTTGCTGCTGGTATTATTTTTTCCGGCTAAAACCCGTGAAACGGTACTGATCGACAATCCGGTCTGGTCGGCAATTTGCTGGATATTTAACTTTCCTTTCAAACTGTGATCTCCTTCAAAATGGCCCATGCAAAAATTTTCATATCTGAAGCTGTGATTCCCGTGAGCTTTTATCCTCCCTGAATTCCTTATGCAGTTATAGCGTGAAAGCTTTTGCAAAAAATCACGTTTCCCTCACAGAACCGGCTGCCTACTCTGCAGATGTACCTCACATAACACATCATCTGCGGCCAGGCCGACGGGTGGGAGAACCGATATGACAATTCAAATAAACACCGGGACAGCGGCGGTTGCAGGACGCCGAAAAATAAAAGCTTTACGCTGGTGGATGCTGGCGCTGTTCCTGCTCGGCGTGACAGTGAACTACGTCACCCGAAATTCTCTGGGATTACTGGCGGCTGAACTGAAAACCAGCCTGAACATGACCACCGAACAATATTCTTACATCGTCGCGGCATTTCAGGCGGCGTACACCCTTTTTCAGCCATTGTGCGGCTGGCTGATTGATGTGATTGGCCTGAAGCTGGGCTTCCTGATTTGCGCCTCAGTCTGGGCGGTGGTGTGTATGCTGCACGCCGGTGCGGGCAGTTGGATCCAGCTGGCGGTTCTGCGCTTCTTTATGGGGAGTGCGGAAGCTGCGGCGACGCCTGCTAATGCCAAAGCCATTTCCGACTGGTTCCCGCGTAAAGAGCGTCCGGTCGCCGCCGGTTGGGCCGGCGTCGGCTTCTCGATTGGTGCCATGCTGGCACCGCCGATTATTCTGGTTGCACATATCTCGTTCGGCTGGCGTGGTGCATTCCTGTTCTGCGGCATCCTGTCGATGTTATGGGTGTTGTTGTGGTGGAAGTTCTACCATTCACCCGAAACGCATCCGAACCTCAGTAAAGATGAACTGGCGCTGATCCGCTCCGATAACGAACCACAGCAAACGCGTCTGCCGTTTATTAAATCACTGAAAATAGTCTGCAAAAACAAGAAATTCTACGGTATTGCTATCCCGGCATTTCTGGCGGAACCGGCTTGGGCGGTGTTCAGTTTCTGGGTACCTCTGTATCTGGCTAATGAACGCGGGATGGATTTAAAACATATCGTGATGTTCGCGTGGCTGCCGTTTCTCGCCGCCGACCTCGGCAGTATTGCCAGCGGATATCTCACTACGCTGTACCGCAAAGTCTTTGGCTGCACCCGCATTAATTCCATCGTCGCCAGCTCCGTCACCGGTGCATTTATGATGCTGTCCCTGGCGCTGGTGGCGGTCACACAAAGCCCGTACGCCGCCATTGCGCTGATCTCCATCGGCGGCTTCGGCCATCAGGTTATTTCCTGCATGTTGAGCGCAGTGGTGGTAGAAACATTCGATAAAAGCCAGGTGGCAACCGTCAACGGTATGCGCGGTTCTTCGGCGTGGATCGCCAGCTTTCTGTTTTCACTGCTGATCGGCGCGGTTGCCGACAAAATGGGTTTCAATCCGCTGTTTATCGCGATGGGTTTCTTTGATTTGATCGGCGCAGTTTTCCTGATTGCCCTGATCGCTGAACGCCGCAATCCGGCAAAAAGGGAGGGAGTATGAAGACGTTAAAACACTGGGAGCTGGCCGGGCAGGACGATGCAGGTGTGGATCTGCGTGTTGATGGCCAGCATCTGTTTTCTCTGCGGGTGCTGGAACAGGGGCTGATTCGCATATTCATCCGGCGTAACGGCGCGTTGGCGCTGGATCGTACCTGGAGCATCGCACCACAAAATGATGTGCCGTGGGAAGGGCGCAACCGCCTGAGCAACGATGGTTTTTCGTTGCCGGGTTATCAGCTCGTACAGGACGAAGAACGCCTGATATTGACCACTGAGGCGCTGCGCGTCACGGTGCATCAGCCGCTATGGCTGGAGTGGGAGTATAAAAATGAGGCCGGTGTCTGGTTGCCGCTGGTGAAAGATCGTAAAACCGGCGCCTATATGCTTGGCGTGAAAAACGACGCGTCGGCACACTATCAGCTGCGCGAGGCGCAGGATGGCGTGTACGGACTTGGCGAAAAAGCCGGTGACCTCAACCGCAGCGGCCGTCGTTTTGAAATGCGCAATCTTGATGCCATGGGCTACAACGCCGCCAGCACCGATCCGCTGTACAAGCATATTCCGTTTACCCTGACGCGGCGCAATAATGTCAGCTTTGGCGTTTTTTACGACAATCTCAGCAATGTCTGGCTTGATCTCGGCAATGAACTGGATAATTACCATCTGCCTTATCGCCGTTTCAGTGCGGAAGCGGGCGATCTGGATTACTACCTGTTTGTCGGCCCGACATCTCTCGACGTGACCAAAAAACTGGTGCGCCTGACCGGTAAAACCACCTTTGGCCCGAAATGGAGTCTCGGTTACAGCGGCTCGACCATGTATTACACCGATGCGCCGGATGCCCAGCAACAGCTGATGAAGTTCATCACGTTGTGCCAGCAGCACGAGATCCCCTGTGACTCCTTCCAGCTTTCATCGGGTTACACCTCGATTGGCAATAAGCGTTACGTTTTCAACTGGAATTACGACAAAGTACCGCAGCCGGAAGTGATGTCGAAAGCGTTTCTCGACGCCGGTATTCGTCTGGCGGCCAATATTAAACCTTGTCTGTTGCAGGATCACCCGCAATACGAACAGGTTGCCGGGCAGGGGTTGTTTATCCGCGACAGCGAAAACGATCAGCCGGAGCGTTCTGTCTTCTGGGATGACGAAGGGTCGCATCTCGACTTCACTCATCCTGGTGCCGTGCGCTGGTGGCAGAAAGGTGTGACGCAGCAGTTACTTGAAAAGGGCATCGGTTCGACCTGGAACGATAATAACGAATATGAAGTCTGGGACAGTGATGCCCGTTGCTACGGTTTCGGCAAGGCTATTGCTATTAAACACATTCGTCCGGTGATGCCGCTGCTCATGATGCGTGCGTCTTTTGAAGCACAGCAGAAATTTGCGCCGGAAACCCGCCCTTACCTGATTTCCCGTTCCGGATGTTCCGGCATGCAGCGCTATGTGCAGACGTGGAGTGGCGATAACCGCACCAGCTGGCAAACGCTGCGTTACAACACCCGTATGGGGATTGGCATGAGTTTGTCCGGTTTGTATAACGTCGGGCACGATGTGGGCGGATTTTCGGGTGATAAGCCGGATGCGGAACTGTTTGTTCGCTGGGTGCAAAACGGCGTCATGCATCCGCGTTTCACCATTCATTCCTGGAATGATGATCACACCGTAAATGAGCCGTGGATGTATCCGCAGGTGACGCCGCTTATCCGCGATGCCATCCGTCTGCGTTATCGCCTTCTGCCGTATTTCTATACATTGCTGTGGCAGGCTCACGCGGATGACGAGCCGATGCTGCGCCCGACATTCCTCGATCATGAGCATGATAAAAATACCTTCGCAGAAACCGATGATTTCCTGATGGGACGCGATTTGCTGGTCGCCAGTGTGATTGATGAAGGACAGCGTGAACGCCAGGTTTATCTGCCGGATAACGGCAATGGCTGGTGCGATTTTTATACTGGCGAATGGTTTGCGGGCGGGCAGACAATCACGCTGGATGCGCCGCTGGATCGTTTGCCGCTGCTGGTGCGCGCCGGTGCTGCATTGCCACAATCCCGCCGTCTGGCACATGTGGATGCCAGCAGAGATACGCTGCGTGAATTACATGTGTATCCGGCACCGGGTCAGGCGACCTCGTCAGGCATGCTGTTTGAAGATGACGGCGAAAGCCATCGCTGGGAGCAGAATCATGCGCTGTGGCTGAACTGGGATATCGTCAGTGACAATCAGCGAATCGACATCACGCTGACGCAGCGCGGTGATTTCAAACCGGCGTGGAAAACCCTAGATATCGTGCTGCCGCAAGGCGAAGCGCGTGAAGTGTGGGTCAATGGTGTGAAGACAAATAGCTATAATCTGTAAGCTTTTCAATCTCCTCCCTGCAAAAGGGAGGCGGCAGATGGGTTTTTAGCGCCTCCCCCTGCGACGGGGGAGGCCGGGAGAAGGTTTTAAACTCAACTCCGGGCTAAACCGCACGTTTCCGCGCTTTCTTTTCCACCACAACCGATTTCACTTCACTTTCAATCCAGCCATCGGCCAGACGGGTTTTCAGCGTATCGCCCGGTGCTGTTTGTGTGGTTTTCTTCAGCAATGCGCCCTGTGGTGTGGTGGTCACACTGTAGCCACGTGCCAGGGTCGCCAGCGGGCTGACGCCTTCCAGTTGCGTACAGGCAGTGCCGAAACGCTGACGGCTTTCCGCCAGTTGTGAAGACATCGCCTGTTGCAGCCGGTACTGAAGTTGCTGAACCCGTTGCTGGGCACGGTGAATGCGCGGCTGAGGTTGCTGTTGCGTCAGGCGCTGCTGTAAACGGTCGGTGCGACGCAGCATCTGACGCAGCTGATTTTGCATGGCTTCATCGAGACGACGGCGCAGCCTGAACAGCGCCGTCTGCTGGCGGGCCAGACGTAAATGCGGGTGCTGCTGTTGCAGACGGTGATTCAGGCGCGTGAAGCGCTGCGTCAGTTGGGCGAGATAATAATCCATCGCCATTTCGAGACGCTGCTGCTGCGACTGGATCTGGCGCAGCAATTCCAGCTGATTCCGGCTGATCAGTTCGGCGGCGGCAGACGGTGTCGGCGCGCGTAAATCCGCAACAAAATCGGCAATGGTGACGTCGGTTTCATGGCCAACGGCGCTGACGATGGGAATGCGGCTGGCGAAAATCGCCCGTGCCACGCGCTCATCGTTAAAGCTCCATAAATCTTCCAGCGAACCGCCACCGCGTCCGACAATCAGCACATCCACTTCCTCGCGGGCGTTAGCCAGTTGAATGGCGCGGACGATTTGCGCCGGGGCATCGGCGCCCTGAACGGCGGTCGGATAAATAATGACGGGTAACGACGGGTCGCGACGCTTTAAGACATTTAAGACGTCGTGCAATGCGGCACCGCTGGCGGAGGTGATCACACCGACGCATTTGGCCGGGGAGGGCAGCGGTTGTTTATACTGCGCATCAAACAAACCTTCGGTGGCCAGTTGCTGTTTCAGCAGATCGAATTTTTGCTGCAATAAACCGTCGCCTGCTTCCTGCATACTTTCGGCAATCAGCTGATAATCGCCGCGCGGTTCGTACAACGTGATGGTCGCACGAACCAAAACCTGCTGACCATTTTGCGGACGGAATGTGGTGCGGCGGTTGGTATTACGGAACATGGCACATTTGACCTGAGCGCGGTCATCTTTGAGCGTAAAATACCAGTGGCCAGAGGAAGGCTGTGAGAAGTTTGAGATTTCACCGGAGAGCCAGACCTGACCCATTTCGTTTTCCAGCAACTGTCGGACCGTCTGATTGAGGCGGCTTACGGTAAAAATAGGAGGCGAAGAAGGTAGTGGCATGTGATCCAGATCAAATTCAAATACAGAGACTTAATCGAACGATACTACATGCCCGCAAAAGGTAATCAAGAAGTTTTTGAAATAGTTCTGGTCGAAATGCCTACTCACCTGTATACTCCCGCTGCAATATTTTATCTTTTCCGCATCCACCTTGGTGAGATATTGCCCATGCTACGTATCGCAAAAGAAGCACTAACGTTCGACGACGTTCTCCTTGTTCCAGCCCACTCCACAGTTCTGCCTAACACTGCCGACCTCGGTACTCAACTGACCGCTAAAATCCGTCTGAATATCCCTATGCTGTCCGCAGCGATGGATACCGTGACTGAAGCGAATCTGGCGATTGCTCTTGCACAGGAAGGCGGCCTTGGATTCATTCACAAGAACATGTCTATTGAGCGTCAGGCGGAAGAAGTCCGTCGCGTGAAGAAGCATGAAAGCGGCGTTGTTGCTGACCCTAAAACTGTCACGCCATCGACCACTTTGCGTCAGGTTAAAGAACTCACTGAAATTAACGGTTTTGCCGGTTATCCGGTCGTGACGGAAGAAAACGAACTGGTCGGTATTATTACCGGTCGTGACGTGCGCTTCGTGACCGATCTGGAACAGCCTGTGACCGCCGTCATGACGCCGAAAGAACGTCTGGTGACGGTCAAAGAAGGCGAAGCCCGCGAAGTCGTGCTGCAGAAAATGCACGAAAAACGCGTAGAGAAAGCGCTGGTGGTTGACGCGCAATTCCATCTGCTCGGTATGATCACCGTCAAAGACTTCCAGAAAGCCGAACGTAAACCTAACGCCTGTAAAGATGAGCAGGGCAGCCTGCGCGTCGGTGCTGCGGTTGGCGCGGGTGCGGGCAACGAAGAGCGTATCGATGCGCTGGTGGCTGCCGGTGTTGACGTATTGCTGATTGACTCTTCTCACGGCCATTCCGAAGGCGTGCTGGAACGTATCCGCGCCACCCGCGCAAAATATCCGGATCTGCAAATCATCGGCGGTAACGTCGCGACGGGCGCAGGTGCGCTGGCACTGGCTAAAGCGGGCGTGAGCGCGGTGAAAGTCGGTATCGGCCCTGGCTCCATTTGTACCACCCGTATTGTGACCGGCGTGGGCGTTCCGCAAATTACCGCTGTTTCTGACGCGGTTGAAGCGCTGGAAGGCACCGGTATTCCGGTCATCGCTGACGGCGGTATCCGCTTCTCCGGCGATATCGCGAAAGCCATCGCGGCAGGCGCAAGCTGCGTGATGGTGGGTGGGATGCTGGCAGGTACGGAAGAATCTCCGGGCGAAATCGAGCTGTATCAGGGCCGTTCGTACAAATCCTATCGCGGCATGGGGTCTCTGGGCGCCATGTCCAAAGGCTCTTCTGACCGTTATTTCCAGACGGATAACGCCGCAGACAAACTGGTACCTGAAGGTATCGAAGGTCGCGTAGCGTATAAAGGCCGTCTGAAAGAAATCATCCACCAGCAAATGGGCGGCCTGCGCTCCTGTATGGGGCTGACCGGTTGTGCTACCATCGACGACCTGCGCACCAAGGCTGAGTTTGTCCGCATCAGCGGTGCAGGGATCCAGGAAAGCCACGTGCATGACGTGACCATTACTAAAGAGTCACCGAACTACCGCATGGGTTCTTAATCCCACAGTCGCTGCTGCGCGTCGGCGATCCGGCGTGGGAAGCTGGCTTAAAATGCTCATTTACGTTATGTAAACTGCGCTTTTTCGCCAGCCTCCGCTTTGCCTCCTGGGCGCCTGGATCGAGTCACTACAAATTTATATCCAGCCCGTATTTTCCGGGCTGATTAATATTCCGTTTTAACGCTTTTATTGCTTTCTGGAAAACGCCCCCTCATGAGCGAAAATATTCACAAGCACCGTATCCTGATCCTCGATTTCGGCTCCCAGTACACCCAGCTTGTTGCGCGCCGCGTGCGTGAACTGGGTGTCTATTGCGAACTCTGGGCCTGGGACGTAACCGAAGCCCAAATCCGCGAATTCAACCCGAACGGGATCATCCTGTCCGGCGGCCCGGAAAGTACAACCGAGCATGACAGCCCGCGTGCACCAGACTACGTCTTCGAAGCCGGTGTACCGGTTCTGGGCGTCTGCTACGGCATGCAAACCATGGCGATGCAGTTAGGCGGCCATGTTGAAGGTTCTAACGAGCGCGAATTTGGTTATGCGCAGGTGGAAGTTCAGACTGAAAGCGCGCTGATCCGCGACATTCAGGATGCCCTGAGCGAGAACAACAAACCGCTGCTCGATGTCTGGATGAGCCACGGCGATAAAGTAACGGCCATTCCGTCTGATTTCGTGACCGTTGCCAGTACCGAGACGTGCCCGTTTGCCATTATGGCGAACGAAGAAAAGCGCTTCTACGGTGTGCAGTTCCACCCGGAAGTGACGCATACCCGTCAGGGCCTGCGTATGCTCGAACGTTTCATCATGGATATCTGCGAGTGCGAAGCACTGTGGACGCCGGCAAAAATCATTGAAGACGCCGTTGAGCGTCTGCGTGTGCAGATCGGCGACGATCACGTCATCCTCGGTCTGTCCGGCGGTGTTGACTCCTCCGTGACCGCCATGCTGCTGCACCGCGCCATCGGCGACCGTCTGACCTGCGTGTTCGTCGACAACGGTCTGCTGCGTCTGAACGAAGCGGATCAGGTGCTGGAAATGTTCGGTGACCGTTTCGGTCTGAATATTGTTCACGTCGCGGCGGAAGAACGTTTCCTGTCTGCGCTGGCAGGGGTGGATGAGCCGGAAGCCAAACGTAAAATCATCGGCCGCGTCTTTGTTGAAGTATTCGACGAAGAAGCCTGCAAGCAGGATGAAGTGAAATGGCTGGCGCAGGGCACCATTTACCCTGACGTGATTGAGTCTGCGGCCTCTGCCACCGGCAAAGCGCATGTGATCAAATCGCACCACAACGTGGGCGGTCTGCCGAAAGAGATGAAACTGGGTCTGGTTGAGCCGCTGAAAGAGCTGTTCAAAGACGAAGTGCGTAAAATTGGTCTGGAACTCGGCCTGCCATACGACATGCTTTACCGTCACCCGTTCCCGGGGCCGGGGCTGGGCGTTCGCGTACTGGGCGAAGTGAAGAAAGAGTACTGCGACCTGCTGCGCCGCGCCGATGCTATCTTTATCGAAGAGCTGCATAAAGCCGACCTGTATAACAAAGTCAGCCAGGCTTTCACGGTCTTTCTGCCGGTCCGCTCTGTCGGCGTGATGGGCGATGGTCGTAAATACGACTGGGTTGTCTCTCTGCGCGCAGTCGAAACCATCGACTTCATGACCGCGCACTGGGCGCACCTGCCGTATGATTTCCTCGGCCGCTGCTCCAACCGCATCATCAACGAAGTCGACGGCATCTCCCGCGTTGTTTATGACATCTCGGGCAAGCCACCGGCAACGATTGAGTGGGAATGATTTAGCAAGAATAAAGGCTGAACGCCCGTAAAAACGCCAGTGCGATCGCAAGATCCACTGGCGTTTTTTTATGCCTGGCATGCTCTCAGGGGATTATTTCAGATGCGCCGTAAACCCGCTTTTCCCCGGCGTAATTTCCGGTTTCAATATCAGTGACGGTATAGCGTAATCGCCGCCATTCTGCTGGCGAAATGAAATTGGCGTTGTGCTTTCTACTGTATCCAGCCGGTGAGCCATCTCCCCGCAAATTTGCGCGTAGCGGGTCTCATCCATGCGTCCGGTGCGGTAGAACACCAGTGGCGGCAGCACGGTAAAGCCCGGATAATGCAGGATGCCATGGTGGATCGGGAACAACAGGTCGTCGATCGGGCCGTTAATCCCACGCGCGCTGTAATGGGGTTCCCAGCCGCCGGTGGTGACCATCAGCATAGCGCGTTTTCCGGCCATTTTGCCTTCCCCGTAACGGTCGCCCCAGTGCGTGTCGGAATGCTCACCAACACCATAGGCAAATCCATAAGCATAAACACGTTCAACCCAGCCTTTCATAATGGCAGGCATTGAAAACCACCACAGCGGGAACTGGAAAATCACGGTATCCGCCCACTGTAATTTTTCCTGCTCGGCGGCGATGTCATCGCTTTGCGTGCCATTTTTGTAAGCGCGCTGAGAATCCTGCGAAGGGTGAAAAGGCCCCGGCGACGGTTCGGTGTTATCTCCTGCATCCAGCACGGCTTTCCATTGCATGGCATACAAATCCGAAATCTGCACATTGTGTCCGCTGGCCTGCAAATGGCTGACCGCAAAATCTTTCAGCGAGCCGTTCAGCGAGTGTGATTCAGGGTGAGCATAGACGATCAATACATTCATGACGAAACCTCCGTTAATGGGATAAAGGCAGAGTAGGTTGTCGTCAGGTATAGTTGAAATGAATTGATCATATAGCAGGTATAGCGATGAGTAATTTCGGTCGTCTGGATCTCAATTTGTTGCTGACGCTGGATGTTTTGCTGGCTGAACAAAATGTCACGCGAACTGCGCAGCGCCGTAACCTTTCGCAACCTTCGGTCAGCGTTCAGCTCGCTAAGTTGCGTCAATTTTTTGATGATCCGTTGCTGCTGCCGGGGCCGCGGGGGATGCGACCGACGTCGCGTGCGGACGAATTGCGGGAACCGCTGCGGCAGGCCCTTGCCGCGCTGGAAAATGCGATCATTGCCGGAGAGGTTTTTGACCCGTCAAAGGCGAACCCTACCTGGACTCTGGGTGCCGCGGATTACGGCGAATCCACTATCGTTTTACCGGCCTTACGGGCATTGCGTATGGCCGCACCTTCCGCGCGGCTGGCTATTTTTGAAACATCACCTGCGCGGATTATCCACAAAATGGAGCAGGGTGAACTGGACCTGGCGTTTCATACCTCTGATGCGGTAATAAACGGGCTGCACAGCAGATTCCTGTTTGCCGAGCGCTATGTGCTGGTCAGCCGGAAAGAGCATCCGTCCGTCAACGGGCCGGTGACGCTGACAGAGTTCTGCGGGCTGGAGCATGTGATGGTTTCACCCGACGGCGGCGGATTTTATGGGTATACCGACACCGCGCTGGCGGCGGCGGGTTTAACGCGGCGAGTGGTCTTGTCAGTACCGCATTTCCTGTTTGTGCTTCAGGTGCTGATGACCACGGATCTGGTGGCGATGTTGCCCGAACGTTTAGTGCGGGGAAATCCTGCTTTGCAGATAACCGAAGCCCCGCTTGATGTACCGGGTTTTGACATGTTTATGGTGTGGCATGAACGTGCGCACCGTGACCCGGCACATCAGTGGTTACGGGAATTTATCGCTGATTCAGTCTGAAGGTTTATCATTCCCGGTAAACAAAAAAGGCAGCCCTCTGGCTGCCCTCATTGTTATGCTGTTTCGGGAGTTATTCTTTGAACAGCTTGGTATCGTTCGCCAGGCTGTCTACTACAACTTTTAAATCGTTAGCAGTGACTTTCTGAGTATCGTTGGCAACCTGCTTACCGAAGCCTTTACGCACGACTTTAATCACCGGTTTGCCGGTGCTGGCATCGATCAGCTCACCTTCAAAGTAAACTTCAGTATCACGCGTACGATGGCCTGTGGCGGTTTCCGTGCCCGCAATGACCAGCGCGACCGGGATGACTTCATAGAACTGCAAACCCTCTGCCGAGGTGTTCACACCGGTGATGGCACCTTTGAAAATCAGTGTGCGCGGCCCTGCGTGATCTGTCAGTGGCATGCGCTCTGCCAGTGCCGGTTTCATGCGGCTGTTGGCGTAATCCAGCACCCCCTGCAAGGTAGCTTTGTCGATTTGTTCCGTTGGCTGCGGTTCCGGGTAGAATTTAATCGGTTCGTATTTGATATAAGAATAATTGGCTTTTTTGAAAGCAGGATCTATCCAGCGCAGCACCGGATTACCTGATGCAGTTTTGACTTCCTTCAGACCGGAATAATCACCTAAAAAACCGGAGTATTTTTCTGTCTGGGTAATATGGCTGGTACAACCGGCCAGGAACAGCGCACCGGTCACTGCAGCAATCTGCATCAGTTTAATTGTTTTCATTCATACCCTCGAAATTTTTAAGGAAGCCATCGTATGTATAGCACTGCTGCGGAATTTAACCTCTTAACGACAAAGAAAAAATGATATTCGTCAGAACCGTGAAAATAAGGTTTTTCGGGGTAATCATTTTCTTCTCAATTATTTCTTTGGTGAATGAAATAAATAGTATTCACCTTTTGGGCTGTCCCCCGCAGAGATGATGGTCCAGCCTTTTGACAGATAAAAAGCGACGGCATTTTTACTCTTGGCTAAACATTTCAGCGATCCCTGACGGGTAAAGGTTTCTTCAGCAGCGTGAAGCAATGCCGAACCTGCACCGGTTCCCTGATACTGCGGATCAACAAACAGGTTATGCAAAAAATTTTCCTGAGTGAAAATTGAGGCGAATCCCAGTAAATGTCCGTCACGTTCTGCGACCAGTATTGTCTCGCCGAGCACTGCCCGGTCAAAATCTTCCAGCTGAAAATCGTCTTCCAGCCATGTCCAGGTGTGCTTGCGCGAGGCCAGATAGAGCGTACGTAAAAACGGGCGGTCTGCTTCTTGATAAGGGCGTACAGTCATTGTTGAGGGCAAGCATTGACTCCTGAGGAAATTTTTCATCAACGTATGTTATTCAGGTCTGTGCCCAGATACTGCCAGTGAAGCGGAATGAGTTCAATAAGCTTCACTGATTGTTTTTTTAACGCATTTGCTGATTGATCTTCTGACCTCCGCCGCCAATAATGCTCCCTTGACTCGGGGTGCCCGCTGCAAAGCAGGGCTGAGATTTTACCCGTATTACCTGATCTGGATTATGCCAGCGTAGGGAAGTCAGGTATCTCTCCTGATACCGCCTTCTTGAGCGCCGGTAGGGAGACTTATGAATACCCGACCTACCTACATTCCCGGCGCTTTAGCCGCCACTTCTCTGAAACAACTTCGCTTTGCTGCGCCGCTGGTTCACTGCCTGACCAATGACGTGGTGCAATCTTTTACCGCCAACGTCCTGCTGGCGCTGGGCGCGTCTCCTGCGATGGTGGTTGATCCCGCCGAAGCGGCACAATTTAGTGCCATCGCCGATGCCCTGCTGGTCAATGTCGGTACGCTGACACATCCCCATGCGCAGGCAATGCTGGCAGCCATTCAGGCAGGCAGTCAGGCCGGAAAGCCCTGGGTGCTGGATCCGGTTGCCGTCGGCGGCCTGAACTGGCGTACAGAATTCTGTCGTGAACTCATCACACTTAAACCCGCAGCAATCCGCGGCAATGCCTCCGAAATCCTGGCCCTCAGCGGCGTCAGTGCGTCCGGGCGCGGCGTTGACAGCGGCGATGATTCCTTTTCTGCTTTACCTGCCGCACAGCAACTGGCGCGTGAGACCGGCGCAGTCGTGGCTGTCACCGGTGAAACCGATTATGTCACCGACGGCCAGCGCAGTTGGGCTGTGGCTGGCGGGCACCCGATGATGACCCGAGTGGTGGGAACAGGATGCGCACTATCCGCAGTAGTAGCCGCCTTTGCGGCTTTGCCGGGCGATCGTCTGGATAACGTGGCCGCCGCCTGCCGGGTGATGTCCTGCGCGGGCGAACGCGCCTGTATGGCCGTGAAAGGGCCGGGCAGTTTCACGCCTGAATTCCTCGATAATCTGTATTTAATGGGCGAAGAATGGCTGAACGGCGAGGCAGACAATGAAACGTATTAATGCACTGACGATTGCAGGCACTGATCCGAGTGGCGGGGCAGGGATCCAGGCGGATTTAAAAACCTTTTCGGCGCTTGGCGCGTACGGTACCAGTGTGATCACCGCGCTGGTAGCCCAAAATACCCGTGGTGTGCAGTCGGTCTATAACATTGAGCCAGGGTTTGTTTCAGCACAGCTTGATTCCGTACTGAGCGATGTGCGGATCGACAGTACCAAAATTGGCATGCTGGCAAACAGCCAGATTGTGGAAGCGGTGGCGGAGCGGATCCGGCATTATCAGCCACCGTTTGTGGTGCTGGATACCGTGATGCTGGCGAAAAGTGGCGATCCTTTGCTGCTGCCGGAAGCCGTTGATGCGGTGCGCCGTTTGCTGATCCCGCAGGCTTCGATGATTACGCCAAACCTGCCGGAAGCGGCGGCGTTACTGGAATGTGCGGTCGCAGTGAACGAAACCGAAATGCGTGAGCAGGGAGAAGCACTGCTGGCGATGGGATGTGGCGCAGTGCTGATGAAAGGGGGGCATCTGAGCGATGAGGAAAGCCCTGACTGGCTGTTTACACCGGGTTCCCGCGAGCGGTTTACTGCGCCGCGTGTGAATACCCGACATACTCACGGCACAGGTTGTACGCTGTCGGCCGCGCTGGCCGCTTTACGTCCGCGTCATCAACACTGGGCCGGTGCTGTGCGTGAAGCCAAAGACTATTTACAGCAGGCGCTGATGCAGGCCGATTCACTTGACGTCGGTCACGGCATCGGGCCGGTACATCATTTCCACCGCTGGTGGTAACCACAGATTATGCGAGGCGCAGGGTTTCACTCAGCGCCAGTTCAGCCTGACGGAATTTCGTCAGTGCCTGTTGCAAATGCACGGCATCAAACGGGTTCAGCGGATAGAATTTTTCTTCTTTACGCGGGCGCAGCATCACGCGAATTTTGTCCGCTGACATCCGTTCAAACAGATAGCTGGCAATATCGTCGTTCTCTTCGTCTTTCCATGACAGCAGCAATGCCGCCTGTTCGCCGCTGCGTCGGCCAATAAACTGCCCGTGCAACCACAGCCCTTCCAGTTCGCCATCTTTTTGCAGTTTTTTACCGCTGAACCATGGCGATTCAGCCAGCGAAACGAGGGATTGCGACGTGATTTCGCCGTGCAACTGGCGCCATTGCGGGCGGTTGTTATCCATCTGCCAGCAGGCCATGCCGAGATAATCGTTCAGTTCACGCCAGTCCTGCTCCAGCTTCTCCCTGAGTTCAGGCTCCTGCACATGCATGAACTGTTGCAGGCCGGTCGCCTGTTCGCCCAGCTTGTTATAGGCGATCACGGTCATGGTGCGGGGCTTACGGCGGAACGTGACCCACAGCAGCACTTTGGGGATACGGAAAGTGATGGCCTGAACGGTGAGTTTGTAACGATTGCCACGCGACATCACCAGGCCGCTGGACGTGCCCCGTTTGTCCTGATAATTCCTCACCAGGACCACGCTGTTCTGGCCCATCCAGCCCGTGACGTAATGTTCTTTTTCGCTTTCTGCCACGTCCAGATCCCGGACGATCTGACTGATTTTCTCGTTATCGAGTTGGGAGAGGGAGAGTGACTGATCGGCACTGTAGTAGCTTTTTTTCAGTGTGGCAGCGGCTGGCATAAAAGTATCCACGATATTGGTGTGGTTTACAGCTTACACCAAGTTGTCATACAGATTTCAGGGCTAACCCGCAAAATTTGAACGCCGTCGCAAACTGCTTGTGTTGTACTCTCTCCCTTTACTTACTCGGCATCAAACCAGTCACTGTTTTGTTCAGCAATGGGCGTAATGGTGGAAATCATTTCCTGCAAATGAATACGGATGGCTTTTTCTGCGGCGTCCGGGTCATGCGCTTGCAGTCCGTCAAAAATCGCATAATGCTGTGCAATCAGATTTTCCGGCGGTGACACTTTGCTGAGTGTCAGAAAGCGGACGCGATCCATTGTCGCTTTGATGTGCTCGACGGTTTCCCATGCCAGACGGCAGTCGATAATTTGTGCGATCGTGCGGTGGAACTCATCATCCAGTAGCAGGAATTCCTGCGTTTGCTGACGCTTTGCTGCCAGTGTCTGACGCTCAAGATTATGTCCGAGCAGCGCCAGATCTTTGTCCGTAGCGACCATGGCTGCACGGCGTACCACGGCGGTTTCAACGGCTTCGCGAATGAAACGTCCGTCAGCGACCCGTTTGGAGGAAATTTTCATTACATACGTACCGCGTTGCGGTAAAACCTGAACCAGTCCGGCTTCGGCCAGTTTGATAAAGGCTTCGCGAACCGGCTGACGGGACACATTAAAGCGTGTGGAAATCTCTTTCTCCGACAGGAATGCCCCCGGTGCGATGGCACAGGTGACGATGTCCTGACGCAAGGTGCGATAAATCTGCTGATTAACCGGCACATTACTGAGAAATTCAAAGGAGTCTGTCATGGGCAAAAGTTGTCTTTAAAGTCGGAAGACCCCAATACTAACATGAGTTTTCTGATGTTTTTGAGATTGTTAGCGCAAGGTTTTATCAAATTATTGGGAGTTTATATGCTCACGGCAATACAGCTTTTTGTAGGCCGCAGGGGTAATGCCCAGTAGTTTACGAAATACCCGACGAAAATACGCCACGTCGTTAAACCCCGTCAGGCGTGCCACGTCCGCCACATTGCCGGTATTGGCCAGTAGCAGTTTTTCTGCTGCCGCGACCCGTTGTTTATGCAGCGCCTCTGTCAGCGTCATCTGAAAGGTCAGGCGGAAAACCCGCCCGAGATAATCAGCATTACAATGCAGCCGTTCCGCCAGTTCAGAGGCTCCCAGCGGCAGATGGAATTGTGTCGTAATCAGCTGACGGGCTTTATAGGCCAGCGCCACGCCGGGGCCGCCCGGTTCAACATTTTCCGGCCAGGTGCGCGAGACTTCTTCTAGCAGCAAAAGCAGAAACAGATCCAGAGAATTACCGCCGCGTTCCTGTTCATATAAAAATAATCTGAACAGCGTTAGCAGCGTTTCGCGGTCCCTGACTTTACAATGTTGTGGAATATTCAGCTGTAAAGAGGGATTATTTTGCTGTGAATTATTTATTGCTATATCTTTCACAATATCAAAATGCAGCCAGTAAAATTTTAAATCAGCATCAAAGGTGGTGACGCCTTTATGTTCCCTGCCGGGAAATAACAATAGACTTTCTCCTTCGTGTAAATCAAAACGGCTATTTTCTTCCTGTAAAGACAATGAGCCCCGGACAACATAAATTAATTCATGCGAACTGAGTTTCCGGGTCGGATGTGTGCCTATTCCGCGGGAAATGAACAAACCGCCGTTTTGTACTTTCACCGGGATATTGACGGGAAACGTAAGCATTTCAGTCATTTTAAGGCACTCATCAGGCTGGATATACCTGACAGTAGCATAGAGAACATGCATCTCCAGCCAGGTTTAAAGAGGTTTTGATCTGCTTCACAGATTCTGATCGTGAGTCGGAATTGTCCCGTTTAACTACTTTATCCTCCTCTTGTTGGCATGAGGCCATTATGCCAGATTTATGGCGTACCTTATTTAAATCCAGGGCTGACACCCATAATTAGCCTTATTTATTGTGTTCCTACAGCTTATTAATAACGATATAAAAGCGAGGAAAAATAATGCCAACAGATTCAGTTAATACCGGTTCTGCAACGGTAAACGGAGAGAGCAGAATAACTTCTGCCCATGCCAGACTTTCGGTCAGTGAAAAAATCGGTTACGGATTAGGTGATGCCGGTGGCACGATAATGACCTGTCTGATCACCAGTTTTCTGACATTTTTTTATACCGATGTTTTCGGGCTGACGCCTGCTATCGTCGGTACGCTGTTTATTTCCCTGCGGGTGATTGATGCGATTTCCGATCCGCTGATGGGCATACTGGCTGACCGTACGCAAAGTCGCTGGGGACGTTTTCGTCCCTGGCAGTTATGGATTGCGTTACCTGTTGGCGTGATCGGGTTTCTCACCTTTACGGTGCCCGGCCTGAGTGGAGATGCCAAAATTGCCTACGCCTTCTTCACGTACTTCCTGCTTTCCGTGTCGTATACGGCAATCAACGTGCCGTATTGCGCACTGATTAACACCATGACCACCGATCATCGCGAAGTGATGTCTTGTCAGTCGTGGCGCTTTGTCCTGTGCGGTGTAGCGGGCTTTATGGTATCCGTCGGGCTGCCGTGGCTGGTACAGGTGTTGGGTAAAGGCAATGCGGCACTGGGATATCAGCAGGGCGTGGGGTTGCTGTGTGCGGTGGCGGTAGTGATGTTTCTGTGGTGTTTCTTCACCGTGCGCGAACGCCTGCCCCTTGCGTTGCTCGGGCAGTTCAGCGTTAAAGAACACATCCGCGGATTGCTGAAAAACGATCAGTTGTTGCTGGTTTTACTGATGTCTTTCCTGCTGATCAATGTGTTCAATCTGCGCGGCGGCGGCTACATGTATTTCATCACGTATGTGCTGAAAGGCGGGGCAGGCTACGCTTCGCTGTTCTTCGGTATGGTGACACTGGCTTCCATTTTCGGCGCGGTCATCGTCAATCAGCTGACCAAATTCATCGACAGCGTGCGGCTGTATATGCTGACAAATCTGGTACTGGCGGTGTTTTCCCTGATGCTGTGGTTTGTTCCTGCCGGTGAACATCACCAGATATTGTGGCTCGGTATCATCTTTGTACACTGCGTGATCCTCGGGTTCACGTTGCCGCTGCATTTTTCCATCATGGCGTTCGCCGATGATTACGGGCACTGGAAAAACGGTATCCGTTCCTCCGGCATGAACTTTGCCTTCAACCTCTTCTTTATCAAACTGGCCTGGGCATCCAGTGCCGGGATCATCAGCCTGGTCTTCATTCTGGTCTCTTATCAGGCTGGCGCAGAGCACCAGACTGCGGCATCACTCGGCGGGATCACGTTGCTGGAAACCCTGTTACCGGCGGCGATGCATCTGCTGCTGGCGGGAACGCTGATGTTTTGCAAACTCGATAACAAATTGCTGTCGCGGATGTCGCACGATTTAGCCGCAAAAATTTAATTTAACTTTTTCAGGAGGTTGTATGCCGTTTTCTCCGGTTGATTCTTTAGAAGTGCCTTTGCAAAAGGTGAATGTTTCCGATGCGTTCTGGCTGGAATATCAGCGTCTGGTGAAAGAGGTGGTGGTGCCGTACCAGTGGAAAGCGCTCAATGATGATGTCGCCGACGCCGAACCAAGCCACGCGATTGAAAATTTCCGTATTGCCGCCGGGCAAAGTGATGGTGAATTCTACGGTATGGTTTTTCAGGACAGTGATGTTGCTAAGTGGCTGGAAGCGGTGGCGTATTTACTGACGAAAACGCCGGATCCCGCGCTGGAGGAAACGGCCGATCAGCTGATTGAGCTGATCGGCGCGGTGCAGCAACCTGACGGCTATCTGAATACTTACTTCACCGTCAAAGAGCCGCAACAACGCTGGACTAATCTGGCTGAATGTCACGAACTTTACTGCGCCGGACATCTGATTGAAGCCGGTGTGGCTTATGTGCAGGCCACAGGCAAAACCCGTTTGCTGGAGATTGTCTGCAAGCTGGCTGATCATATTGCACATGTCTTCGGGCCGGGTGAGAAGCAGTTGCATGGCTACCCGGGACATCCGGAAATTGAGCTGGCACTGATGCGTCTGTATGAACAAACCGCCGAAAAGCGTTATCTTGACCTGACCCGTTATTTTGTTGAGCAACGGGGTACACAGCCGCATTTCTACGATATCGAATATGAAAAACGTGGAAAAACATCGCACTGGAATACCTACGGACCGGCGTGGATGGTGAAAGACAAGGCCTACAGCCAGGCGCATGTGCCGGTGGCCTTGCAGACAACGGCTGTCGGCCATGCGGTACGTTTTGTGTATCTGTATGCCGGTGTGGCCCATCTGGCGCGGCTGAGTCAGGATCAGGAAAAACGCGAAGTGTGCCAGCGAGTGTGGGAAAACATGACCCGGCGGCAGATGTACATTACCGGTTCTGTCGGATCGCAAAGCAGCGGTGAAGCTTTTTCTTCCGATTATGATTTACCCAATGACACGGCTTATACCGAAACCTGCGCATCGATTGGCCTGATGATGTTCGCCAACCGTATGTTGCAGATGGATCCTGACAGCCGTTATGCCGACGTGATGGAGCGGGCGCTCTACAACACTGTGCTGGCCGGGATGGCGCTTGATGGCAAACATTTCTTCTATGTCAATCCTCTGGAAGTGCATCCGAAAAGCATTCCGTTCAACCACATTTATGACCATGTAAAACCGGTGCGTCAGCGCTGGTTCGGCTGCGCCTGCTGTCCGCCGAATATTGCGCGTCTGCTGACATCGCTCGGCCACTATATCTATACCCAGCGCCCGGACGGTGTGGATATCAATCTGTATATCGGCAGCGATGTCGAAGCGTCAATTGGCGGAAAAGCGTTGCGGCTGAAACAGTCCGGCGGCTACCCGTGGACAGAATGCGTGCTGATTGACGTCGATACCGATCAGCCGCTGGAGGCGACACTGGCATTGCGTTTACCCGACTGGTGTGACAGCCCGCAGGTTTCGCTCAATGGTAATCCGCTGGCGCTGGCCAGCCTGACGCAACATGGATATCTGCGTCTGACCCGGACATGGCAGAAAGGCGATCGGCTTGAAATGATACTGCCGATGCCGGTGATACGTGTGAAAGGCAACGCGCTGTTGCGGCACGTTGCAGGCAAAGTGGCAGTGCAGCGGGGGCCGCTGGTGTATTGCCTTGAGCAGGCTGACAACGGCAGTGAGCTGCATAACATCCGCCTGCCGCATGATGCAACGTTCCGTCTGATTTCCGGCAGCGGACTGTTCGCCGGTAAAACATTATTGCAGGCTCAGGGCGGGCGCCGGGCATCCGTTCAGGCCAGTCAGCAGCCGCTTTATCACTATAATCCGCCTGTGGAAGACACTGTGCCGCAAACCCTGACCTTTGTACCGTACTTTACCTGGGCGAATCGCGGAGAGGGAGAAATGCGGGTGTGGGTGGACGAATAAAATCGCCATCCTGCAACCTGACTGAATATTGGCTGCGCTCCCCGTTGACGGGGAGCGACATCCACATTCAGACCATCAGCTGTGAGACAGCGTGGAGTCGGGCAGGTGTTTTGGCGGTTTAATCACGAAGAACACCAAAATAGCGCCCAGCGCGGCGACGCCGCCAGCGAGAATAAAGGCACTGTCAAAGCGTCCGGTGTTTTGAACAATGAAACCCGTCACGACCGGGCCGATGATACCCGAGACGCTGCCGACCAGATGAATAAATCCACTGGTGCCGCCGACTCGGGATTTATGCACCACATCCTGGATAATCGCCCAGTAAATCGCACCGGTCGTATACAGGAAGAAAATAGACACTGACATCAGGATGACTGCCGGAACCACGCTGGTGACAATCCCGGCGAGTGCGACACAAACAGCCGCAGCTAACAGGCTGACCACTAATATAATTTTACGCGACAGCAATAAGCGGCCGGTAATATTAAAAATTTTATCAGAAATATAACCACCCAATGCCAGGCCGACAAAACCCACAATCCAGGGAATAACCGTCGTCAGGCTCATCTCTTTAATATTCAGTCCATGTGCCTGTACCAGATAAGCCGGGAACCAGCTGAGGAAGAAAAATAAAATATAGTTGTAGCAGAAGAAGGCAAATGCAGTAACCAGAATAATCGGCTGACGTAAATAATACCCAAGACCGTGTGAAGCCTGCGCCATATTCTCTTCTTCACTTAAATGCTCATTCTTCATTTCGTCAACTAAATGCAGTTCTTCCGGTGAAACGCGTTTGCTTTTCAGCGGATTATCCGCAACCGTAAAGAACCACACCACCATCCAGACGATGCCGATACTGGCAATGACCATAAACGCCGGACGCCAGCCGAAGGAAATTGCCAGATACCCGACAATCGGCCCGGCCACTGCGCCACCCAGGGGAGAACCGGCACTGAGCAAGCCCATCGCGGTTGCCGCCTGTTTCTTCGGGAACCAGCCGTTGATCATTTTATTTGCCGAAGCACAAATCGGGCCTTCGGCCATGCCGAATAATACCCGTAAAATCAGCATGGAATAAAAGCCGGTCGCGATAGCGGTCATGCCACAAAATACTGACCATAAGCCGACAGCTAATCCCATCACCAGCGTCGGGCCGAATTTATCCACGGCCAGGCCACCGATAAAGTTAAATATCGCGTAACCAAAGAAGAAACTGCCAAATATCATGCCGAATTGCTCGGGATTAATGGTCAGTTCTTTTTCTATCATAGGCACAGTAATCGACAGCGCAACGCGGTCGAGGTAATTGATCATATAAACCAGAAACAGCAGGAATACGATGATCCAGCGTAGGTTCTTAAACATAGATGCGTGCTCCACTTGTAGGTGTCGTTTTAATAGTGTTGCGTTTTTATAGGTAGAATATGAGGTACGGCAGGCGGGAAGATATTTGAAACCTTCCCGCCTTGTTGCAAAAATTAACGCTAAATCAGAATGTCAGTAAAACCTTGCAGCAGGAACGCTGATCTTTCTCGAACAGCGTTAATGCCGCTTCTACTTCACTGGCGGGCATCCAGTGCGTCACCAGTTTTTCGGGCGCGATTTTTCCCTGCTCCATCCATTCAATAACCTGCGGGAACCGGTGACTGTTCAGGCGTGAAGAAAACAGTGAAATCTCTTTGCTGGTGATACTTTGCTGCGTGATCAGGCTCGGCTCGCCGGAGAAACCCATCATACCGATACGTGCTGCCGGAGACGCCAGCAGAATGGCCTCCTGTAAGATCGCCGGATGGCAGGCAGCATCGACGATAAGTGTCGGGCGTATACCTTCTGCAGCCAGCACATCAGTCACGCTGCGGTCGCTGTTATTGATGATCCAGTCTGCGCCACTTGCCTGCGCCATCTGCAACCGTTCGTCGATACGGTCAGCGACAATGACTTTCTGCACCCCGTAAACCCCTTTCAGCACCTGAATCACCGTCAGTCCCATCGGACCTGCGCCGTATATCAGTGCGGTATCCTGCGGTGTCGGTTTGAGAAATGCCGTGATATTCGCTGCGATAGTAAACGGCTCGACCATGCTGGCGAGTTTGTCCGGGATCACTTCCGGCACCACATAGGCGTTTTTCGCCGGTGCACAGGCGTAATCACTGAAACCGCCATCGCGGTGGACGCCGATAACCTGCAGTTCTGCACAAACATTCGGGCGGCCGATCGAGCACGGGTAGCAATGCCCGCAACTGACTACCGGATCGATCACCACACGTTCGCCGATACGTGCGGTATCGACGCCTTCGCCGGTGCTGTCGATGTGGCCGAAGAACTCATGGCCGATAACCCGCGGGTATTTCGCAAACGGATTGTGGCCGTGATAAATATGCACATCTGAACCACAGATGCCCGCATGACTGACCCGAACTCGTACTTCGCCGGCGGCAGGTACCGGCAAAGCACGTTGCTCGATGACTAATTTTCCAGGTTGCTCAATAACGACGCTGTTCATGTTTCGCTCCTTTACCAGTTCCACAACGTGCCGTCTTCCAGACGGGCCACCGGCAGATACGCCGGCTCGTACGGATATTTCGCCGCCAGTTTTTCGTCAAACTCAATGCCCAGACCCGGTTTTTCGCCCGGATGCATGTAGCCGTTGTCGAACGTCCAGTTATGCGGGAAGACTTCCAGCATTTGCTCGGAATACCCCATATATTCCTGTACGCCGAAATTCGGCACCCACAGGTCGAAATGCAGGGCCGCAGCCATACAAATCGGCGAAAGATCGGAAGGGCCGTGCGAGCCGGTGCGCACCTGATATAACGAGGCGAAATCGGCGATGCGGCGCATACCTGTTATGCCGCCAGCGTGCGTCAGCGTAGTGCGGATATAGTCGATCAGCTGTTCTTCGATAAGCTGCTTGCAATCCCAGATGCTGTTAAACACTTCGCCGACGGCAATTGGTGTCACGGTATGCTGGCGGATCAGGCGGAAGCATTCCTGATTCTCAGCAGGCGTCGGATCCTCCATCCAGAACAGGCGATATTCTTCAATGCTTTTGCCAAAACGCGCCGCTTCGATGGGCGTCAGGCGGTGGTGCATGTCGTGCAGCAGATGTTCATCGAAACCAAATTTATTACGCACGGCTTCGAACAGTTTTGGCGTGAAATCGAGGTATTTTTCCGTTGACCATAACTGCTCTTCCGGCCAGTTGCCTTTCGTCGCCGGTTCGTAGGCCAGACCTTTGCCTTTCGCCATGCCATAAGTGGTTTTCATGCCCGGTACACCGCATTGTGCGCGGATCGCCTTAAAGCCCAGTTCTTTATGTTTGGCGTAATCATCGAGTACTTCATCAACGGAATGACCGGTGGTGTGACAGTAAACCATGACGCCGGTGCGGGATGCGCCGCCGAGCAACTGGTACAACGGCATATTGGCGGCTTTGGCTTTGATGTCCCATAACGCCATGTCCACGGCAGAAATGGCAGACATGGTGACCGGTCCGCGACGCCAGTAAGCGCCTTTATAGAAAAACTGCCAGATGTCTTCGATCTGATGCGCATCGCGGCCGATCAGCTGCGGACACACATGATCTTTCAGATAGGATGCGACCGGTAATTCGCGGCCATTTAGTGTGGCATCACCAATGCCGGTCAGCCCGCTTTCAGTGGTGATTTTCAACGTCACAAAGTTGCGTCCCGGACAGGTGACAAAAACTTCAGCATTCACGATTTTCATCGGTTACGACCTTTTGCAGTAAAAGTAGGATGCATTTTCTTTGGTTATAAATACGCCTTTTGGTAACTACCATACAAGTATGTTTAGCGTTTTTTGCCGGAGAGGATCACACTTTGTGAGGGAAATGTTGCAGGGATTAAAAAGAAAACGCCTGCGGTTAACAGGCGTTATTTGGCAGGAAAAAGCGGAGACTATTCCGCCAGGCGCATAACTTCGTTCCATACCGCTTCATCGACCGGGATGCCCAGACGGCGGTTTTGTTCACGGTTAGATGCAGCGGTCTGGCCTGGATAACGGACATCGCGGCTGTTTTCGGCAGGTTCCGACTGGTTAACGTAGTCTGCGACGCTGTCGGCCATGCGTTCGGTGAATTCGGCACCCCCGAGTTGTGTCGGGTCAAATACCATGAAAATCTGGCTGGCACCGGTGCAACTGCCTTTGCCAATTTTGTCGATCTCATTGGTGGGTGATCCGGCCGATAACAGCGCGGCCATGGCATCCAGCACAATGGCCAGTCCGGAGCCTTTCCAGTAACCCGTCGGTAAAATACGCATAGAGGCTTCGATAGGGCCAGGATCGTCTGTGAGATGACCTTCTTTGTCGTAGCCGCCGGGGAAGGGCAGTTTTTCATTTTTCAGCCGCGTGACCTGTAATTTGCCGTAGGAATATTGCGACATTGCCATATCCAGTACGATCGGGCCTCTGGCACGGGGTACGGCCATCACGAACGGGTTGTTGCCCACTCGGGTGTTTTTGCCGCCCCACGCGGGCATGCAGGATTCAGTATTGGTCCAGCAAATCGCCGCCATGCCTTGTTGTGCCGCATGCCAGCCATAACTTCCGCCACGCATCCAATGACTGCTGTTTTTCAGCGCGACAATGCCGACACCGTATTCCTTTGCCATCTCTGCCGCTTTATCAACGGCAAACAAGGCATTGGTGATGCCGATACCGCGGTTGCCATTATAGATGGCGATGGCACCAAGGGATTTTTCCAGCTCCGGTTTGGCATGAATATCAATCCAGCCCTTATTGACGTAATCGACAAAACGCGCCACACGGTTCAGGCCATGGGATGAAATGCCGTCGCAACTGGACTCTGTATGTATGCGTGCGCAGGTACGTGCGCTTGCTTCATCAAGTCCCGCTTTTTGCAGGGCGTGAAAGATAGTCTGTTGCATCAGGCTGAATTCAATTCTTTGCATGGTCGGCTCCGGTTGAGAGATCATCTGGCGTGAGTGTGGATAATTCTTCCGTCTGGCTAAGAATATTATTATCACCCCAACATTTTTCGTATGGCCAGCCGGTCAGCTGTTCGGTAATTAAGCGGGTTTCCGGTGTGACATCATATTTACTGCCGCCGGCTTTCAGGCGCTCAATCTCATTGACCAGCAACGCATGGTTATGACGTGTCAGACGGAATTTCATTGAACTGTATAAACCCACCAGCAGGAAGATGACTGAACCTGTACCAAATACCAGCGTGATCCCGTACACGGCTTCAGCAGGTTGTGTTGCGCTTTTCGGGGTAAATCCGTAATGCTGTAATAACAGGCCAACCCCAAATAAAGCCACCGCCTGAACGGCTTTGCGTACGAAAGTCATGACGCCGGCGAATATCCCCTCGCGTCGTTTTCCGGTCAGCATTTCATCCACATCCGGAATAAAACTGTAAATATTCCAGCAAACATAACTGGTACCTGAACGGCCAACACCCATTAAAATGACGGAGAGATAAATCAGCGCCATATTAAACGGCAGTTGTAATAAATGGATGGCTAAAAACAACCCGACACTGGCTAACATAAATAACTGTGCGATACGGTAAGATGCGCCATTACCTAATTTCATGCACAGGAAAATAAACAGGGCGACACAGACAAACTGTACCAGTGTCATTAATGTCATGGCATTCGAGGCCGTCACGGCGTTTTGTCCGAGGACAAAAATAATGTAGTAGGCCAGCACTGCACCGAGTACGTCGAGAGCGACATAACCGCCCAGATACATCCCCACGTGCTGACGGAAGGTGCGTACTTTCATCGTCGAGATCAGGGATTTAAACAAATGTTTCATGTCGCGGCGAAAAGAGAGTTTTGGCGCGGCGACATCAACCGGGATCGGGCGCTCCCATGTGTAAAAGTAAAGCATCAGGATCACCACGGCAAACAGTACGCCGAAAATGACGCCCATAATCAGAAACGATGATGATGAATCTTCACCGAGATAGGCAATTATCCGACCCGGTAACCAGGCGGCTAATATCGCGGCGCCGGTAGAGAAAAACATTCTCACGCCAGTCAGTTTGGTGCGCATTTTAAAGCTGGAGGTCATTTCCGCTGCCAGTGTTTCATAAGGTACAATGGCCAGCGTATAAGCGGCATAGAATAAAATATAAGTGAGCAGGTAATACCAGAATCCCATGCCGCTGACCCACATAATAATGTAGGTTGCCATAATCAGCGGAGCACCAAATAAGAAGAAGAAACCTCGGCGGCCGTATTTTTTACCCCACGCATTACGGTAGAAATTATCCGTGACATACCCCATAAGCGGATCGAAAAAAGCGTCCAGCAGGCGTGCTGTAGCAATAACGGCACCGGCCTCTGCGGGACTTAATCCGGCATAGGTGGTATAGAAAAACATTATCCACAGACCCAATACCGCAAAACATCCTCCGCCGAAGAAATCTCCCCCGCCGTAGGCCAGCATATTTTTTACCGATATCGGTCTTTCTTTATGATGATTAATCATACTACCCCTGCATTCCGTCACCGGATAAATAAGAGTCGTAAAAAGAAATGCGTCGTTTGTGCCCGCAGAAGTTCATAAATGAAGTATTCAGCGACATCGGCCACGTAAAATTAAGTAATGTATATCTACCATACAAGTATGCGAAACGGGTTTTATCGGACCAGATCACAAAAAGGAGAGCAGAATTCCTCTGTACTGCAAGACGGATCACAGTACAGAGAATGAACAATGAGAAGGGGGGATATCAGCCGAGCAGCTCACACTGAGGGGGTAAACGGCACTGAATGGCACCAGTCAACACCTCAATATGGAACTGTTTACCGGTCAGCGGTTCGCCGTCAAGGTTGAAGGTCATGTCGTGGGGCGCGGTGATGTCGAGCCATGGCAGGCTGACGGAAACGATATTTTTGTTTTCTTCATTATTGAGCAGGCTGCGCAGGAATGACGGCAGCAGCTCTTCTGACGTCAGAAGACGGAGCTGCAGCAGGCCGTCGTTGATCAATGCGTCCGGGCAAATCTGTTGTCCGCCACCGGCCTGGCGGCCATTACCGATGCCGATCACCAGCGCATCGCCTTCCCACTGAAAATCCGGGCCTGTGATTTCGCAGCGATCCGCTTTGAGCGTATCCAGACGTAAAAGCCCGTGGATGAAATACGAAACGCCACCCAGTGCCGCTTTCAGTTTTTCCGGAGTTTCTGTGGTGATGCGCGTCCCGAAGCCGCCGGTGGCCATATTGATAAAGAAATGCTGACTATTGACGCGTGCCAGATCGATAGCAACAGCGTTGCCTTTTACCGCCAGCTGTAGTGCCTGCTCAGGCACCGGGGGGATATTGCAGGCGGTAGCGAAATCGTTCGCCGTCCCCAGCGGCACAATTCCCAGCGCCGGCTTTACACCGTTGAGTTGCGCCAGCGCACCCGCCACTTCGTTAATTGTGCCATCACCGCCGCCGGCGATCACGGTTTCACAGCCAAGACCAACGGCTTCGGCGACATAACGAGCCGCATCACCCTGCTCCCAGGTGACCCGTACATGCAGTCTGACGCCTTCGTCACGCAGTGCGCTCACCGCCTCGCGCAGTTCTTCGATGGCGGCCCCTTTTCCGTTTAAAATCAGCAGTGCTGTGGTCATGTATGCTCCTTTTATCTATACATAACAACAATAGATGATTGTGACCGTATTTGGCTATCGGATAAATCAGTGAAGCGTTCTCTTTGGTATTAAATAATTTCAGTTAAAGTCATTCAATAAAATACTTATTTATCTGCAAAAGATATTTTATTTTTTTAGGGAGGAAAGAGATTATTTGTTTGATGAATGGAAGTACAAGAAGTTGCCCGAATATTCAAAGAAAAGCCAGCTCAAGGGAGATTGAGCTGGCCAAGGAGGTGGTTCCTAGTGTAGTCCGGTGCTTTATTTTGCATTCGAAGTAAATTGCGAATGCATATTAACCAGCCACTCTAAAAATAGATGTGATCGAATTCTTATTTTCGAAGAATTCCTTATTTTGAATGCGGATTCCGGGTGTCGGTTTCTTGCAGATTACGCAACAAAATAGCGAATTCCAGGCTGACATCTTCCGGCAGTGCAACATAAACGAAGTGGCCATTACCCGGTGCCACGTCGGTCGGCTGACCTTTTTTGTTGCGTAACGCGTCGAGTGTGAACTGAACGTTGCCCTGCGGCGTCATCATTTCCACGCTGTCGCCGACGCTGAACTTATTTTTTACGTCGATTTCTGCCCAGCCATCTTTACGGTTACCGGTAAATTCACCGACAAATTGCTGGCGGTCACTGACCGAGAAACCGTATTCGTAGTTCTGTTGTGCGTCATGTGTATGACGGCGCAGAAAACCTTCGGTATAACCGCGATGCGCCAGGCCTTCCAGCGTTGACAGCAGCGTCGGGTCAAACGGTTTTCCGGCCACTGCGTCGTCAATGGCACGGCGATAAACCTGTGCGGTGCGGGCGCAATAATAGAAGGATTTGGTACGGCCTTCTATTTTCAGCGAATGTACGCCCATTTTAGTCAGGGTTTCCACATGCTGAATCGCACGCAGGTCCTTAGAATTCATAATATAAGTGCCATGCTCATCTTCAAAAGCACTCATGTATTCACCCGGACGCATCGCTTCTTCCAGCATAAATACTTTATCCGTCGGCTGGCCGATGCCTAACGTGGGTTCTGCGGCTTCTACCTGCTGAACCGGGATCGGTTCGTATTGGTGCACGATGTTGCCGATGGCGTCTTCTTTGCCTTCCTGAACTTTATACTCCCAACGGCAGGCGTTGGTGCAGGTCCCCTGATTCGGATCGCGTTTATTGATATAACCGGAAAGCAGACAGCGGCCGGAATACGCCATGCACAGTGCACCGTGCACGAAAATTTCTATTTCCATGTCCGGCACCTGAGCACGGATTTCAGCGATCTCTTCAAGCGACAGCTCGCGGGACAAAATGACGCGCGTCAGCCCCATTTGTTTCCAGAATTTCACTGTTGCCCAGTTCACGGCGTTAGCCTGCACCGAGAGGTGAATATCCATTTGCGGGAACGCTTCGCGTACCATCATGATAAGGCCCGGATCGGACATGATCAGGGCGTCCGGTCCCATATCTATCACCGGTTGTAAATCACGGATAAAGGTTTTGAGCTTGGCGTTATGCGGGGCGATATTGACCACCACATAGAATTTTTTACCCAGGGCGTGGGCTTCGTTAATGCCTGTTTCCAGGTTCTGGTGGTTAAATTCGTTATTACGCACACGCAGGCTGTAGCGGGGCTGGCCGGCATAAACCGCATCAGCACCGTAGGCAAAAGCATAACGCATATTTTTCAGGGAGCCGGCAGGGGACAGCAGTTCCGGAACAAAAGAATCGCGGGTAAACATAGTCAATCTCAGTCTGATCACAAGTCAGGGCCGTCCCGGATGCGGGGCGACGAAAGGTCAGAATTGTAACGTCTGAGTTGTTTAAAAGCAGCCAGTTCGTGTGGGTATTTGAAGTTTTACCGGGGCAGATCAATTTTTGGATCCTGAGGTTGCAGCAGGAAATGTAGCAACCTCAGGATAACGAGGTCAGGCGATTTGCTGGATGAGATCACGGATCTCCGGGCTTAGCCCGTTTTTGATAACGGACAGCACCCCTTTTTTAGCGGTGCGGGGTGCGGTGTACATCTCGCTTATGGCAATGACCTGATGATTTTTTGCTTTCAGGACAAAGTAAAACTGCCCGTCTTTCGTGGGTTTGATCTCGTACTGGGCTTCTTCTGAGACGTTGTTTTGTACCGATAAGATGCCGTTTTCCGCTGATGCTTTGCTGGCATACATTTCACTGGTGAGAAGAATCTCTCCGTTACCGGCTTTAAGGATAAAGTGATATTGCCCGTTCCTCGCCTTAATCAGCTCATAGTGGCTATTAGCCATAAAGGTAATCTCCATAAGAGGGGTTATTTTTCAGAAATAAGTGTAGTTAATGGAGACTTTTTCGCGGCGATAGCGGAAATTTAAGGTATGAAATGTGAGCTGGCCGACAGACTTCCAGTAACTTTACAAACCTGAGTTGCCGGCCCGAAGAACATTAAACTAAATGGCAAGGCTCCGCTTCCCAACGGTAACCGACGCCGTATACCGCGCGGATAAATGCCTTTTCACCATCAAGTGATTCGAGCTTACGGCGCAGGTTTTTGATGTGGCTGTCGATGGTGCGATCCGTCACAACGCGGTAATCGTCATAAAGATTATTGAGCAGCACTTCCCGGGTAAAGACATAACCGGGTTTCACAGACAGGGTTTTTAGCAGACGAAATTCCGCCGGAGTCAGCTCAAGTTCGTGTCCCTGAAAAGTGGCCTGAAAGCGAGCCTCATCAATATGCAGGCCGGTATCTTTTGTCACGTGCTCATCCGGACGCACACAACGGCGCAGGATAACCTTCACGCGCGCGACCACTTCCCGCGGGCTATAAGGCTTACAGATATAATCATCTGCGCCAATTTCCAGCCCGAGCAGACGGTCAATTTCTTCCGTTTTGGCAGTCACCATCATGACCGGCACATCGGAGAACTGGCGGATGTCACGGCATATCGTTAAACCACTGCTGCCCGGCAGCATCAGATCCAGCAGAATCAGTGCCGGGGGCTGGGTTTTAACCAGCGTAACCACGTCGTTGCCGTCGGGTAACCACTGCGTGGCATAACCTGCCGCTTCGAGATAATCAATCAGTAACTGGGCGAGTTTAGGCTCATCCTCCACGATCAGGATTTTCAACGGCGCAGGGCCGGACAATGCAGAGTCGTTCATTCAGTTTCTCGGGCCATGTGGGACAGAAAGAGGCAGGACGACCGTAATGCGTACGCCACCCGCCGGGGAGTGGCTTGCGCTGATCTGCCCGCCGTGGGCTTCGACGATATTCTGGCAAATTGCCAGACCTAAACCCGAGCCGCCGCTGGCGCGGTTACGCGAGCCTTCGGTACGGTAAAACCGTTCAAAAATACGGATGAGCTGCTCATCGCTGATGCCCGGCGCGCTGTCCTGGAAAATCAGATTCAGCGTTTTTTCACAGATTTCTCCCAGGATTTCCAGGCCGCCATTCGGATCAGTATAGCGCAGGCTGTTTTCCAGCAGATTATTGAAAAGCTGCGACAGCCGCTGCGGGTCACCAAAGACTTCAGCACTTTCCGGCAGATGGCTGTTGAGCGTTAACTGTTTGCTGTGGAAACGTTCACGCGAGCCGGCCTCGGCCAGTTGTAGCAGATGTACAACGTCGGTATCGACTTTGCGATAAGCCAGCGCACCGGCATCTGACAGAGAAAGCTGATGCAGATCATCGACCAGTTTGGTCAGAATCGCCACTTCAGATTGCAGCGATTCCAGTGAACCGACGGTCATTTTACGCACACCATCCTGCATGGCTTCCAGCTCACCGCGCAATACCGCCAGCGGGGTGCGTAACTCATGGGAAATATCTGCCATAAATGCCCGGCGCATCTGTTCGTTTTTCTCCAGCGTCATTGCCAGCTGGTTAAAGTCCTGCGCCAGTTTCCCCAGTTCATCTTCACTGTCGACTTCCACGCGGGTGCTGAAATTTCCCGCAGCAAGCTGATGGGTGCCATTAACCAGCCGTTTTACCGGCGCGAGCATACCGCGAGATAACACCCAGGTTACGACGGCGGCCAGCAGTGCGGTAAAAGCGACAATCATCCAGCTGGTGCGGCTCTGCTGACGCTCGAAGTTGATATCGGCATCGCGGGTCAGGCGCTCAGCGGGCGTGGAAATCACTGAACCGATGATCACGCCATTGACGGTCATCACGCGACGCGGCCCTTGCAGATCGGGCGGGACCGGTTGATCGTAACCGCCGATCCGGCGATCGTGACTGTCGAGGATCCAGAATTTTGTCCGCCAGCCCTGTGGCGGCATTTTCGAACTGCTGTTTTGTTCAAATGAGCGCATCAGCTGGTAGATCAACCGATCATTTGTTTCCAGAAACTCCCAGCTGCCATGCTGCTTGTATTGCTCCTGCAACGTGTCCGCTAACAGTTCGACGCGCTGTTCGTTGCTTTGGCGGATATAGTCAATAAAGCCTCTTTCGAAGCTCATCCGCACGCCCCAGTTCATGATGATCAACACCAGTGCGCAGGTACAAAAGATGGCCATAAACAGCTTGGCGGTGATACCAGGTTTCATGATTTTCTCATCGGATCGGGGGAAGCGGCCGCCGCACGACGCCGGTTAATGATGGCGTTTTTCTGCCTGTCAGGCGGCACTTTGGAAAATACCCAGGCAGGCAGGGCAATCACCAGCGCCATCGACATATAGCAATACAGAAAAGCGGTGTGCAGGGTACTGCTGTCAGGTGTCATTGCTTGCTGGTGTGCGAACAGGCCAATCAGTAAACCGGCAACGCTGACACCGAGGCTCATTGACAATTGCATGATCATCGACAGTAAGCTATTGCCACTGCTGGCAAGGCGTGGCGGTAAATCTTTAAGTGTCAGGGTATTCATCGACGAGAAGCGCAGCGAGTTCACCATTCCCTGGAAGAACAGCACAATCGGGATCATCCATACGGCGCCGTAAATCGCCACCAGCGGAAAAATCAGGGTAATCAATGCCAGCAGCAATGTGGCGCTGACCAGTGCCGAACGATAACCCAGCTGATTAACCAGCCGGACCACCACGCGTTTCATCCCCATGCTGCCCAGCACCATTGGGATCATCATCAGTCCGGCATGGAAGGGCGTAAAGCCCATCCCAAGTTGCAGGAAGACCGGTGTCATAAACGGCAGCATGCCGCTGCCGATACGCCCCAGCAAGCTGCCGGTCAGGCCAATTTTAAAAGACGGTGTATGGAACAGGCGCAAGGAAAACAGTGCTGAAAGATTACCGCGAGCATGTAACCAGTAAATGCCCAGCGCGGCACCACCGGCGATGACCAGTAATACGATTTCCAGCGCCGTCAGCCCCATGCTGCGGCTGCCTTCCAGCGCCAGCGTCAGCGTGGCCATACACACTGCCAGCATAACAAACCCGCTGATATCAAAGCGCCGGGTTTGCATTTTATAGTTCGGCATGATCATTAATGTGGCGATGCATCCGGCCAGACCGACCGGCAAATTGATCAGGAAAATCCAGTGCCAGCTTGCATATTGCACCAGAAAACCGCCTAACGCCGGGCCCAGTAACGGGCCGACCTGACCGGGCAATGTCACCATTGTCATCGCTGCCATGTATTCGCTGCGCGGGACAATTTTCAGCACTGTTAGCCGGCCAACAGGCACCATCATCGCGCCGCCAATCCCCTGAACGATGCGTGACATCACCAGTTCGCGCAGGCTTTCCGATTGTGCGCACAGCAGCGAACCGAGCGTGAACAGCACAATGGCTGAAAAAAATACCCACTTAACCCCGACTTTGTCCGCCAGCCAGCCACTCGCCGGTAACATCACCGCGACCGTCAGCACATAAGCCACAATGACCGAATGCATGTGCAGCGGATTTTCACCCAGACTGCGGGCCATCGACGGCAGGGCAGTATTAACGATCGTAGTGTCAAGGGCCTGCATAAAAAAGCCAAAGGCGACGATCCATAATTGCCAGCGAACTGAAGCTGGCAGCGGCGTGGAAGGAGGTAAAGTGTCAGTGTTTTCAGATTTCATGAGTCATCACATCAGCACAATCATTGTTGCGGTATTTCAGGCGGGAATTAACCTGCAGACCGGCTTACAGTGTAGCCAGAATGTTTCAGCAGAAAATGGAGGAAATAAGGAGAGTCTTTCCCATTTTTTGACAATACTTCTGACTATAAAGAATAGCTTTCAGCCTGACATTTTATATCAAAATGCTAAGGTTGACCTTTGACCATCAACCGTTCGCATGCAAAGTAAGTCTGATCTGAGCGTTTAAAAGGGAGATAATGATGAACAAAAGAGAACTGGGTCGTACAGGTATCCAGGTGCCGCCGTTAACCTTCGGTGGCAATGTATTTGGCTGGACCGTCGATCAGGCAGCCTCGTTTAACCTGCTGGATGCCTTGCTGGATCATCAACTGAATTTCATTGACACAGCTGACGTCTATTCGAGCTGGGTTGAAGGTAATAAAGGGGGCGAATCCGAAACCATTATCGGTAACTGGCTGAAAAAAACCGGTAAGCGTGACCAGATTATTCTCGCCACCAAAGTCGGAAAACCGATGGGTGAGGGAAAAGTCGGGTTGTCGCCACGCTATATCAAAGAGGCGGTAGAGGCCTCGCTGAAGCGTCTGCAAACGGATTATATTGATTTGTATCAGTCACATGATGACGATGCCGATACACCGCTGGCTGAAACCATGGCGGCGTTTGACCGGCTTATTAAAGAAGGGAAAGTGCGTGCCGTTGGGGCATCCAACTACAGCGCACCACGTCTGGTTGAAGCGCTGAAAGTCAGTCAGGAAAACGGACTGGCGCGTTATGAAACGCTGCAACCGCAATATAATTTGTATGACCGTAAAGTATATGAAGAAGCGCTGGAAAAAGTCGTGACGGATAACGGCTTAGGTGTCATCAACTTCTATGGCCTGGCAGCCGGTTTTCTGACCGGGAAGTACCGTACCAGGGCCGATGCAGGGAAGAGTAAACGCGGTGAAAGTGTTATTGCGCGTTGCCTGAATGAGCGTGGCCTGAAAATACTGGCCGGATTGGATCAGGTTGCCGGTAAGCATGGTGCTCAGCCGGGACAGGTAGCACTGGCCTGGCAGATTGCCCGTCCGGGTATCACTTCACCGATTGTCAGTGCGACCTCTCTGCAACAGCTAAACGAACTGGCGCAGGCTGCGACCCTGAAGCTGGATGAGTCTGATATCAGGACGTTAAATGATGCCAGTGCCTGGTAAGTCCTGGCTCTGAACCATAAAAAACCGCCTGGATTCAGGCGGTTTGCGTTTATCGGTCTCTTTAAATCCTAACGGAATAACGTTTGGGCCCAGCGTGCCAGACCTGCCGTAACCGAGCCGAAATCATTTCCTCCAACCAGCGGGATCCCGGGTAACTGCGCCTGCAAAGCGGCGCGCAGCAACGGTGAACGTGCACTGCCACCGGTCAGGTAAATCACATCCGGTTTAATTTCGCTGCTGGCGAGTGCCAGACTGACCTGCTCCTGAATACGTTCCAGGGGCTGAGAAATCGCGTCACTCAGTTGCTGCTGGGTAATGGTTTCTGCCAGACCCGATTCAATGAAGTCCATGGCTGCCGTCACGCTTTCACGTTCAGACAATGCAATCTTACTTTCTTCCGCTGCACGAACCAGACGGTAGCTCAGACGTTGTTGCTGAACTTTCAGCAGGCGTTTGATCAAATCAGGCTGCGCTGCATCACGGATCAGATCACGTAACATGCGGCCGTTCGCCACACTATAGAAATCCAGTTGCGCCGGAACATCGTTGGTCGCGACGGCATTCCAGTAAGGCAGGGCCGGGATAGCGATACCTTTCTGGGTTTCACTGCCCATACCAAATTGTGGAGTCAGCTGTTTGAATGCGGTCATGATATCCAGATCATTACCGCCGATGCGGCAACCACTATGACCAAGCAAGCTGTTCTGACGCTCTGCTTTATCACGCCATTGTGGCCCCATCAGCAGTACCGAGCAGTCAGTCGTGCCGCCGCCGATATCGACAACCAGCACCGTTTTCTCTTCGGTCAGTGTGGCTTCGAAATCCAGACCGGCCGCGACCGGTTCAAACTGGAAAGCGATATCACGAAAACCCGCACGTTCTGCCGCACGCTGCAAAATACCTTGTGCCTGAGCATTGGCTTCATCACCGCCCATGCCCTGGAAGTTAATCGGGCGGCCAATAACCGCCTGTTCAATACTTTCCTGCAGGACAGACTCAGCCTGACGTTTGATGTGGAACATCATTGCGCAAACCAGATCTTCGAACAGGGCGATCTGTTGTGGCTTCAGGCCGTTTGCGCCGAGGAACGATTTGGGAGAACGCACAAAGTACACTTCTTCCGGATCTTCCATATAGGTCGAAAGTGCCCGCAAACCGAAGTTTACGCTGTTGGCATTAACCGGGATATCTTCCTCGCGGTTAAAGCTGATACTGCGACGCAGCAGCGCCAGATTTTCATCACTGCCTGCGGGAACCTGCCCGTGACGGTTCAGCCATTCGCTGACCGCTTCACGTGTCGGTGCACAAAGCATGGAGGGTAAGTAAGGATCGTTATTTTCTAGCGCCAGAAGGTGAGCGTTATCGTCACGCATCACTGCAACGGAGCAATTCGCTGTACCGTAGTCAAATCCAATAAACATCATTGTTCCCCATGCCAAAGAAGGGACGGGACTTTACCGGAGAGAGGGCGATTCATCAAGTCAGATAGGATGCGCAATGAAGAGGAAATCCCTCTCCTGGGGAGAGGGAATCAAGTACAGAGAATTACTTCAGCAATGCCTGCGCTTTAGCGACGACATTATCAGCGGTAAAACCGAACGCTTTAAACAGTTGCTCGGCTGGCGCAGATTCCCCGAAGGTTGTCATGCCGACAATGGCACCATTGAGGCCGACATATTTGTACCAGTAATCGGCGATACCCGCTTCAACCGCAACCCTTGCGGTCACGGCTTTCGGCAGAACCGATTCGCGGTAAGCCGCGTCCTGTTGGTCGAAGACATCGGCAGACGGCATGGAAACCACGCGTACTTTGGTGCCTGCGGCAGCCAGAATGTCCGCAGCTTCTACCGTGATGCCCACTTCCGAACCGGTGGCAATCAGGATCACCTCCGGCGTACCGTCAGAATCTTTCAGTACATAACCGCCGCGTGCAACGTTAGCCAGCTGTTCCGCCGTACGCGGCTGCTGGGTCAGGTTCTGACGCGAGAAGATGAGCGCAGAAGGGCCGTCAGTACGTTCGATGGCGTATTTCCAGGCGATAGCCGACTCCACCTGATCACCCGGACGCCATGTGTTCATATTTGGCGTCACGCGCAGGCTGGCCATTTGTTCTACCGGCTGGTGCGTAGGGCCATCCTCACCCAGACCGATTGAATCATGGGTGTACACAAACACGTTGCGGATCTTCATCAGTGCCGCAAGACGAACGGCGTTACGTGCATATTCCACAAACATCAGGAATGTCGCGGAGTACGGCAGGAAACCGCCATGCAAAGCGATACCATTAGTAATGGCGGTCATGCCAAATTCACGAACACCGTAATGAATGTAGTTACCCGCCTGATCATCACCGATGGATTTAGAACCAGACCACATCGTCAGGTTACTTGGCGCGAGGTCAGCGGAGCCGCCAAGGAATTCCGGCAGAATTTTACCGAAGGATTCCAGCGTATTCTGCGAGGCTTTACGACTGGCAATATTGGCCGGTTTCGCCTGCAATTCTTCGATGTATTTCTGCGATTCGTTTTGCCATTGCGCAGGCAGTTTGCCGCTCATGCGGCGCTCAAATTCTGCGGCCAGTGCCGGATAGGCTTTGGCATACGCGGCAAACTTCTCATTCCAGGCTTTCTCTTTCGCTTTGCCGGCTTCTTTGGCATCCCACTGGTCATAAATATCTTGTGGGATTTCGAAAGGTGGGTAGTGCCAGCCGATATGTTCACGGGTGGCTGCAACTTCATCATCACCCAGCGCAGCACCGTGGGCACCGTGAGTACCGGCTTTGTTCGGTGAACCGAAAGCAATGACGGTTTTGCACAGCAACAGTGACGGTTTGTCAGTGACTTTGCGGGCTTCTTCGATAGCCGCTTTCACCGCGTCAGGATCGTGCCCGTCAATACCGCGGATCACATGCCAGTGATAGGCTTCGAAGCGTTTGGCGGTGTCATCGGTGAACCAGCCTTCAACATGACCGTCGATAGAGATACCGTTGTCATCATAAAACGCAATCAGCTTGCCGAGTTTCATGGTGCCGGCAAGCGAACAGGCTTCGTGTGAGATACCTTCCATCATGCAACCGTCGCCTAAAAAGACGTAGGTATAGTGGTCGACGATGTCGTGATTTTCACGGTTAAACTGAGCCGCAAGTGTACGTTCGGCAATCGCGAAACCTACGGCGTTCGCAATCCCCTGACCCAGCGGGCCGGTGGTGGTTTCCACGCCCGGCGTATAGCCAAATTCCGGATGTCCTGGCGTTTTAGAATGCAGCTGGCGGAAGTTTTCCAGCTCTTTCATCGGCAGATCGTAACCCGTCAGATGCAGCAGGCTGTATTGCAGCATTGAACCGTGGCCGTTTGACATCAGGAAGCGGTCGCGATCGACCCATTTAGGGTTGGTTGGATTGTGATTCATATAATCACGCCACAACACTTCAGCGATATCCGCCATTCCCATGGGGGCTCCGGGATGGCCTGAGTTCGCTTTTTGAACGGCATCCATGCTCAGTGCACGGATCGCATTTGCGAGTTCTTTACGAGAGGGCATATTCACTCCATCTGTTTTTTTCAACGCTAAAATTCAAAACTTACATTCAGTTAAAACTAAAGTTGTGCCGACAGCATATCTTCGAGTTTCTTCTGATCGACGGCAAATGAACGGATACCTTCGGCCAGTTTTTCTACGGCCATAGCATCCTGATGATGCTCCCAGAGGAATTCAGCCTGTGTCAGCGGTGCCGGCTTTTTATCTGCCTGAGAAGACGGCTGCAGTTTGCGTTCAACCGGTGCATCATTGGCTTTCAGTTCTTCCAGCAGGTTTGGTGAAATCGTCAGGCGGTCACAACCTGCCAGGGCCAGAATTTGTTCCACTTTGCGAAAGCTCGCGCCCATGATGACAGTCTCGTAACCGTGGGATTTGTAGTAGTCGTAGATATTCCGGACAGATTCTACGCCCGGATCTTTTTCGACGTCGTAGGTGGCGTTGGGCTCTTTGGCTTTGTACCAGTCATAGATACGGCCAACAAAAGGCGAAATCAGATATACCCCGGCTTCGGCGCAGGCCCGTGCCTGAGCAAAAGAGAACAGCAAGGTCAGATTGCAGTTGATGCCTTCTTTTTCCAGTTCGTTAGCGGCCTGGATACCTTCCCACGTTGATGCCAGTTTAATCAGGATGCGCGATTTATCGATGCCATGATCCTGATATAAACCGATCAGTTTGCGGGCTTTTTCGATACACAAATCCCGGTTAAATGACAGGCGGGCATCCACTTCTGTCGAGACGCGCCCCGGCACACTTTTCAGGATTTCGGCCCCGATATTAACGGCCAGTTTATCTGTCGCATTGATCACCTGAGTTTCTTTGCTGCCACCTTGCTTGCGGGCGTAGTCCAGCGCGTCTTTAATCAGGTTTTGGTACTGCGGCAGGTCGGCTGCTTTGAGGATCAGCGAAGGATTGGTCGTCGCATCCTGAGGCTCGAAATGACGGATAGATTCAATGTCACCGCTGTCGGCAACGACGGTGGTGATTTTTTTTAGTGCGTCTAACTGGTTCATCTCTTAGCTCCTTGGCGAGAAAAAACGATACAGCAATAAGGTCTGACGACTCTCTTTCGTAGGGCTCCTACCCTGCATCATTCGGTTAACAAACTGAATGCGCTTTTTCTGATTACTGCAATGGGTCTCAACAATGGCGGCCCTGTTGCCCGACAAACTGAGCGTCTGGCGAGAAAAGCGCAAGGACAAACTTTAAGCTTAGTGCATTTTTACGAGACGTCTTCCATGAATGAAAAGTAATCAATGTAACGGCTAAGTTTTGGTCGTGATTCACCCTTAGCCATGGCAGGGTTATCTATACTTGTCAGCAGGAAAATCAGATGCTGATATTTCCCGTACCCTGTTGTCTCTGCAAAAAATAAGAAACACGAAAAGGATCCTGCAATGGACGAACAACTCAAACAAAGTGCGCTCGATTTTCATGAGTTTCCGGTGCCTGGCAAAATTCAGGTTTCACCCACCAAGCCTCTCGCGACACAACGTGATCTGGCGCTGGCCTATTCTCCGGGCGTTGCCGCTCCCTGTCTGGAGATCGCTAAAGATCCGCTGGCGGCTTACCGGTACACCGCACGCGGCAATCTGGTGGCGGTGATTTCCAACGGTACCGCTGTTCTCGGGCTGGGAAATATCGGTGCCCTGGCCGGGAAACCGGTGATGGAAGGTAAGGGCGTATTGTTCAAAAAATTCGCCGGTATTGATGTGTTTGATATTGAAGTGGATGAGAACGATCCCGATAAACTGATCGATGTGATCGCCGCGCTGGAGCCGACGTTCGGCGGCATCAACCTTGAAGATATCAAAGCGCCGGAGTGCTTTTACATTGAGAAAAAGCTCCGGGAGCGCATGAAAATTCCGGTGTTTCATGACGATCAACATGGCACCGCCATTATCTGTACCGCCGCAGTGTTAAATGGTCTGCGCGTGGTGGGGAAAAGCATTTCCGATGTGCGGCTGGTCGTTTCAGGGGCGGGGGCTTCTGCCATTGCGTGCTTGAATTTACTGGTGGCGCTGGGGCTGAAACGCCATAACATCACGGCCTGCGACTCCCGTGGTGTGATTTATCAGGGGCGCGAAGACAACATGGCTGAAACCAAAGCGGCTTATGCGATTGAAGATAACGGCCAGCGCACATTGGGGGATGCAATCCCGGACGCCGATATTTTTCTGGGGTGTTCCGGCCCCGGAGTTTTGACGCAGGAGATGGTGAAAACCATGGCCAAAGATCCGCTGATCCTGGCGCTGGCTAACCCTGAGCCGGAGATTTTACCGCCGCTGGCAAAAGCGGTGCGACCCGACGCCATTATCTGTACCGGCCGTTCGGATTATCCGAATCAGGTGAATAATGTCTTGTGCTTCCCGTTCATTTTCCGTGGTGCGCTGGATGTCGGGGCAACCACCATCAATGAAGAAATGAAACTGGCCTGTGTTCATGCTATCGCGGATCTGGCAATGGCCGAACAAAGCGATGTGGTGGCTTCCGCTTACGGTGAAGAAGAGCTGTCTTTCGGACCTGAATATATTATTCCTAAGCCTTTTGATCCGCGCCTGATCGTGAAAATTGCGCCCGCCGTAGCGAAAGCCGCGATGGAGTCCGGTGTGGCTATGCGCCCGATTGAGGATCTGGAGGCGTATGCCGAAAAACTTACCGAGTTCGTCTACAAAACCAATCTGTTCATGAAGCCTATTTTCTCGCAGGCTAAGAAAGACGCCAAACGGGTGGTAATGGCGGAAGGAGAAGAGGAACGCGTGCTGCACGCTACGCAGGAACTGATTTCCCTCGGGCTGGCGAAGCCGATTCTGGTCGGACGGCCGAGCGTCATTGCCATGCGCATCAAAAAACTCGGTTTGCAACTGGAAGCAGGCCGGGATTTTGAAGTGGTGAACAACGAATCTGATCCGCGTTTTAATGAATACTGGCGCGAATATTATGCGTTGATGAAAAGGCGCGGTGTGTCTCAGGAACAGGCGCGCCGGGCTGTGATCGGCAATCCGACGCTGATTTCTGCCATCATGCTGCTGCGCGGCGAAGCCGATGCGATGATTTGCGGTACGGTTGGTACCTATCATGAGCATTACGATATCGTGGCGAATGTGTTCGGTTTTCGCAAAGGTACGCATGTTGCCGGGGCGATGAATGCGCTGCTGCTGCCGAGCGGCAATACCTTTATTGCTGATACCTACGTCAATGATGATCCAACCCCTGAACAGCTGACAGAAATCACGCTGATGGCAGCAGAAACGGTGAGACGGTTTGGGATTGAGCCGAAAGTCGCGCTGTTGTCGCACTCCAGTTTTGGTACCTCAGACAGCCCGGCCGCGCTGAAAATGCGCCGTACCCTGGAATTGATTCATGAGCGCGATCCTGATCTGGAAATCGACGGTGAGATGCACGGTGACGCGGCGCTGGTGGAAAGTATTCGTCAGGATGTGATGCCGGACAGCCCGCTGAAAGGATCGGCAAATATTCTCATCATGCCGAATATGGAATCAGCGCGAATCAGTTACAACCTGCTGAGGGTATCGTGTTCGGAAGGGGTAACTGTCGGACCGGTCCTGATGGGGGTATCGAAACCGGTACATATTCTGACGCCAATTGCCTCGGTCAGGCGAATAGTCAATATGGTAGCGCTGGCAGTCGTGGAAGCCCAAACCGAACCTTTATAACCACGCAACTGTTAGCGTAAAAAACGGGCATCAAAGCGATGCTCGTTTTTCTCAATCGCCGTCTCAGTATTTCACTTCGCCGATACGCTCCAGCGCATCGACGATCAGATCCCAGAAACGCTGATGGTCGAGTTTGACTGCCACCTGCGTATGGCAATCCGGCGGGGGCGGTGCGCGGAAATCGGCGACGGTCATACCCAGTGTTAAGGTGCCCGTCAGTTCGATATCTACCGGCACCTTTTGCACGGTCATTACGTTCGCATCGATGACATAAGCTACGGCACACGGATCGTGAACCGGCGGTGAATCAAAGCCCTGGCGGTCTTTGTAGCTCAGGCCAAAGAAATCCAGCAGTTCGCCGACAAATTTAGCCGGCTGAGTACCTACAGCGGCGATGCGCGCGGCAACTTCAGGGGTAGCCAGTGCCTGATGGGTTAAATCAAGCCCGACCATCGTCAGCGGCCATTTCTCGTTAAATACAATATGCGCGGCTTCAGGATCAATTTTGATATTGAATTCTGCGACTGCACTCCAGTTTCCCACGTGGTAACCACCGCCCATGAGTACCACTTCTTTCACACGTTCAACAATACGAGGCTCTTTGCGTACAGCCATAGCAATATTGGTCAGCCCGCCGGTGGGCACCAGCGTAATGGTTTTTGGCGGGTGAGACATGATCAGATCAATTATCAGATCGATAGCATGAACAGGTTCAAGAGTGAGGGTCGCTTCCGGTAGCACCGGACCATCCAGACCGGACTCACCATGGATTTCGTCAGCAATTTCAACCTGACGTACCAGCGGACGGGTTGCGCCCGCCGCAAACGGCACGCCAGTCAGGTTAATCACACGTGCCACGGCGAGGGCATTGCGGGTGACTTTCTCCAGCGTCTGATTACCGACGACCGTTGTGACAGCCAGCAGTTCGATGTCTGGGTTACCGTGTGCCAGTAACATCGCGATAGCATCGTCGTGCCCAGGATCGCAATCAAGGATGATCTTTTTGACCATTTTTTACATCCTTTTCAATTTATCCACTTTTATCAGTCCCCAAAATCATTCGAATTGCATGAAGGGGAATTAGTTTTTGGCTTGTTGCAACCACTTATCCAGTTCATTGGCAAATTGCTGACGGTCGCGCTGATTAAGCGCGGGCGGTCCGCCGGTTTGTACGCCACTGGCGCGCATGGTGTCCATAAAATCACGCATGTTCAGGCGTTCTTTGATGGTCTCGGTGGTATAACGCTCACCGCGCGGATTCAGCGCCACGCCGCCTTTTTCAATGACTTCCGCTGCCAGCGGAATATCGGCGGTGATCACCAGATCACCTGGCTCAGTGCGTTTTACAATTTCGTTATCTGCTACGTCAAAGCCCGCTTCTACGCGTAAGGTGCGCAGGAATTTTGACGGAGGTGTACGGACGATCTGGTTGGCAACCAGCGTCACCATCATGCCGGTACGTTCGGCGGCGCGGAACAGCACTTCTTTGATGACATTCGGACAGGCGTCTGCATCAACCCAGATTTGCATCAGTTTGGCTCTCCCTTTTCAGCCAGCCAGTCGCGAACCGGCAGAAAGTCGTTATAAAGTGCGGCTTCCGGGCTGCCTTCTTTCGGCTGATAGCCGTATTCCCAACGCACCAGCGGAGGCATCGACATTAAAATAGATTCCGTGCGGCCACGGGTTTGCAGGCCAAACAGGGTTCCGCGATCCCATACCAGATTGAACTCAACGTAACGCCCCCGGCGGTAAAGCTGGAACTGGCGCTCACGCTCGCCCCACGGCAGAGCTTTGCGTTTTTCTACCAGGGGCATATAGGCGTCGGTAAAGCCGTTGCCCACAGCCTGCATGAAACTGAAACAAGTGGCGAAATCCGGCGAATTAAGGTCATCAAAGAATAAGCCGCCGATACCGCGTGCTTCGTTACGGTGTTTAATAAAGAAGTAATCGTCACACCATTTTTTGTATTTTGGATAGACATCATCGCCGAACGGCTGGCAAAGCTGTTGTGCAGTTTGGTGCCAGTGGTGGGCATCTTCTTCAAAACCGTAGTATGGCGTGAGGTCAAAGCCACCGCCAAACCACCAGACCGGCGCTTCACCGGGTTTTTCCGCAATGAAAAAGCGTACGTTGGCATGGCTGGTTGGCACGTAAGGATTCAGCGGATGAATAACGAGTGAAACGCCTATTGCCTGAAAACTGCGACCAGCCAGTTCAGGTCGATGCGCGGTTGCGGAAGCGGGCAGGGTTGCACCGGCAACATGCGAAAAGTTGACACCTGCCTGTTCAAACACTGCGCCATGGGTCAGCACCCGGCTCTGGCCACCACCACCTTCCTCCCGTACCCATTGATCTTCAGCGAACCGGCCCTTGCCATCGGCGGCAGCCAGTTGCTGGCAAATGTGATCCTGGAGCTTAAGCAGAAAAGTTTTAACTTGCTGGATGTCGGGAATGGATTGGCTCACGGGCAAACTCGCAGACGTTGACTTAAGAGACATTCAGCGCCTTGCGGGCGCTGAATCAAAAAGAGGAAGTGATTATATACCCAAAAACATCCGCGTCGGCTAGAGACGCCTGCTTTTAGCAGCGCAAAGACGTTACCGGGGCTTACGTTCGTTGGCATCGAAGTAACTGAAGAAATTTACGATCCCCTGTGAAATGGCCTGCGCGATTTCACGACGGAACGCCGTAGTGCTGAGTAACTGTTCTTCCTGGTGATTGGTAATAAACGATGTTTCCACCAGAATCGACGGTATCGACGGGGATTTTAATACAGCAAATGCGGCCTGTTCGGTCTGCTGGCTGTGCAGATGGTGTATCGGACGGATTCTGTCGAGCACATGATGCCCCAGTGTCAGACTGTTTTTGATGGTGTCGGTTTGCACCAGATCGAACAATACCTGTTGCAGATAATTATTGTCTTCTTTGGCATATTTCGCGCCCGCGACCAGATCGGCATCGTTTTCTTTTTTAGACATATACCGCGCCATCGCGCTGCTGGCCCCGCGATTAGAGAGGGCGAAAACAGACGCGCCTGAAGCCGTCGGGCTGGTGTAACCATCGGCATGAATCGAAACAAATAAATCGGCCTGATGCTGATGAGCCAGTTCAACCCGCTGATAAAGCGGTATAAAGTGATCAGAGTCGCGGGTCAGTTTAACGTCAATATGACTTTGCTCGCCCAGGAATTCCCGCACATAGTTGGCGATTTCCAGCACGACATGTTTTTCTTCCGAGCCTTCATGACCCACCGCGCCGGAATCGATGCCACCGTGTCCGGGGTCAATCATCACCAGTTTTTTCGCACCCGGAGGTTTAGGAGCCGGTGCAGATTGGGTGATGTGTTCATGCTGCGCGGCGCTGGCAGAACGTGAACCGAAAGCGGCAATCGCCAATCCAAGCCCGGAAAGTAGCAGTTGGCGACGGGTGGCGGCGGCAGGCAAAGGCTGGAAATGCAAAAATTTATTCAGGGGGTTTAACATCAGTCCGTTACCGTCAGAAAAAATGCAGAATGCCCTATGTTATAGAGTATCTTTTTTATCGTTTCGACCTGAGAACTATTACTTTTTATGAATAATGTGTCGTGAATGATGTCATGACCGAATAACTATCCAGGACAGACAGAGCGTCATGGTGTTTTATGTAAAGATTTTATCGCTCAAAACGGTTTATAAAGTACACAATTGGTGATTTTGATGTTGCGTATCAAACAGATCACGCGATAATCATATAAACCCCGATTAACAGCGGCGAACAGTGATGGAAATTCGCGTATACCGTCAAGAAGATTTCGAAGAAGTACTGACCTTATGGGAACGCTGCGATTTACTGCGTCCGTGGAATGATCCAGAGCTGGATATTGAACGTAAAATTAACCACAGCCCTGAGTTTTTCCTGGTGGCGGAAGTGGGCGGTGAAGTGGTGGCGACGCTGATGGGCGGCTACGATGGTCATCGCGGATCAGCCAATTATCTGGGGGTACATCCGGATTATCGCGGCCGTGGCATTGCCAATGCGCTGGTAAACCGTCTGGAGAAGAAGTTAATCGCCCGTGGTTGCCCGAAAATGAATTTAATGGTGCGTGCTGAAAACGATGCGGTAGTCAGCATGTATGAAAAACTGGGTTATGAAATTTCGGATACGCTTTTACTGGGTAAACGACTGATCGAAGATCAGGAATACTAAACCGTTATTCCGGCGAATAAAAAAGCCCCGGCAGGAGTGATCCGCCGGGGCTTCGTTTTCTGAGTTACTTGATCAGTTTTACGCTTTTGACATCCACTTCGACAGAATTCCAGTCTTTATCGACTTTACCTTCAATGCGGATTTTGTCCTTGGGTGACACGTTCTGTCCCTGCCAGCGTTTGCCGTCAATTTCGACATTGAGGGTGCCGGTATTGTCGCGGAAAATGTATTTATCATGGTCGATACGCTGATCGATGAACCCTTCCAGCATGATCCACTGATCATCCTTCATGGTTTGCGCGTCTTTCACTGTACTCAGCGCCGTGGTACCCGTGAAGCCACCCTGTGGGGCAGGCTGGGTTTGTGATTCCTGCGCCGACGGGCCGTTAAATCCGCCAGCCTGCTGGGCAAAGGCAGTGGCTGAACAAAGTGCAATGAGGGTTGCCAGCGTGATCTTCTTCATCATAATAGTCTTCCTTAAGTTAACGTTTCCAGAGTACCGGCAACGATGACATCGTTTCGGATGTGTTGCCGCGTTGGAGACCAGTAAAGCAGACAGTTCTTAACAGTTTCTTAAGCCTATACCCGGCATACTTAAAATTGCAGAGGTGTTGGCTGCGCTCAGTGATGTGAATCACTTACCTGAGTAAGTTCATCGGATCACTCCGCTGGCTGTTTTTCTGTACTTCGAATTATTTTAGGTATGCTATTGATATATTTTAAAAACTTAACTTCATTTGCAGGAACGTTGTCCTTTTTATGAACCCGGATGATTATAACGACCATGGTATGTTGCGCTTGCCATTGTGGTTTTGGACTATTTTGATTTTGCAGGCGCGGACCTGGATATTATTTGTGATGGTCGGGGCGTCGCGCCAGCAGGGCAGTGACCTGTTGGCGTTGTTTTATCCTGAGTCGCAAAATTTCTGGTCCGGAATGTTACTCGGATTGCCACCCGCGCTGTTGTTTTTACTCAGCGGGCGTCGTCATGTATGGCCGCGTATCTGGCAGGCTGGTTACTGGTTGCTGCTGGCTGGCATGTTTGTCACATTTGCCTTGCAGGGGCTGGGGTTATGGCAAAGTACAGATACGATTTCCGGCGTGGATATCGTGCTGGCCTTGCTGGATGCAGCGGCGCTGGCTTACTGGCTCATGAGCCGCCGTCTGCGCGCCTGTTTTGATGCCACGCGCCGTCTGGCCTGATGCATATTCCATTCGGGGATGAACTTTTTAACCAGAAAAGTACTCGAACTGGCGCTAAACCCTCATGCATAAATAAACAATAATTTCACTGCCGGTTTATCCGCCAGGCCGCACCGGCCGACGGGAACGGGGAGTCAAGGAGTGTACCGAATGACTGTTCGCATACGGGTTCGCCCGATGTTGCTGGCGCTGCCGTTAATTCTTACGGGCTGTTCATCACTGTCTAACATGTCGTGGCCAGATATTTCCTGGTCGGGTATGAATCCGCTTAACTGGTTTGGCAGCAGCCTGACAGTCAGCGATAAAGGCGTGGGCGGAATAACCAGCAGCACACCGCTGACAGAAACAGCCGTTAAAGACGCGCTGGACGGCGACTATACCCTGCGCAGCGGGATGTCGATGAGCGATGGAAAAATGCTGAGTTTCTTCCAGGCGATGGACGGCAAAGACGTGAAAATGTCCATCAGCGGTGAGCCGAAAGGCAATGTGCAACGCGTTGATGTGGTGGATCCGAAAGTTGAAAGTGAATGGGGGGTCAAAATCGGCACACCTTTCAGCACGCTTTACAGCAAGGCCTTCGATGTCTGCGTCAAAGGCGAAGGGGATGATGCCGAAAACGTCGAGTGTAAAGCGCCGCAAAGTGCTCACGTAACCTATGTGTTCAGCGGTATCTGGCATGGTCCGGATTCGCTGATGCCTTCGGATGATGCCCTGAAAGACTGGAAGGTCAGCAAAATCATCTGGCGTGCTAATCCGGCGAATAACGTGCAATAAAACGGGAATCTGTGTTTAAAAAGCCCTCAATGCCTTGCCTTCGCGCAAGGCATTTTTATTGACATCCGGTATGATGTCGCCGGTCAAATTAACGAGGATGAGAAAATGACTCAGGTTCAGAGCGGCATTTTACCCGAACATTGCCGTTTCGCGATTTACATCGAAGCGAAAGCTCAGGGTGACCTGGATGCGCTCCGGCAGGGCTGCCGTGCATTTGTGGCCGTACTGGAAGACATGCAGAAAAAATTTCCCGCAGAACATCCTGGTGCGGTCATTGCCTTTGGCAACGATGTATGGCGTGATTTATCCGGCAATCAGGGTGCAGAAGAACTGAAACCTTTCGAGCCGCTGGGCAACGGGCTGGCACCGGCGACGCAGCGTGATATGTTGCTGCATATTCAGTCGCTGCGTCATGACGTGAATTTTGCGCTGGCACAGGCGGCATTAAAAGCATTCGGCAGTTCAATCACTGTCGAAGAAGAAACTCACGGATTCCGTGCGCTGGAAGAACGTGACCTCAGTGGTTTTGTCGACGGCACTGAAAACCCGAAAGCAGAAGCCCGCGCTCAGGTGGCCATTATCCCTGAGGGTAGCGTCGATGCCGGTGGCAGTTACGTGATGGTCCAGCGCTGGAAACATAATCTGGTGCAATGGGAACGCTTCACTGTGCAACAACAGGAAGAAGTGATAGGGCGTACTAAAGAAACGGATGAAGAGCTGGATTCAGAAACCCGTCCGGCCACCTCCCACGTCAGCCGCGTTGATCTGAAAGAAGACGGAAAGGGCCTGAAAATCCTGCGCCAGAGCCTGCCTTACGGTACGGCCAGTGGTGAACACGGCTTGTATTTCATCAGCTATTGCGCCCGTTTGTGGAATATTGAGAAACAACTGCTGAGCATGTTTGGCGATCTTGATGGCAAACGCGATGCTATGCTGCGCTTCACCCGTCCGGTGACTGGCAGCTATTATTTTGCCCCCTCCCTGACCCGCCTGTTAGCGCTTTAACACCTCCCGGCGCGTTCCGTTGCGAACGCGCTGTTTCTGTCCCTCCTGTTATTCCCTTCGCGTTTGTTAACGTCTTATAGCTTTTCATGCTTGAAAATCACCAAATGGTATATAAAACCGTTACAGCCTGACCCTCAGTTATAAATACACTGTGTAGTATTGAGCGGTTCATATGCGTATCGCAAATCGATGAATTCACCAAAGGCTGAGCATGAAAACAGAAACGGGGTTTGTTAAAGCGTGGTTTACAGGCAGCCTGCTTAAAGGATCTGTCGCGGCAGTGTTGCTGGCCAGCGGGGCGGCTTCGGCCACTGAATTGCTCAACAGCTCTTATGATGTCTCCCGTGAACTGTTTGCCGCATTGAACCCGCCTTTTCAGAAACAGTGGGCGGACCAAAATAATGGCGACAAACTCGATATCAAACAGTCGCATGCCGGTTCGTCCAAGCAGGCACTGGCCATTTTGCAGGGACTTAAGGCCGATGTGGTCACTTACAATCAGGTGACGGATGTGCAGATTTTGCATGACCGTGGCAATCTGATCCCGGCCAACTGGCAAAGCCGTCTGCCTAATAACAGTTCGCCGTTCTATTCAACCATGGCGTTTCTGGTGCGCAAGGGCAATCCAAAAAATATTCACAGCTGGGATGATTTAGCGCGTCCGGGCGTGAGCCTGATTTTCCCGAATCCTAAAACCTCCGGTAATGGGCGTTATACCTATCTCGGTGCCTGGGGCGCCTTCAATCTGGAGGATAATAAAAACCAGGCGCAGACCCGCGAAAAGATGGCGAGTTTCCTGAAAAACGTGCAGGTATTTGATACCGGCGGCCGTGGCGCCACCACCACTTTTGTCGAACGCGGACTGGGTGATGTACTGATCAGTTTCGAATCGGAAGTGAACAACATCCGTAAGCAGTACGGTGATGATAAATACGAAGTCATTGTTCCGAAGGTGGATATCCTGGCGGAGTTCCCGGTCGCCTGGGTGGATAAAAATGTCGAGAAAAATGGCACAGAGAAAGCTGCAAAAGATTATCTGAATTATTTGTGGAGCCCGCAGGCGCAGAAAATCATCACCAGTTTTAACTACCGTGTGTATGACAAAACAGCAATGGCGGCAGCGAAAGAGCAGTTCCCGGCAACTAAATTGTTCAAAGTTGAAGATCAGTTCGGTGGCTGGCCACAAGTGATGGAAACCCATTTCAGTACCGGCGGTGAGCTGGACAAACTGTTAGCGCAAGGTCACAAGTAATGTTGTTGTCGAGCAAACGCGTATTACCCGGATTTACCCTGAGCCTCGGCAGCAGTTTGTTGTTCGTGTGCCTCGTGCTGTTGCTGCCGCTGAGTGCGCTGGTGATGCAGTTGTCACAAATGACACTGGCGCAATATTGGGATGTCATCACCAACGGTCAGGTGGTGGCGGCCTATAAAGTGACGCTGCTGGCGGCAGGTGTGGCGAGTATTTTTAACTGTTTCTTCGGCATGCTGATGGCATGGATCCTGACCCGTTATGAGTTCCCCGGTAAAAGCCTGGTGGATGGTCTGATGGATTTACCGTTTGCCCTGCCGACGGCTGTGGCCGGTTTAACGCTGGCAGGATTGTTTTCTACCACCGGTTTTTACGGTCAGTGGCTGGCGCATTTTGATATCAAAGTAGCGTATACCTGGCTGGGTATTGCCGTGGCGATGGCATTTACCAGCATCCCGTTTGTGGTTCGTACCGTGCAACCGGTGCTGGAAGAATTAGGCCCGGAATATGAAGAAGCCGCTGAAACACTGGGTGCATCGCGCTGGCAGAGCTTCCGTCGTGTGGTGTTGCCCGAAGTGATGCCATCGCTTCTGGCGGGTACGGCGTTGTCCTTTACCCGCAGTCTGGGAGAATTCGGCGCGGTCATTTTCATCGCCGGTAACATTGCGTGGAAAACCGAAGTGACCTCACTGATGATTTTTATTCGCTTACAGGAATTTGATTACCCGGCAGCCAGCGCCATCGCTTCGGTGATCCTCGCGGCATCGTTGCTGCTGTTGTTTGCGATTAATACCTTACAGAGCCGTTATGGCCGTCGTCTGGGAGGCCAGTAATGTCTGATGTTCCGGCTTTTGCAGGCGAAAAGCGCCAGCGTATTGACTGGGTCAAATGGTCACTGATCGGCACCGGTGTGCTGATTTGTGTTCTGTTGTTGCTGATCCCGATGATTAGCATTTTCGTACTCGCGGTTTCCGACGGCCTTGCTGCCGTGTGGAAGAACCTGTCTGACACTGACATGTTGCACTCCATCTGGCTGACGGTGCTGATGGCGCTGATCACCGTGCCGGTTAACCTGATTTTCGGCACACTGCTGGCCTGGCTGGTGGCCCGCTTTAATTTTCCGGGACGTCAGCTGTTACTGACGCTTATCGACATTCCGTTCGCGGTGTCGCCGGTGGTGGCAGGGCTATTGTATCTGCTGTTTTACGGCACCAACGGTCCGATTGGCGGCTGGCTGGATGCCCATAATATTCAGTTTATGTTCGCCTGGCCGGGTATGGTGATGGTGACAGTATTTGTCACCTGTCCGTTTGTTATCCGTGAGCTGGTGCCGGTGATGTTAAGCCAGGGCAGTCATGAAGATGAAGCGGCAGTGTTGCTGGGGGCGTCAGGCTGGCAGATGTTCCGCCGCGTGACATTACCGAATATCCGCTGGGCATTGTTATACGGCGTGGTGCTGACCAACGCCCGCGCCATTGGGGAGTTTGGCGCAGTATCGGTAGTGTCCGGTTCTATCCGTGGCGAAACCTACACGCTGCCTCTACAAGTCGAATTACTGCATCAGGATTACAACACTGCAGGCGCGTTTACTGCCGCTGCGCTGTTAACCCTGATGGCAATTGTCACATTATTTCTGAAAAGCGGCCTGCAATGGCGTCTGAAGCGCCACAATGACCGTCTTGAGCGGGAGGGAAGTCATGAGCATTGAAATTAACGGTATCAACAAATATTTTGGCCGCACTAAGGTGCTCAATGATATCTCGCTCGATATTGCTTCCGGAGAGATGGTTGCGCTGCTCGGGCCTTCCGGTTCAGGTAAAACCACGCTGCTGCGTATTATCGCCGGGCTGGAAAATCAAAACGCCGGCCACCTGAGCTTCCACGGCAAAGACGTGACGCGCCTTCATGCCCGCGATCGTCAGGTCGGTTTTGTATTCCAGCATTACGCGCTGTTCCGTCATATGACCGTGTTCGATAATATCGCGTTTGGTCTGACGGTGTTGCCGCGCCGCGAGCGTCCGGATGCCGGTGCGATCAAACAGAAAGTCACTAAATTGCTGGAAATGGTGCAGTTAGGCCATCTGGCAAACCGTTATCCAGCACAACTTTCCGGTGGTCAGAAACAACGTGTGGCACTGGCGCGTGCGCTGGCGGTTGAACCGCAAATTCTGCTGCTCGATGAACCCTTTGGTGCACTGGATGCACAGGTGCGTAAAGAGTTGCGCCGCTGGCTGCGGCAGTTACATGAAGAACTGAAATTTACCAGCGTGTTCGTGACGCACGATCAGGAAGAAGCCATGGAAGTGGCTGATCGTGTGGTGGTAATGAGCCAGGGCAATATCGAACAGGTCGGCGCACCGCAGGAAATCTGGCGTGAACCGGCAACCCGTTTCGTGCTGGAATTCATGGGTGAAGTCAACAAGATCAGCGGTGAAATCCGGGGCTCTCAGCTGTACGTCGGTGCATACCACTGGCCGCTGGATAACCCGCCGCTGCATCAGGGCGCAGTCGACTTATTCCTGCGTCCATGGGAAATGGAAATTACGCCGCACAGTACAGCGCGTTGCCCGTTGCCGGTGAAGGTGCTCGAAGTCAGCCCGCGTGGCCATTTCTGGCAGCTTATCGTGCAGGCCGAGGGCTGGCACGACGAACCGCTTTCGGTTGTGCTTTCCGAAACACACGGTAACAGCGCACCTCAGCGCGGCGATCGGTTCTATGTCGGCGGGCTGAATGGCCGTCTGTATGCGGGCGACCAGCCTCTGCAACCCGTTGCGTTAGCGAAGAGTGCCTGATATTTTTTGATCAGAATTTTTCTCAGGGCGGTCATCGGGCCGCCCTTTTTATCGTCTGATATCTGTTTATGTGTTTTTTATCGGCAGATATAATTTTTTATTATAAGGCGGGCCCGTGAGTACGCTCGAACATTACATCGGCAATACCCCTCTGGTGAGATTACAGCGTCTGACGCAGGGTCTGGACAGCGAGATTTGGGTTAAGCTGGAAGGGAATAATCCTGCCGGATCGGTAAAAGATCGTGCCGCACTGTTTATGATTGAGCAGGCGGAAAAACGGGGTGAAATTCGCCCTGGTGATACGCTGATTGAAGCCACAAGCGGAAATACCGGGATTGCGCTGGCGATGATTGCTGCACTCAAAGGCTACAAGCTGAAATTGCTGATGCCGGAGAATATGAGTCTCGAACGTCAGGCATCGATGCGGGCGTATGGTGCCGAACTGTTGCTGGTCAGTCGTGCGCAGGGCATGGAAGGCGCGCGCGATCTTGCTTTGGAAATGGAAAAACAGGGGCAGGGGAAAGTGCTGGATCAGTTTAATAACCCTGATAATCCGCTCGCGCATTTCACGACAACAGGCCCTGAAATCTGGCAACAGACGCACGGACGGATCACCCATTTTGTGTCCAGCATGGGCACCACCGGCACCATTACCGGTGTCAGCCGTTATCTGCGCAGCCAGCATGCTGGCGTCAGGATTGTCGGGTTGCAACCTTCTGAAGGCAGCAGTATTCCCGGTATACGCCGCTGGCCGCAGGCCTATCTGCCGGGCATTTTCAATCCGGAACTGGTCGATGAAGTGATGGATATGGGACAAAACGAAGCAGAAGATACCATGCGGGCGCTGGCGCGGTCGGAAGGTATCTTCTGTGGGGTGAGTTCCGGCGGCGCGGTAGCGGGTGCGTTGCGCGTGGCCAGAAGCCATCCGGGCAGCGTGATAGTGGCGATTATTTGTGATCGCGGTGACCGTTATTTATCCACTGGGGTCTTTAATGTTTAATTCTATATTCAGCTGTTGAATGTAAAATTAGAGTAAAAGCGGCTGCGAATGGCTGGCTTAGTGGTAAAAATGACCAAAATTTTAGCCAGGCGGAAATGAACAATGAAAATTTTATTAGTCGATGACGACCTTGAATTAGGCACCATGCTCAGTGAATACCTGATTGCAGAAGGTTTTGATGCGTCTCTGGTGCTGACCGGTAAAGCGGGTGTGGAAGGTGCGATGTCTGGCGAATACACCGCGATGATCCTGGATATTATGCTGCCAGACATGAGCGGTATTGATGTATTGCGTCAGGTGCGTAAAAACAGCCGGCTGCCGATCATCATGCTGACCGCGAAAGGGGACAACATTGATCGCGTCATCGGTCTGGAAATGGGGGCGGATGATTATATGCCGAAGCCGTGCTATCCACGTGAACTGGTGGCACGTTTGCGTGCTGTATTGCGTCGTGTGGAAGAACAGCAGCAATCACACGCTGATACGTCCTCGGTCAACTATGGTGATCTGACGCTGAATCCGGCGACCCGGAGCAGTGAATGGCGCGGCGTGCCCTTCGATCTGACCGCTTCTGAGTTCAACCTGCTGGAATTACTGTTGCGTTCGCCTGAACGTGTGGTCTCCAAAGATGAATTGTCGGAAAAAGGTCTCGGGCGTCCGCGTGAAGCGTATGACCGCAGTATTGATGTACATATCAGTAACATCCGCCAGAAACTGGGGTCACTTGAAGGTGGCGATATGCTGACTATTGAAACGGTGCGCAGCATTGGCTATCGAATCCGCTAAACGACTGCGCGGCAGGTTGTTCTGGAAAATATTGCTGGGTTTCTGGTTTACTTTCGTGGCAATCGCTCAGGGGCTCTGGGTGGTTTTTGCTTTCTACAATCCGCATGAACCGCCGGAAAGTGGTATTGCCCGCCGGTTTGTGAAACTTCAAATTACTTCGGCTGTGTCCACGCTGCATTCCGGCGGTATGCCTGCACTGAATGCCATGATTGCTGACTGGCCGCAAGATGACCGGCAGTTCTTTTCGGTGTCACCGTCTTTGCTGCCGGCAAAAGGTAGCAGCATGCAGGAGCTTGAGCCCGGAAAAACGCCGCATGAAGTGGTGGAGTTTGTGCAGGGGCCCGACGGCCAGGGTTACCGTCTGCGTTATGACGTGGCGGGGCTGATGGATGAATACCGGCCACGAAAGCACCACCGCGAACTGCTGAATATGCCACCGCCATTGTTGTGGCTGGGCGGGCTTGGCGGGTTGCTGTTCAGTGCCGTTCTGGCGTGGAACCTGACACGGCCGATGCTGCAAATGCGTAAAGCTTTTGATCGGGTGGCGCAAGGCGATTTATCGGTACGTTTGTTTAGCAGCATGGGTAAGCGGCACGATGAGTTGTCCGAAGTGGCGCGCGATTTCGACTCGATGGCTGAACGCCTGCAAGTGCTGGTCAGGGCGCGGGAAGAGCTGTTGCATGATGTCTCGCACGAACTGCGCTCCCCGCTGGCGCGCTTGCAACTGGCCATCGGTCTGGCGCGGCAGAATCCGTCGAACGTCGAAAGCTCCCTGAGCCGCATAGAACACGAGGCGGGGAGGCTGGATAAAATGATCGGCGAACTGCTGGCGTTATCGCGCACCGAAAGCAGTGAAATTCCTGATGAAGAGTACTTTGATCTCTACGGGCTGGTGGAAGCCGTGGTTAACGATGCGCGCTATGAAGCGCAGTTGCCGGGTGTTGAAATTGCGATGTATCCCCCGTCTCCGGATAACCTGGATTACACGGTAAAAGGCAATGCTGAACTGATGCGTCGTGCGGTAGATAACGTGGTGCGTAATGCGCTGCGCTTTTCGGCCCGCGGGCAAACTATCAGTGTTTCACTGGCACAGATTGAGCAGTATTTGCAGATTGAAGTGGCCGATCAGGGGCCGGGTGTGGAAGAGGATAAGCTTTCGAGTATCTTTGACCCGTTCGTGCGCGTGAAATCGCCGCTGTCAGGCAAAGGCTATGGCCTTGGGCTGGCTATCACCCGTAAAGTGATGTTGGCCCATGAAGGTAAAGTGGATGCCCGTAACGCGCAGCCTCATGGGCTAATTATCAGCCTTCAAGTCCCGCACTGGAAACCTGCGTCATAATCCGGGCTGAAGATGCATTGGGGCCAGCGCAAGCGCTGTTCAAAAAGCTATAGCCTTTTGTCCTGTCACTCTAATTATTTTGCGAACAGATATTTACAGGCAATAAAAAACGGCGCTGATTAGGCGCCGTTTTTTATTTCTCGCTGAGCGAATTACTTTTTGATGCGGATGATCGGGGTTTCGCCCACAGTCACGCTACCCGTCAGTTTAATCAGCTCTTTGATCTCGTCCATGTTAGAGATAACAACCGGAGTCAGAGTAGACTTCGCTTTCTCTTCCAGCAGCGCCAGATCAAACTCGATAACCAAATCGCCTTTCTTAACGCGCTGGCCTTCTTCAGCGATGCGTTTGAAGCCTTCGCCTTTCAGTTCAACGGTGTCGATACCGAAGTGCACGAACAACTCGATGCCACTGTCGGATTCGATTGAGAAAGCATGGTTAGTTTCGAAGATTTTACCGATAGTGCCATCAACCGGAGCAACCATTTTGTTGCCAGCAGGTTTAATAGCAATACCGTCACCTACGATTTTCTCAGCGAAAACAACGTCAGGCACGTCTTCAATATTGACAATTTCACCAGACAGCGGTGCCACAATCTCAATGGTACCTACGTCTTTTTTATCATCAGAAACCAATGATTTCAGTTTATCGAACAAACCCATGATCTTCTCCTAAGCATTAATTTGGGCAGCTTTACCAGCATCGCGCAATTAGCAGAGTGTTTTTTCTTCAATGAACTTGTTAACCAGGTTCATCAACTCTTGCGCCGTAGGTTGGGCCAGGGCCTGGTCTGCCAGCGCTTTCACATCTTCGAAGTTTGTATTGCGAATAATTTTCTTGATGCGTGGGATAGAGATAGCACTCATGCTGAACTCATCTAACCCCATGCCCAATAGAAGAAGTGTAGCACGTTCGTCACCGGCTAGCTCGCCGCACATCCCTGTCCATTTACCGGCAGCATGAGATGCGTCAATAACTTGTTTAATTAAACCAAGCACAGACGGTGACATTGGGTTGTACAGATGAGAAATCAGCTCGTTACCGCGATCCACTGCCAAAGTATACTGGGTAAGATCGTTTGTACCAATACTGAAGAAATCAACTTCTTTCGCCAGGTGATGCGCAATCACAGCTGCTGCTGGCGTTTCAACCATCACACCCACTTCAATGGTTTCATCGAATGCCTGACCTTTCTCACGCAGTTGCGCTTTCAGCAGTTCAAGTTCTGCTTTCAGTTCACGCACTTCTTCGACTGAAATGATCATCGGGAACATGATGCGCAATTTACCGAAGGCAGAGGCACGCAGGATGCCTTTCAGCTGATCGTGAAGAATTTCTTTGCGATCAAGGCAGATACGGATTGCGCGCCAACCCAGGAACGGGTTTTCTTCTTTCGGCAGGTTCATGTACGGCAGGTCTTTATCACCGCCGATGTCCATGGTACGTACGATAACCGCCTGTGACCCCATCGCTTCAGCAACGGCTTTGTATGCCTGGAATTGCTCTTCTTCGGTAGGCAGGCTGTCACGGTCCATGAACAGGAATTCTGTACGATACAGGCCGACACCTTCAGCGCCATTGCGCTCTGCACCCGCGACGTCGCGCACGGTACCGATGTTGGCACAAACCTCTACCTGATGGCCATCCAGCGTAATAGCCGGTAAGTCTTTCAGCTTAGTCAGTTCGTCTTTTTCACTGATGTACTGGTTCTGAACGGCTTTCAGCTCGTCAATAATGTCTGCTGTCGGATTGACATAGATTTTATTGTTCACGGCATCGAGGATCAGGTAGTCATCATTTTTGACTTGTTTGGTCACGTCGCTGGTACCCACGATAGCAGGCAGTTCCAGTGAGCGGGCCATGATCGAGGTGTGAGAAGTACGGCCACCCAAATCAGTAATAAAGCCCAGAACCTTGTTCAGGTTCAGCTGTGCAGTTTCTGACGGCGTCAGATCGGTCGCAACCAGGATAACTTCGTCCTGAATGGAGCTCAGATCAACGATGGTCATGTTCAGAATATTGCGCAGCAGACGTTTGCCGATGTCGCGTACGTCAGCCGCACGTTCTTTCAGGTATTCGTCATCAAGCTCTTCCAGGGCTTTCGCCTGGCCTTCAATGACAGAGAAAGCTGCAGCGTCAGCAGAAGCGTGCTCGTCTTTGATAAGGGCTATGATTTCCTGTTCAAGCTCTTCGTCTTCCAACAACATGATGTGGCCTTCGAAGATGGCTTCTTTCTCTTCACCGAAGGTCTCACCGGCTTTAGTCTTGATCACTTCCAGTTGAGCAGAGGCTTTCGCACGGCCCGTCAGGAAACGTTCAACTTCCTGATCAACGTGATCTGGAGAGATTTTTTTCCGGTTGATGACAATTTCATCTTCTTTCAACAGAAGTGCTTTGCCGAAAGCGATACCGGGAGATACTAAAATGCCTGAAATCATAACCCTACCTTTCTCTTGACTGGTTTAAACTATATAAGAGCGGTTGTTTATTACTCGAGCTCTGCCATCAGTTTTACCAAGTGTTCAACGGCTTTCTGCTCGTCTTCACCTTCAGCTGAGAGGGTCACAACGGTACCTTGGGTCAGGCCCAGAGTTTGCAGTTTGAAAAGGCTTTTAGCACTGGCGCTTTTACCGTTTGAAGTCACGGTGATGTCAGAAGCGAAACCTTTAGCTTCTTTCACGAACTGTGCAGCAGGGCGGGTGTGCAGACCATTAGGAGCGGTAATAGTAACTTCTTGCTGGAACATTGTTGTTTCCCCAACTTATTAAAGTAATGTTGTGGAGCTAAAGTTTAGCTTATGGCCTTCACTTTAGCCTGTAGAGATTAGCGCCTGACTATGGTTCAGGGGCAGGTTCAGATGCAACAGAAAAGAGAAAATAACGCACTCAGCGATAAAACTCTTTGCCCTGGATCCAGGCTTTTTCTGTTATTCCTCCATTATGCCGTCTTTTTCCCTGATGTAACAAATCAGTAAATCGATTCAGCCGGGAAGCGTCATGGAAGCGATTAATTTCGAGCATCGAAATAATTGTCCGGTTAAATACTAAACCTGGCGGGTAAAATCAATGACGAAGTGGTGTAAAGTTTGACGCAGGCCACAAAAAAGCACCCCTTGAGGTGCTTTTTTAGCCGCTTTTAAGGATGTGGCATTATTGTTGCAATTCTTTCTCGGTGAATAAATCTGCAAACAATGCGGTACTCAGATAGCGTTCACCAGAAGAAGGCAGAATAACCACGATAGTCTTATCTGCAAACTCCGGTTCTTTGGATAATTTCACCGCAGCTTCAACTGCTGCACCGGAAGAAATCCCGGCCAGAATACCTTCTTCTTCCATCAGACGGCGTGCCATGTGAATGGATTCATCGTTGGTGATCAGCGTAACGCGATCCAGCAACTCCAGATCCAGGTTACCCGGAATAAAACCTGCACCGATACCCTGAATTTTATGCGGGCCCGGTTTGACTTCTTCGCCGTTCAGTGTCTGGGTGATAACGGGAGAGTCGGTTGGCTCGACGGCCACCAGTTTCACGCTGCTTTTTTTACTTTTCAGATAACGACCCGTTCCGGTGATCGTGCCGCCGGTACCCACGCCTGCGATCAACACATCCACTGCGCCATCGGTATCTTCCCAGATTTCCGGGCCGGTAGTCTGTTCGTGGATAGCCGGGTTGGCCGGGTTGCTGAACTGCTGAAGAATGAGATAACGCTGCGGATCGCTGGCCTGAATTTCTTCGGCTTTGGCAATCGCGCCTTTCATGCCTTTGGCGCCTTCGGTCAGCACCAGATTGGCGCCGAGAGCTTTAAGCAGCTTACGACGTTCAACGCTCATGGTTTCCGGCATGGTCAGTGTCAGTTTGTAACCCCGCGCGGCAGCCACATAAGCCAGTGCAATACCGGTGTTACCGCTGGTAGGTTCAACCAGTTCGATATCTTTGGTCAGAATGCCTTTTTTCTCAGCATCCCAAATCATGTTCGCACCGATACGGCATTTTACGCTGAAGCTCGGGTTACGTGACTCGACCTTAGCCAGAATACGACCATTACCGATACGGTTCAGACGAACCAGTGGCGTATGGCCAATTGTTAATGAATTGTCTTCATAGATCTTGCTCATAACCCGTCCTTTACCTGTATGAAATATTCACGGTGTGAAGCTTTCAACACTATGAAATAAGTGGGAATCAGGAAAGCATACGCGAACCGCTTTCCCAGTGAAGTAAGGTTTTGGTATTTGCTATACCGATACGTTATTAAGAAATAAGTTCGGTGAAGAAAAGTCAAGCATAGCAGGCAGCCGCCCGCAGGCGGCTGTGAGAAAAAGGGACTATTTTCGGGTTGAATTCACATCGATATTATTTTTGACGTAAACATCGCGGTAACGGTCACACCACATGGCCGTCGCGCCGCATACAGCAACCGGCAGGATCACCAGATTCAGCACCGGGATCATCGTAAACAGACTGACCAGAGAACCAAATTGCATGTTGTCGATTTTATTGCTGCCAAGTGAGCGACGCATATCGGCAAAACTGACTTTGTGATTATCGAACGGATAATCGCAATACTGAATCACGACCATCCACGCGCTGAAAAAGAACCACAGTACGGGCGCGATAGTCTGGCCTATCACCGGAATGAAATACAGCGCGAACAGCAGCAGGGCGCGTGGCAGGTAATACGCCAGTTTCTGCCACTCACGTTTCATGATGCGCGGGAGATCTTTCATGATGTCCCAGATGCCCGTATCAGGCAGCGGTTTGCCGGTAAGACGCGCTTCGAGCTGTTCGGCGAGTAATCCGCTGAAGGGGGCGGCTATCCAGTTGGCAAGGGTGCTGAAGAAATAGCTGAACACCAGTACCACGGAAAGCACCGCCACCGGCCAGATCAGATAATCCAGCCAGCTGAGCCACGACGGCACCTTGCTCATCATTGCCGGGATCCATTCACCCAGTTGGGTGAACAGCCACCAGAATGCACCGCCCATCAGCAGCACGTTGACAGCCAGGGGTAAAATCACAAAACGTCGTATCCCGGGTAAGGAAATGAGCGTCCAGCCCTGTGTGAAATAATGTACGCCGTTTTCTTGTCTGGCGCTTTGCGATGAGCTCATAAACGAAATTTTCTCTCTGAGTTGAATGACATGGGCTATCATATCGGTATGATTTTCCACTGGCTAGCGGTGGATTGGCTGAAAAAACAGCAAAAAAAGGTGCAACTGCCCTATTTATTAGCAGAAAGTAGAGTCGAGACTTGCACTTATCTACGTGGGCAAATAGAGTTAATCATGTGAATGTTTGCCGTGGTGGCAATGTATTAGAACAACAGAGATAGCAATGATGCAGGATTTGCGTCTGATATTAATCGTTGTTGGTGCGATCGCCATAATAGCGTTGTTGTTACACGGTTTGTGGACCAGCCGTAAAGAACGCTCTTCGCTTTTCCGCGATCGTCCAGCTAAACGTGTGAAAAAAGAACGGGAACAATCTCCGTCCGAAGATTTTGTCGATGGAGTGGGGGAAGTGCGCGTGCGTCCTGCTTATCCTCAGGATGAACCGACTTTTGGTCAGTATGATGAGCCTGAACAGACTGCACCGCCACGTCAGCCGCAGGTTTCTCCTGCGCAGCCAGCGCCAGCACCTGTTGCTCGTCCTCAACAACCGGCTCAGCCACAGCAATATGCTGCGCAGGATGATCCGTTGCTGAGTGGTTATTCAGCCTCTGAATCCGCCACTGCACCGCGTCGCGAACCTGTCGCTGATTTTGCACCTCAGGACTCCGCACCTGAAGCCAGAACGCATGCGCCGGTTGCGCCGCAAGATATCCATGCTGACGCGGCGCCTGCTGCGAAAGCAGAACCTCAGGCTGCGCCTTTTGCCCCGGCAGAAGAAGCCCCGGCTGAGAAAGCGAAACTGAAAGAAACGGTCCTGGTACTGCATGTTGCTGCCCATCAGGGCGGTGTCATCGGTGGTGAAGTGTTGCTTAACAGCGTGCTTCAGGCCGGTTTCCAGTTTGGTGCGATGAATATTTTCCATCGCCATGTCAGCCCTGCCGGGAGCGGTCCGGTGTTGTTCAGTCTGGCCAATATGGTTAAACCAGGTTCCTTTGACCCGGACAATATGTCTGACTTCTCTACGCCGGGTGTGACGTTGTTTATGATGGTGCCTTGCTACGGTGATGCGCATCAGAACTTCAAACTGCTGCTGCAGTCTGCCCAACGTATTGCCGATGATGTCGGTGCGATGGTGCTTGACGATGAGCGTCGTATGATTACGCCGCAGAAGCTCGAAACGTACAAAGCGCGGATCCGCGAGGTCCTCGAGGCGATCGCCTGAGTCAGGCTTTCGTGAAATACCCATTCCCCTGACCCCCGCTTGCCGGGGGTTTTTTATCTCCACGGTGAGTCATGGCCACTATCGAAGAACAGATCAATCAGTTACGCACTCAGTTACGCCATCACGAATATCAATATCACGTTCTGGATGCCCCGGAAGTGCCTGACGCCGAATATGACCGCTTAATGCGCGAGTTACGTGAGCTGGAAACCGCGCATCCTGAACTGGTCACTGCAGATTCACCGACGCAGCGCGTGGGCGCGGCACCGCTTTCCGCATTTGAACAGGTCAGGCATCAGATACCGATGTTGTCGCTGGACAACGTATTTGATGAAGAAAGCTATCTGGCATTTTATAAACGTGTTCAGGATCGTCTGAAGACGTCAGAACCGCTGACTTTCTGCTGCGAGCTGAAACTTGACGGGCTGGCAGTGAGCCTGTTGTATGAAAATGGCGAACTGGTGCAGGCCGCCACACGTGGCGATGGCACGACCGGTGAGAATATTACGGCCAACGTGCGCACAATACGTGCCATCCCCCTGCGCCTGCATGGCGACAATATTCCTGCACGTCTTGAGGTGCGGGGTGAAGTGTTTATGCCACAGCCTGGCTTTGAAGCGATGAACGCTGAAGCACGCCGTACCGGGGGCAAAGTATTTGCTAACCCGCGTAATGCTGCTGCAGGTTCATTACGTCAGCTTGATCCGCGTATCACCGCCAGACGTCCGCTGACTTTCTTCTGCTACGGCGTGGGTCTGCTGGAAGGGGGGGAGCTGCCGCGTAGTCATCTTGCCCGCCTGCAACAATTCAGGGCCTGGGGTTTACCGGTCAGCGATCGTGTGCGTCTTTGCACCGGCAGTGATGAAGTGCTGGCGTTTTACCGTCAGGTTGAAGCGGAACGTCCATTGCTGGGGTTTGATATTGACGGCGTGGTCGTGAAAATTGATTCGCTGGATATTCAGGAAGCACTGGGTTTTGTGGCGCGGGCACCGCGTTGGGCGACAGCGTTTAAATTCCCGGCGCAGGAACAGATTACGCGGGTGAAAGATGTCGAGTTCCAGGTCGGGCGCACCGGTGCGATCACGCCGGTCGCACGTCTTGATCCCGTGCTGGTTGCGGGTGTGATGGTCAGCAACGCAACGCTGCATAATGCTGATGAAATCGAACGTCTGGGCCTGCGTATCGGCGATACCGTGATTGTCCGCCGTGCCGGTGACGTTATCCCACAGGTCGTGGGCGTGGTGCTGGATGAACGTCCGCAAGATGCCCGTGAAGTGGTTTTCCCGACGCATTGTCCGGTCTGTCACTCCGATGTCGAACGTGTCGAAGGTGAAGCGGTAGCGCGTTGTACGGCGGGTCTGATTTGTGGTGCACAGCGTAAAGAAGCGCTGAAACATTTTGTCTCCCGCCGGGCGCTGGATGTTGATGGCATGGGCGACAAAATCATCGATCAACTGGTCGAGAAAGAATATGTCAAAACGCCGGCGGATCTGTTCCGGCTGACGGCGGGTAAACTTACCGGTCTGGATCGCATGGGACCTAAATCGGCACAGAACGTGGTTACTGCGCTGGAAAAAGCCAAAGAAACCACGCTGGCCAGATTCCTGTATGCGCTGGGCATTCGTGAAGTGGGCGAAGCCACAGCCGCTAACCTTGCCGCGCATTACGGCTCGGTTGAGGCGCTTAAAGCGGCAGATATTGAGTCGCTGAAAAGCGTGCAGGATGTCGGCGATGTGGTGGCTAAACATGTGGTCAATTTCCTGTCGGAAGAACATAACCAGCAGGTGATTGATGAGCTGTTAAGCCCTGAAATCAATATTCACTGGCCGGAAGTGCAGGTCATTGTGCCGGAGGAAATTGGCAGTCCGTTTGCCGGTAAAACCGTGGTACTGACCGGTTCGCTTTCGATCCTTTCACGCGATGAAGCCAAAGATCGTCTGACCGCGCTGGGGGCAAAAGTCTCCGGCAGCGTGTCGAAGAAAACTGATCTGGTGATTGCCGGTGAAGCGGCAGGATCCAAGCTGGCGAAAGCACAGGAACTGGGTATTGAGGTGATCGACGAGGCGGAAATGATCCGTCTGCTGGGTGAGTAAAGCATGGAAAAAGAAGATCTGATGCAGATAGCCAATACGGTCATGCCGTTCGGTAAGTATGCCGGACGCGTGCTGATCGACCTGCCGGAAGAATATCTGCTGTGGTTCGCCCGTAAAGACGAATTCCCGCAGGGGAAACTGGGTGAACTGATGCAACTGACGCTGGCGATCAAAAGTGAAGGATTGCAAAGCCTGATCAATCCGCTGCGTCGTCATGGTCCGGGGCTGGGTGGCACCGACGAGTAACGGTCCGTCTACCCGATGTAGAAGGCGCTGATGTCAGCGCCTTTTTTCTGCCTGTTATTCGCCTGCGCTATTCAGTGACAGGCGTTTGTTTGAGCGCCGATTCCTGCTGCTTTTTCTGATAACGTTTCGCCAGCACCGCACAGGTCATCAGCTGTACCTGATGGAAAATCATCAGCGGCAGCACCATCATACCAATGGCACTGACCGGAAACAGAATATTCGCCATCGGAATACCGTTCGCCAGACTTTTCTTCGAGCCGCAGAATACGATAGTGATTTCATCGGGTTTACTGAAGCCCATCCAGCGTGCCATGTAGGTGTTAATGACCAGAATAAAGGCCAGCAGTACCAGACTGAACACCAGGATAAACAACAGTGAGCCGACACCGACCTGATGCCAGATCCCCTGAGTCACGGCTTCACTGAAAGCGGAATACACCACCAGCAAAATCGATGTCTGGTCGGTTTTGCCAATCATTTTACGGTGGCGTTCGACAAAGCCGCCAATCAGCGGACGCAGCAAGTGTCCGGCGACAAACGGCACCAGCAGTTGCAGCACAATATGCCAGACCTGTGCTAAACCATTCCCCGTTTCCCCCTGTACATGCATCAGCAGGCTGACCAGCAACGGTGAAACAAATATCCCCAGCAGGCTTGATGCGGAAGCACTGCACACCGCTGCCGCCACGTTGCCGCCCGCCAGTGAGGTAAACGCAATCGCCGACTGCACGGTGGCAGGCAAAATACACAAATACACAAAGCCGCTGTAAATTTGCGGGCTGACATCCACCGGATGCCACCACTGAAAAAGCAGCCCGAGGATCGGGAATAAAATGAAAGTGCTGAACATCACCCATAAATGTAAACGCCAGTTATTGCTGCCCTGAAAAATAGCTTCGCGTGAGAGTTTTGCGCCATGCATGAAAAACAACAGACCAATGGCGAAAATGGTCAGGTTATTGAAGAAAGCGACAAATATGCCGCTGGCCGGGAAGAATGTCGCCAGCAGGACAGTGGCGATAAGTGTCAGGGTGAAGCGATCAGGTAAGAAGCGCATAGCAGGTCTCGGAAAGGTTGTCTCTGAATGCGGCTATTTTGTGCTTTTCCGATATAATTAAAAAATTGATTTATTTAATCCATTAATGCAGAAAATTCATGAATTATTCACTCAGACAACTTCGCGTGTTCGTGGCGGTTTCACGCTATGGCAGTTTTAGCCGGGCAGGGGAAGCGATAGGGTTAAGCCAGTCGGCTGTCAGCCACAGTATGAAAGAACTGGAAGCTGAAATGGGGGTACGCTTGCTGGACCGCACAACGCGCGAAGTCGTGCTCACCGACGCCGGTCTGCGCCTGGCGAATCGTGTCGAGCCGTTGCTCGACGAACTCCACGCCATGCTGCTTGATACCCGCAGCTTTGGCACACAGCACAATGGCCGGGTGCGCATTGCTTCAAGCCAGACGATTTCGGCGCAACTGATGCCACAATGTATCTCCAGCGGCGAGCGACAGTATCCTGAGATCAGTATCCTGCTGCGTGACCAGGCGCAGCAACTGGTACTTCACAGCGTCAGAAATGCGGAAGTGGATTTCGGCATTGTGATTGATCCGGGTGAAAGCACCGACCTCGACTGCGAGCCTATTTTGCACGAGCCGTTTTTACTGATGTGTCGCGAGGATCACCCGCTGGCGGCGCTGGCGGAAGTTGAATGGCAGGCGCTGAACGGCCAAAAACTGGTGCTGCAGGATTACGCATCAGGAAGCCGGATCCTGATTGACGGCGCACTGAAAGCGCAGAAAGTGGATACCATGATCGCCCAGGAAATCGGCCATCCGGCCACTTTATTCCCGATGGTTGAAGCCGGGATGGGCATCAGTGTGATCCCGGCGCTGGCTTTACCCATGCCGCAAGGGAGTCGTCTGGTGGTGAAAAATCTGGTGCCGGAAATTAACCGGGTACTGATGTTGGTCAAACGTAAAAACCGGTCGTTATCACCCGCTGCGCAGGCTATCTGGCAGGTGGTGAAAGAGCAGGCGAACTTATTGCGGGAAAAACGCAGCCAGCAGGGAATGTACGGACTCTGATACCTTGCCGGCTGTTTCAGGCTTTAACTGCGGTTACACGTAAATATCGACAGCATTGGTTTCTGAGGGCTTATTCACGCCTTCGTCTTTCTTCATTTCGGCGGCGGCTTGTTGTTGCTGCTGTTGCTGAAGCGCTTTCTGAGCCTGCTGTTGTTGAATCTGAGCGATTTGCTGTTGCAGCAGTTCGATTTGCTGCTGCAGGAGTTCTTGCTTTTGCTTAACTGTGTCAGCATCTTCGCCTGAACCGCCCAGACTTTTGAGCTGTTCAGTCAGTTTGGTAATCTGCTTAGTCAGTTTTGCAATCTGGCTGGCACTGCCTGAGTCACTGGTGGACGCGGAGCCCACCGAACTGCCAGTCGCGCTGATAGTTGTCATAAAAAGCCTCACTTAGTAAGAATAAAATTTTGCACGTAAGCGTGCGTAACAGATATCGGCAGTAATCAGAGAGGCTTTACCGGCTTTTCATATTCCTTACAGTATTTATGGTTTTTATTCGATTCACGCTTTCACGCTGAGCTTCGGCCACCGGCTCAGCCAGCCTTTGCTGCGGACCCGTTCGGCAAAAACGGCGGGGATCGCATGGCGCGGGTTTGGCGTAATACTGAAAGCAAACAAAGCCTCCAGTCCCAGCGGCGCGTTCAGCTCGATTTGCCCGTCAGTATTCATTCTTGCGCCGATAGCGGTTTCCACTTCCACCCAGTAGCTCATTGCCTCAGCGCTGGAGACATAAGGCGTATGACCGTGACGCTCGTGCATGCGGGCCTGATTTTTCACTGACCAGGGGAGATCGGGCGAATTCGCTTTCAGATGTTGTTCATAGCGTTTGTCAGTCTGTGCCGAACAATCCTGAGGATTGAAATATACCAGGTCGATATCATTAAGCGGTGTGGCCTGTATATAGCCGTGCAGCCGATCCCAGACCAGATTCCGGACAAATCCCGCCGCCAGCCACCCGTCGTTAAGACCCAGTGCATGTGCCTGCGTCAGCGCCTGCAAGTGAAGCGGTTCCTCTCTGAGCCAGGTAATGATTCTCTGTTCCAGGGTCGCCATACGATGTTCTCCTTTTTGCACATCTTCGTTCTGAGAAGCCAAAGTGTAGCGCCATTTGGTGACACTTTTTCAACGCACCATTTCGGAGATGCGGTTGACTGCAGCGCGCTAAAATGTGGCAAATCTCCCCGGAATACGGCTCCGGACCGCATTTGCTCAGGGCTTCTTAAGTGGTACAGCCTTTGCAACATCAACCTTTGTAACACCAGGAATGGGCAAGGCTGTCACATTTTCTCTTCTTACAGAATTGATTTACCACCGGGCAGGGGATCATTTATGCAAACCACGAAAGTCGCACCCGTTTTAAAACGTACACTGGGGAGCTTTAAACTCTGGGGCATCGCTGTCGGACTGGTAATCTCCGGCGAATATTTTGGCTGGAGTTATGGCTGGGCGCAGGCAGGCACGCTGGGCTTTCTTATCACCGCACTGGTGATAGCGGCCATGTATTGTGCCTTTATTTTCAGTTTTACTGAACTCACCACATCGATTCCGCACGCCGGCGGGCCTTTCGCTTACGCTTACCGTGCGTTCGGGCCCACCGGTGGATTTGTGGCGGGTTTTGCCACGCTGGTGGAGTTTGTCTTTGCACCGCCCGCTATCGCGATGGCGATCGGCGCGTATCTCAATGTGCAGTTTCCGGCCATTGAGCCGAAATGGGTGGCTGTAGGCGCGTATCTGGTATTTATGGTGCTCAATATTCTTGGTGTCAGTATTGCCGCCACCTTTGAACTGCTGGTCACGTTACTGGCGATTTTCGAATTGCTGGTCTTTATGGGCGTGGTGGCACCCGGTTTTGAAATGTCGAACTTTGTTCACGGCGGATGGGCGGGCAGCGACACTTTCAGCCCGGCGGCGTTTTCCGGCATCTTTGCGGCCATACCTTTTGCCATCTGGTTTTTCCTGGCCATAGAAGGCGCATCAATGGCCGCAGAGGAGGCAAAAGATCCGCAGCGTACCATTCCGAAAGCCTTTATCGGCGGTATTCTGACCCTGACCGTTCTGGCGCTCGGCGTGATGTTGTTTGCCGGTGGTGTGGGCGACTGGACCAAGCTGTCGAACATTAACGACCCCTTACCACAGGCCATGAAACTGATTGTCGGCAGCAACAGCGGCTGGCTACACATGCTGGTCTGGCTGGGGCTGTTTGGCCTGATAGCCTCTTTCCATGGCATTATCATGGGATATTCCCGGCAGATCTTTGCGCTGGCCCGGGCGGGTTATTTGCCTAAACGACTGGCCAGCGTCAATGCCCGTTTCCAGACACCGCATCTCGGTATCATCGCCGGGGGCGTTGTGGGCATTGCGGCCATTTTCTCAGATTCACTGATCGTCATCGGCGGCCAGCCGCTGACGGCCAATATCGTGACGATGTCGGTATTTGGTGCCATTGTGATGTACATCATTTCTATGGCTGCGCTGTTTAAGCTGCGTCGCAGCGAACCGAATTTAATCCGCCCGTTCCGTGCGCCGCTCTATCCTTTTGCACCGGCGCTGGCGCTGGTACTGGCTGTTGTCTGTCTGATCGCTATGATTTACTACAACACCTTACTGTTTCTGATTTTCGCCGCCATGATGTTGCTGGCGTATGCCTGGTTCCGCATCACCCATCAGGCGCGAACGGATGCTGCAGAAGATCCGCAATTACGTGGCCTGCGCCCGGTGCCCGCTAAAAGCAGCAAATAATCCGGTGCGCTAAGGAGTGTTATGTTTCAGACGACATTAAGTCACCGACGCTATCAGTTTAAGGATTTACGCGAACTGATGGCAAAGGCGTCGCCCGCACGGTCAGGTGATTATCTGGCTGAAGTGGCTGCCGCCAGCGCCGAAGAGCGGATGGCGGCGAAAATGGCACTGGCCGATGTGCCGCTCAAAACCTTTCTGCAACAATTACTGGTGCCGTATGAGGATGATGAGGTCACGCGGCTGATTGTCGATACTCATGATGTCGCGGCGTTTGCCGCGATCTCGCATCTCACCGTCGGAGATTTCCGCGACTGGCTGCTCAGTGAGAAAACGGACAGTACGGTGCTGGCTGCGGTTGCCCGCGGGATTACGCCGGAAATGGCGGCAGCTGTCAGCAAGCTGATGCGTAATCAGGATCTGATCCTGGTGGCTAAAAAATGCAGAGTGATCACTCAATTTCGCAACACTATCGGATTGCCTGGTCACATGAGCGTGCGCCTGCAACCGAATCATCCGACCGATAACTTACAGGGCATTGCCGCCAGTATGCTTGACGGCTTGCTCTATGGTTCCGGCGATGCGGTAATCGGCATCAATCCCGCTAGCGACAGTTTACCGTTGCTGGAAAATCTCAATTACATGCTTGATGACATCATCACGCGCTTTGACATCCCTACGCAGTCCTGTGTTCTGACCCATGTTACCAACACCATCAAACTGGTGGAGCGCGGCGCGCCGGTGGATCTGGTGTTTCAGTCAATTGCAGGCACTGAAGCGGCGAACAGCGGGTTTGGTATCAATCTGGCATTGCTGGCGGAAGCGCAACAGGCGGCACTCAGCCTCAGGCGTGGGACGCTCGGCGACAATGTGATGTATTTCGAAACCGGGCAGGGGAGTTGTTTATCCGCTAATGCACACTTCGGGATAGATCAGCAAACCTGTGAAGCGCGGGCATACGCGATTGCACGGCATTTTTCACCGCTGCTGATCAATACCGTGGTGGGGTTTATCGGGCCGGAATATCTGTATGACGGCAAGCAAATCATCCGTGCAGGACTGGAAGACCATTTCTGCGGCAAACTGCTGGGCGTACCGCTGGGTTGCGATGTCTGTTACACCAACCATGCCGAAGCCGATCAGGATGATATGGATACTTTACTGACGCTGCTTGGCACCGCCGGACTGACATTCCTGATTGGCGTACCGGGCGCGGATGACATCATGCTCAATTATCAGAGCACTTCTTTCCATGATGCGTTATATATCCGCGAATTACTCGGGCTGAAACATGCGCCGGAATTTGCCGTCTGGCTGGAGAAAATGAAAATTATTGATCCGCAGGGCGCCTTACAGGATACCCGCGCGTCCCATCCGTTACTGCGTCAGTTACCGCAACTGAGCTGAGGTTGGCGTTGATGAACAATGAAAAAGGGCAGGGCTTATCGTCCGTGGTACATAATAACCCCTGGGAAACGCTGCGTCAGTTTACTGCCGCACGTATCGCGCTGGGACGGGCAGGGTCGAGTTTGCCCACAGAAGAGCTGCTACGGTTTGGTTTAGCGCATGCGCAGGCGCGTGATGCCGTACATCAGCCCTTTGACAGCCAGAAGCTTGAACCCGAACTTTATGCGCTGGGGCTGGAAACACTGACCGTTGCCAGCGCGGCTCCGGACAGGGCGACCTATCTTTGTCGTCCTGATCTCGGGCGCAAATTGTCAGAAACCAGCCGTCAGGCATTGCAGCAGCTGGCACCGGAGCCGGCAGACGTGATACTGGTCATTGCTGATGGTCTGTCATCGAAAGCCGTGCACCGCCAGGCCGTACCCTTGATTGCGGCGTTATTGCCGTATCTGCGTACGCTGGAGCTGAAAATCGGGCCGGTGGTACTTGCGCATCAGTCGCGGGTGGCACTGGGCGATGATATTGCGCAGGTGATGAAAGCGAAGGCTGTGGCGATTTTGATAGGAGAACGCCCGGGATTATCCTCTCCCGACAGTTTAGGTATTTACATGACCTGGGGGCCGCATACCAAAAGGCTGGAATCGGAAAGAAATTGTATTTCCAATGTGCGGCCGGAAGGGCTCAATTATCCTCAGGCCGCTTTTAAACTCGCCTGGCTGCTTGAGCAGTCCTTCCATCGCCAGCTGTCGGGCGTGAATTTGAAAGATGAAAGCGATAACCCGGCGCTGCACAACAAAGTCGTGCCGATGTTTAAATTAAAATAGGGGGAAAGAGGGGGAGAGAGGCTCGAACCAGCAGCTGGTTCGCCTCCATCACGGTTAAAGTTCCGGAGTACAGATGCGAAAAAAGCGCCTAAAGGCGCTTTTCTCTGAATTGGTGGGCCGTGCTGGATTCGAACCAGCGACCAATTGATTAAAAGTCAACTGCTCTACCAACTGAGCTAACGGCCCGCAGAAGTGGTGGGCGATGACGGGCTCGAACCGCCGACCCCCTCCGTGTAAAGGAGATGCTCTACCAACTGAGCTAATCGCCCACTTCTGGGTACTTCCCTCGGTAAGAAGAAATGTGCTGAGAAATGGTGGGCGATGACGGGCTCGAACCGCCGACCCCCTCCGTGTAAAGGAGATGCTCTACCAACTGAGCTAATCGCCCATTTCTCAATTCTTCCTACTTATCACAACGCGGCACTCTTAAAGAGTGGTGGGCGATGACGGGCTCGAACCGCCGACCCCCTCCGTGTAAAGGAGATGCTCTACCAACTGAGCTAATCGCCCCCGTCGTGATGGAGTCGCATTATAGGGATACTTGAAATTACGTCAACGCTTTTTAAAAACAAAAATGTTCGTTCGGCTTATTTTTAGTCAACCTGACGGGTTTCTCGCCCCCGTAGTCGATTCTTTACGCATTCATGGCCTTAAACCACGCGACTGCCTCTGGTTGTGCGTTGAGGAATCAGGGCAGAGTGGTAGAATGTCTGCCACTTTTTGTTAATTGATAGCGACGTTTTTTTGGCGTTGCGTGATTAAGGTTGCACCCGGATGAAAATCAAAACCCGTTTTGCCCCAAGCCCGACCGGCTATCTGCACGTCGGTGGCGCCCGTACCGCGCTCTATTCCTGGCTCTTTGCCCGCAACCTTGGCGGTGAATTTGTGCTGCGTATCGAAGACACCGATCTCGAACGCTCCACCCAGGCTGCTATTGACGCGATTATGGATGGCATGAACTGGCTGAATCTGGACTGGGATGAAGGCCCGTATTTCCAGACCAAACGTTTTGACCGTTATAACGCGGTGATTGATGAGATGCTGGAAAACGGCACGGCTTATAAATGCTATTGTTCTAAAGAACGTCTGGAAGCGTTGCGTGAGGAACAAATGGCGAATAACCAGAAGCCTCGTTATGACGGACATTGTCGCGACAGCCATGAACATCACGCGGCCGATGAGCCGTGTGTCGTGCGTTTTCGTAACCCACAGGAAGGTTCGGTTATTTTTGACGACCAGATCCGCGGTCCGATCGAATTTAGCAATGACGAGCTTGATGATCTGATCATCCGCCGTACCGATGGTTCCCCGACCTATAACTTCTGCGTTGTCGTTGATGACTGGGATATGGAAATCAGCCATGTTATCCGTGGTGAAGATCACATCAACAATACTCCGCGCCAGATCAACATCCTGAAAGCGCTGGGCGCACCGGTACCGGTTTATGCGCACGTTTCAATGATTCTGGGCGATGACGGTAAAAAACTGTCTAAACGCCACGGCGCGGTAGGCGTGATGCAATACCGTGATGACGGTTATCTGCCCGAAGCCCTGCTGAACTATCTGGTGCGTCTGGGCTGGTCTCATGGCGATCAGGAAATTTTCAGCCGTGATGAAATGAAAGCCCTGTTTTCACTGGAAAACGTCAGCAAATCAGCCAGTGCGTTCAACACTGAAAAACTGCAATGGCTGAACCACCACTACATTAATACGATGGATCCGCATTATGTGGCGACCCATCTGTTGTGGCATGTGGAGCAGGCAGGTATCGAAACCCGTAACGGCCCGCAACTGTTCGAAATCGTCACCCTGCTGGGTGAGCGCTGCAAAACCCTGAAAGAAATGGCCGAGTCCTGCCGTTACTTCTATGAAGATTTTGCAGAGTTTGATGCGGATGCGGCGAAGAAACATTTACGTCCGGTTGCGCGCCAGCCGCTGGAAGTGGTGCGCGCCAAACTGGCTGCAATCACTGACTGGACTGCTGAGAACATTCACCACGCGATTCAGGGCACAGCGGATGAGCTGGAAGTGGGGATGGGTAAAGTAGGGATGCCACTGCGCGTTGCGGTAACCGGCGCAGGTCAGTCACCGGGTGTTGACGTCACCGTTCATGCTATCGGTCAGCGCCGTGTGCTGGCGCGTATCGATATGGCATTAGCCTTCATTGCTGAGCGTGAAACACAAGCGCAGTAATGTCCGCTCAGTAGCTTGTTAAAAAGAGTCGTAAAAAAGCCAGCACGGGAAACCGGCTGGCTTTTGTATTTCCGTAAAACGTAAGCGTGAAAACGGCTTAATTAACGTTGTTCAGTCGCCGGTGTTTCAACGGTCGGACGGTAGGCCAGGAAATACATCAGACCAACGAAGCCTGCACCCCCTACAGCGTTACCGAGGAAGACGGCCACGAAGTTAGGCAGATATTCTGACCAGCTCAGCGCACCGGCAAAGATTGCTGCAGGCACGATGAACATATTTGCCACCACGTGCTGGAAGCCGATGGCCACGAACGCCATAACCGGGAACCACATACCGATCACTTTGCCGCCCACTTCTTTACTGGCGAAGGCCAGCCAGATTGCCAGACACACCAGCCAGTTACAGCCGATACCAGAAATGAACGCGTGCATGAAGTCTGCATTGACCTTCGCAGTGGCGGTTGCCACGGTTTTGCTCAGGAAAGCCCCTTCCGTCAGCCCCAGAACGTGACCGAAGAAATAGGCCACGGCCAGACTGCCCAGCAGGTTAGCGACAGTCACCCAGAACCAGTTGCGCAAAACAGCGTAAAGGCTGATCTGACGCGCGAACCAGGCGATAGGTAAGGTCATCATATTACCGGTCAGCAGTTCTCCCCCTGCTAATACAGTCAGAATGATGCCTACCGGAAACACAGCAGCGCCCAGCAAGTTACTGAATGAACCCCAGGAAGCAGGTAATGTCCCTATTACATGCAGATCCAACAGGAAACCGGTGGCGATAAAGGCGCCAGCCAGGAAGCCCAAAATTAACAAATTCAACACGGTGGCGCGGCTTTTATTAACGCCCGCTGTGACGGCGATGGAAGCGATTTCTTTAGGTGAATACAAGGACATGGGAGTGCTCGAATGGTTTAAGTTATGATTATTGCGCGAGCAGTCTATTCTGAGATTTATCTCAAAACAAGACGATTTTCATAGTCTGCTAACATTCTATTAATTATTCGGACATAGATGTTAAGGAAATGCGTAAGCAGATCAGAAAGCTAGGAATCGTGCGGGCTGGCGGGTGTTTTGTAAAACAAAGTGTCTGTCTGAAAATTTCCCTGAAGAAAGGTGTTTTTTGCCGGAGGGATGAGGGATTTGACGGCTTTTTCAGCGCTTGAATTCAGAAACGGATTTAGCCGTTGACAGGGGTAGCGACGTTTCATATTATGCGCCCCGTTCACCCGTTTTTACGGGCATGAATTGGGGGTATAGCTCAGCTGGGAGAGCGCTTGCATGGCATGCAAGAGGTCAGCGGTTCGATCCCGCTTATCTCCACCAACTTCCTTTCCAGAGCAAGTTGGCTGTTTCCTTCCCAGGGAAACAAAAAGTAAACAGATACAACCTCGTGTGGGGGTATAGCTCAGCTGGGAGAGCGCTTGCATGGCATGCAAGAGGTCAGCGGTTCGATCCCGCTTATCTCCACCAAATATTAAAGAAACCTGCTTCGGCAGGTTTTTTGCTTTCCGGGGTTTGTGATTTTCCTTCCGGTTTTCCTGCCTGAATTGCAGACATAAAAAAAACCCGCCGAAGCGGGTTTCTTGTCGTTCTGTATTGGCTTACTACGCCAGTACCAGACCTGCGATAGAAGCAGACAACACGCTGACCAGCGTTGAGCCGTACAGCAGTTTCAGACCGAAGCGTGAAACCACGTTGCCCTGATGTTCGTTCAGACCTTTAATAGCACCTGCAACGATACCGATCGAGGAAAAGTTCGCGAATGACACCAGGAACACGGACAGGATGCCCACGCCGCGAGGTGACAGCTCAGTTGCGACTTTTTGCAGATCCAACATCGCAACGAATTCATTGGAAACCAGTTTGGTTGCCATGATGCTGCCGACTTGCAAGGCTTCGTGGCTTGGCACACCCATCATCCATGCGAACGGATAGAAGACATAACCCAGCACGCCCTGGAAGGTGATACCGAATACCACGTCAAACAATGCATTCAGGCAGGAGATCAGTGCGATGAAACCAATCAGCATGGCTGCAACGATGATAGCCACTTTGAAACCCGCCAGGATATATTCACCCAGCATTTCAAAGAAGCTCTGGCCCTGATGCGTATTACCGATTTGCAGGTCTTCTTCTGAATCAACTTTATAAGGGTTGATCAACGACAGTACGATGAAAGTACTGAACATGTTGAGCACCAGCGCAGCAACAACAAAGCGCGGTTCGAGCATGGTCATATACGCACCCACAATCGACATAGAAACCGTCGACATTGCTGTGGCTGCCATGGTGTACATACGTTTTTCAGACATTTTGCTCAGAATATCTTTATACGCGATAAAGTTTTCTGACTGACCCAAAATCAGGGAGCTGATGGCGTTGAAAGATTCCAGTTTTCCCATGCCATTAATTTTCGACAGAACCGTACCGATAATACGGATGACGAAAGGCAGTACACGAATGTGTTGTAAAATACCGATAAGTGCAGAAATGAACACGATCGGACACAAAACTTTCAAGAAGAAGAACGCTAATCCTTTATCGCTCATGCCTCCAAATACGAAGCCGGTCCCTTCCGCAGCGAATCCTAATAATTTCTCAAACAAGTCTGAGAAGCCTTTCACAAAACCTAAACCAACAGAAGAATTCAGGAAGAAGTAGGCTAATAAGACTTCGATGACCAGCAGCTGAACAATGAAACGTAAACGGATATTTTTCCGGTCACGGCTCACCAGTAAAGCGAGTGCAGCGACAACGGCCAACGCTAATACAAAGTGCAATATTCGGGACATGGGTGCTCCAAATTAGAGGCAGGCTATATTTCGACGGACATTTTATGTAACGCGTACATTTAAAACGTGAAGTCGATTGCAAATATAGAAATTACAGACACGAATTGCAACAAATCACGGCTCATCACACAAAAAATCAAGATGTTAATAAAACTAAGCACAATTAGCATTCCTGTGCTAGTTTTATCATGTGCCGTAATGCATTCTGAATCTGGCCCGTTAATGTCTGTTTTAGGAAAGTACGATGCGTCTGGCTTTCTGAAATCGGGTGAGCGAATCACCTCTCAGTTATTACCTTCCCGCTTACAGCTGCTGCCTATCAGAGCAATCACTCAGATCATTCTAAATGCACTTGATAATCATTATCAATTAGATATGATTGATGTAAGCGTAATAATTGTAAGGGTTAACTAACTATGCTGAACAGCCGGGCCGAATCCACAGGCCGCGCGTCCAGAAAGATGAAGCTTTCACTGATGGGGCCGGCTTTTATTGCCGCCATCGGTTATATCGATCCGGGCAACTTTGCGACTAATATTCAGGCCGGAGCCTCTTACGGTTATCAGTTGCTGTGGGTGGTGGTATGGGCCAACATCATGGCGATGTTGATCCAGTTGTTGTCTGCCAAACTCGGTATCGCCACCGGCAAAAACCTGGCCGAACATATCCGCGATCGTTTCCCGCGTCCGGCTGTCTGGGCTTACTGGGTGCAGGCGGAAATTATCGCGATGGCTACCGATCTTGCCGAATTTATTGGTGCCGCCATTGGCTTTAAACTGCTTCTCGGGGTATCGCTGTTACAAGGCGCGGTGCTCACCGGGATTGCGACCTTTATTATCCTCGGGCTGCAAAAACGCGGGCAAAAGCCGCTGGAACTGGTGATCGCCGGTTTGCTGCTTTTTGTCGCGGCGGCGTATATCGTTGAGTTATTCTTTTCGCAACCGAGCATGGTGGCGCTGGGCAAAGGCATGTTGATCCCTGCACTGCCAACCGCCGATTCAGTCTATCTGGCTGCCGGTGTACTCGGTGCGACCATCATGCCGCATGTCATCTATCTGCACTCCTCGCTGACTCAGCGGGGCGGTAAAGCCTCTAAAGCGCAGCGTTATTCAGCCACCAAGCTGGATGTCGGCATTGCCATGACTATTGCCGGTTTCGTGAATCTGGCGATGATGGCGACAGCCGCAGCGGCATTTCATTTCAGCGGACACAGTGGGATCAGCGAGCTGGATGAAGCCTATCTGACGCTGCAACCATTGCTGGGTCACGCTGCTGCGACTACCTTTGGTCTGAGTCTGGTGGCTGCCGGTTTATCTTCAACAGTGGTCGGTACGCTGGCCGGGCAGGTGGTGATGCAGGGGTTCGTGAAATTCTACATTCCGCTGTGGGTTCGCCGTACGGTGACCATGATGCCGTCTTTTATTGTGATCCTGATGGGATTAGATGCCACACGCATTCTGGTGATGAGCCAGGTCTTGCTGAGCTTCGGGATTGCGCTGGCGTTGCTGCCGTTGCTGGCTTTTACCGGTAACCGCAGCCTGATGGGTGATATGGTGAATACGAAAACCGTCCAGTGGGCGGGCCGGGTCATCGTGCTGATCGTCGTCAGCCTTAACCTCTATCTGCTGATCGGTATGTTGAAATAACGCCTGCTCAGCGACAGACAAACAAAAACGGGACAGTTTGCGCTGTCCCGTTTTTGTTTGTTTTATTCAGTTGATTAATGGCGGTGGTCGCCATGCCCGCCGCCCCGGTGATCATCATGGCCGTGCCCCCGGTCATGTCCCCGACCCCGATCCGGCCCGCGGCCGTGATCATAATGCGCACGCCCGTGGTCGCTGTAATAATAACGCGGCGGTGGCATCGGACGACGTGGCGGATGGCGTTCGTTCCACCAGCCATGATCGCGCCAGCGATAACCATCCCAGTAATAGCCGCGCGGGCTGCGTGCACCATAGTGGTGGCCCCGATAGCCGTTCCACCAGCTTGGGTTACGCCAGTCATAGCCGTCCCAGTAATAACCCCGCCTGTCGCGGTCACCGATATTGATAGAAAGGCCCGGCGTATTCAGGCTGAAACTGCTGGCCTGCACGGTGGGTACCGCCGCAGGGAGCAGGGCAAAGAACAAAGTCGCAAAAAGTACCGGTTTTAACATGTGTGGCCCCAGATTCCTTATAATTTATGCTGACAGTTATAAGGGGAAGCGGACACCGGTTCTATTGCTTACAATCCTGTTTTGAATGATTTACGCGCCTTAACGGTTTGCTTACGAAGCCTCCATAAAGGCGCGTTTTTTATACTGAAGAGTAACCGCTTACACTAAAATCCCTTCAATAGCCGCCAGTTCTTCTGCGCTGAAATGGCGATGTGAGACCATGCCCACGGCGTCGTCGATCTGGCTGGTTTTACTGGCGCCAATCAGGACAGACGTCACGCGGTCGCCCCGCAGAACCCAGGCCAGCGCCATCTGCGACAGTTTCTGACCACGTGCCTGGGCAATCTCATTCAGCTTACGCACTTTCGCCAGTTTCTCTTCTGTCAGTTGATCCGCAGTCAGGAACTTGCTGTCACTGGCCGCACGGGAATCTTCAGGAATACCTGCCAGGTAACGGTCCGTCAGCACGCCGCCCGCCAGTGGCGAGAAGGCGATGGAACCCACGCCGTTATCCGCCAGCGTATCCAGCAAATCCGCCTCCACCCAGCGTTCGAACATCGAATATTTCGGCTGATGGATCAGGCATGGCGTGCCAAGTTGCTGCAAAATCTCAAACGCTTTTTTCGCGCGTTCTGCCGGATAGTTCGACAAGCCGACGTAAAGCGCTTTGCCCTGACGTACGATTAAATCCAGCGCCGCCATCGTTTCTTCCAGCGGCGTATCAGGATCAGGACGGTGATGATAGAAAATATCCACATACTCCAGACCCATGCGTTTCAGGCTCTGATTCAGGCTGGCGACCAGATATTTTTTTGAGCCCCAGTCTCCATACGGGCCGTCCCACATGGTGTAACCGGCTTTGGAGGAGATAATCAGCTCATCGCGGTAGGGCAATAAATCTTCCTGCAGGATGCGGCCGAAATGTTGTTCCGCAGAACCCGGAGGCGGGCCGTAGTTATTAGCCAGATCGAAATGGGTAATCCCATGGTCAAAAGCATGGCGGATGAGTTTGCGGCCATTTTCAAAATGCGCGTTATCGCCGAAGTTATGCCACAGGCCAAGAGAAACGGCGGGTAATTTCAGACCGCTCCGGCCGCAGCGACGGTATTCCATATTCTCGTAACGGGTTGGACTGGCTTGATACACCATGTGAGTCCTTATAATCAATTCAGGAGTGAACAGAAGGTAATAACTTCATAAAAAAACCATTTTAGTGTATGCGCTTTCACAAGCATTTCCAGCTAATCAGATCACATCCGGAACAATCCTTACGCGTAGAGAGATTGATTACCGTGACTATTCTTCCTGCATATTATCTTTACTGCTGAATCCGCTTTCCTGCCTTAACGCAGTGCAGGGGTGTAACTCTGCGTTGCCATGCCTTATTTCGGATAATTAATATCCTCTTCCCCGGTTTGGGGTAATACTTAAATTAGTGGGATTAACTGTTTACTTTATTTTTAACAGAGGATCGTCATGGATAATGAATATACCGTAGGTGACTATCTCTTGGACCGCTTATCATTAAGCGGGATCTCCGAGTTGTTTGGCGTACCGGGCGACTACAATCTGAAATTCCTCGACAGCGTGATCAATCATCAGCAAATCACCTGGGTCGGCTGTACCAATGAATTAAATGCTGCCTATGGCGCAGATGGTTATGCGCGTATTAAGGGTCTGGCGGCGTTGCTGACCACATTTGGTGTCGGTGAACTGAGTGCGCTGAATGGCATTGCCGGCAGTTATGCGGAATATGTGCCTGTCGTGCATATTGTGGGCGCACCAGCGCTGACGTCTCAGCGTAAGGGGGAGTTGCTGCATCACACGCTGGGAGATGGTGTATTCACCCATTTCGCACGGATGTCCGCGCCGGTCAGCGTGGCGCAGGCGTCCCTCACACCGGAAAATGCCCTGGCTGAAATCGACCGTGTCATTGAAGAGGTCATGTACAACTCGCGGCCGGGGTATCTGTTGCTGCCCAGCGACGTGGCCGCATTGCCGGTCAGTACCCGGGCGCAGGCGTTACCTGTGCGTCAGCCGCCTTTCTCACCTTCTTCTCTGGATGCTTTTGTTGCTGCTGCTGAAACGCAGTTGCGGGGCGCAAAACGGGTTTCACTATTGGCAGATTTTCTGGCAGACCGTTTCGGGGTTAAAGCTGCGCTGGAACAGTGGATGGAAGACGTGCCGCTGGCGCATTCAACATTGCTGATGGGCAAAGGTTTATTTAACGAGCAACAGGCGCATTTTGCCGGTACTTATTCCGGGGCCGCCAGCGCACCATCAACGAAAGACGCGATTGAAGGGGCCGATGTGGTGATCACGGTCGGGGTGAAATTCACTGACACCATTACCGCCGGTTTTACCCAGCAGCTTCCGTCCGGAAAATGTATTGACCTTCAGCCCTTCTATGCCCGGGTAGGTGACCAGATTTTCCACCAGCTACCGCTCGAAAAAACGGTCAGCGTGCTGCACCGGCTTACCGCTGAGCTGGCTGGCACCCAGACACCCTATCCCGTTAAACATAATAGCTTGCCGTTGTCGCACGATAACAGCCTCGGGCAATATGCCTTCTGGCAACAGATTCAGGATTTCCTGCAACCGGGAGATGTGCTGGTCGCTGAGCAGGGCACGGCCTGTTTTGGTGCGGCAGCGCTGAATTTGCCGGAAGAGTGCCAGTTTGTCGTCCAGCCTTTATGGGGATCTATCGGTTTCACGCTGCCCGCTGCGTTTGGTGTACAGATCGCCGTACCTGAGCGCCGTGTTGTGCTGCTGATTGGCGACGGATCTGCACAGCTTACCCTGCAGGGATTAGGTGCCGCGATCCGTTACGGTCTGCCACCGGTTATTTTTGTGATTAATAATGACGGTTACACCGTTGAACGGGCAATCCATGGTGAAACCCAGCGCTATAACGATATTGCACAGTGGAACTGGACACAGTTCCCGGCGGCCTTCGGAGGGACAGAAGTGTTCAGCGCGCGGGCGGATTCGCCGCAGGCGCTGAAAGAAGCGATAGAGAAGGCCACCGCACGGCGGCAGATGGCCTGGATAGAAGTCATTTTGCCGAAGATGGATATTCCTGACTTGCTTAATTCAGTGACTAAATCACTGGCGAAGCGTAACTCAGGGCAATAGATCAGTGTCCGGTGACGGCGGGTTAGTCAGTTGGTCGATGAACCACCAGCCCGCCGGACCGGGCTGATTGTTTTTACTCCAGACTGCATCCACGGAAATTTGCTTCGGCCAGCCGCGTAACGGCAGGCTGACAAGCTTGTCATGGCCAAACTGTTGCACCAGCCAGTGCGGCAGTATCGCCCAGCCAAACCCCTGTTCTGCCATTTCCAGCAACATCAGATAGCTTGGCGCTGACCAGATTTGCCCCTGTGTTTGCGGCATTTCACGGCGGCTATAAGGTTGCAGGCAAAGCTGGCGGAAGGTATGCAACTGTTCCGGCTGCAGACCTGTGGTGTTTGCCAGCGGATGCTCACGGCTGCAAAACACCGACATGTCCGTTTGTTCCGGTAAACGTGCTACGCCGATGTCCGGCGGATAATGATCCTGCACTTCCACCATACCAATATGGGCGCGGCCGGACTGTAACAGGTCAATCACATCCTGATCTTCGGCGATCTGACATTCAAATTCGATATCGGGGTAACGGCGCTCAAACCGACGCAGCAGCGCCTCGTGGTGGGTCGGCTGATAAGTGTCCGACAACACGAATGTCAGGCGGGTTTCGACCTGTGCCGACAAACGTATCGCCAGTTCATCAAGCCGCTCGCTGGCCGCCAGAATAGCCTGAACGTGACTAAGTACGCGTTGACCGGCCGGTGTCAGCACCGGCTGACGGCTCTGGCGGTCAAACAGCGTTAGGCCCAGATCCACTTCCAGATTGGCGATGGCTGTACTGACGGTAGACTGACTCTTGCGCAGCTTACGTGCCGCTGCTGAGAATGATCCGGTATCGGCCGCTTCGACAAAAGCCATCAGGGCTTCCGGTGAATAGCGCATCCTGTGCTCCTTCTGGTTTTAACCCATCTATTTTACCGATACTTCCTATCTTTTATCTATCTTATTTACTGATGATAATAGCCGCCTGTGACAGCCGTCACGTAGCAGTTCACCTAACAACGATCAGAAATCAGGCAGGTTTTTATGGCTAAGCAAACACGGAATATCTCGCAGAAAACGTTCGGCGAACGCATTTTTCATGCGGTAGGTTTCGAAATTCTGGCTGTGCTGATTTCAGCCCCCGCCGCAGCCTGGGCGCTGAACAAACCTGTCTGGGAAATGGGCGCACTGGCGATCATGTTGTCGACGACAGCGATGGTCTGGAACGTTGTCTATAACAGTCTGTTCGACAAATTCTGGCCAGTTTCCCGGGTGGTGCGGACATTTAAAACCCGCGTGGCGCACGCGCTGGGCTTCGAAGGTGGATTTATCATGATTGGTCTGCCGGTTGCCGCGCTGTGGCTGGGGATCGGGCTGCTGGATGCCTTGATGCTGGAAGTGGGATTCTTTCTGTTCTTCCTGCCGTATACCGTGGTCTACAACTGGGTTTACGACACGTTGCGTCAGCGCTGGGTGAACCGCCGTCTGGCCGCAGAAGATTGCCCGGCCAGACGTTGATCCGCGTTACTGAAGGTACAAAAAGCCCGCCGGCA
>NZ_JAFMOT010000099.1:0-616 GCF_019049695.1 Rahnella perminowiae
TCACAGAACATCAGATGTATATGGGGCTGTTGCTCGCCATCGCTCGCTATGACGTTGTGCAGTGCCACAGAATAGGGTTTATTCCCCACTTCTTGGGTTATCCACTCTTTCACCAGGGCAAGGCGTTGTTCTTTGTTCAGCTCACGGGGTAATCCTACAACGTGTTCCCGATAAGTCGAACCGTTTTTACGCTCGAATAGGTCGGCACATTCCCATAGCTCGGCTGGGTTATGTTTTGCCCAGCTCGGCATATTGCCATTTTCGGTGTACTCAATCTCGTCTGATTTTTTGGCGTATCTACCCAATGCCATGATGTAATTAAAATGCGGTTGCGCTTTACCTTTTGCACCGACATTGGTTCTCATCATTCCAAACGACATTTTGATGTTCCTTTTTGGGTTGCCGTCCCACTTTCTAGCCCAATGCTTTTTGCTTGGGTGACGATGTGGGGCGATGGGGATTCTAAAGGGGTTCCCCCTTTAGCACGGTGTGCGTTTCTTAAAATTTTTAGCCTACGTTAGTAGCGAAATTTTGAGAAACGTCTCAACGTGCTCTGCGAGGCTAAAAACTATGGAAGATTTTTAAAAATACTAGCATAATGTGATTAATCTATGCC
>NZ_JAFMOT010000098.1:0-572 GCF_019049695.1 Rahnella perminowiae
GTGGCTGTATGAATGCACCTGTACTATTGACCATATATTTATCAGCGGTATAACCTTCATTTTTGATATAGATAGCGTCATCAGTCAAAACGATTGTGTAATTTTTAGAGTTTGAGCTGTTAATTGCACCAAATTTAATATCACTGAATTTTTTCCCACCATCATTACTGGCTGACAAGATGCTGTAAGCACAACCTCTTAGCGAGTCCCCGCATGCATCGTTATCACCACGAACAAATGGAATCGCCAGCATGTCGTCGTTTTTCGCTGCCCAGATAAACTTGCCCTTATAGTTCATTGTTCCCTTAGAGAGGAACCAAAGCTTCGTTTTTATCTTCTTGTTATCATTGTGATAATAAATAGACCCATCATCGCAGTTCGAATAATCCTCCAGCGTGAGATAGCGATTTTTATCGATACGATAAATCACCTGCGGCGGGTTATAGATTGTTGCAGCCAATTGTTGCTTCTTAGTAGCCTCAATTTTTAAAGCTTCTTGCCTTTCATTATATTCTCGAGCCTGACGAGCTTCCGCTATTCCGGAAAAAGGGTTACCTATAGCCAGCCCTCCC
>NZ_JAFMOT010000097.1:0-546 GCF_019049695.1 Rahnella perminowiae
GCCGGGTATTGCGTGGCACGGCGGTGAAGGTGACAAAATACGCCGTGTCGCGGGCGACGTTGGTAGAGTTCGTGGAAACTATCAGCAGGCCGTCCGGCGCTTCCGGCCAGTCTTTACCGGGCGTGGTAATGACCATTCCCGGACGCAGCGTCATGCAGTTGGACTTACCCTCAAAGGTGATTTGTTCGCTCAGATAACGCTCCTGACGGCGTCTGGCGTACCACATCCCCTGACCGGGCTCGTTGCTGTATTCCTTGCCCGGCTCAGGATAGGACTCACCCCAGCGGTAATCTTCGGCCACCAGCGCCGTGTAATCCGGATTGGTGGTCGCCGTGGCGGTCATATCGCTTTGCGCGGCCGGATAGTAATCGTCGTTAACCGTCACCGATTTCGGGATGGCCTTGCGGCTGACCGACATTTCCCAGACCGACTCCTGGCCGCCGTCGAACAGGCCCGCCGGATTACGGAACGGGATGGCGACCGGTTCCGGCCAGGCGTAAGAATGGTCGGCCAGCACCATGACGTCGCAGTTGTTCTCTTCATCGT
>NZ_JAFMOT010000096.1:0-523 GCF_019049695.1 Rahnella perminowiae
ATGTCTGCGGCTAATGCCTGGGCCTGTTGAGCACTGGCCGACAGGCTCTGCATTTCTACCATCGCACTGGAAAGGAGTGCTTTGGCCTGTTGCATGTCCAGTTGCTGACCTCCGGCACAAGCCTGCACATCGGCGGAAATAAACACACCCTTGCCGCCACGAACGGCCACCCAGTCGTCGGTGCGCAGTTCGGCGCCGTGACCGCGATCTTTACGCTTGTCATCGACCAGCGCACCCAGGTTCAGCTGGCTTTTGCCGCTGGCCGGTGTGGAAAGCTTGATGTGTTCTTTGCCTCGTGAATCATCAAGTCTTAACTTATTTCCAGAAGGCGTACGGATAACGTTCCGCTTGTAGTTCGGCAGAGCCACATGGTCCGGATGCCGTGAATCGTGCAGTGCATAAGCAATGTACGGCCGGTCAACGTCGCCGTTCTCGAAGGCAATCGCCACGCCGGTGGAGTCCAGCAGCGGCATATGGAAGCCGCAGGTATCCCCGGAATAGGGTTTTGCCAGACGCAGCCAGC
>NZ_JAFMOT010000095.1:0-518 GCF_019049695.1 Rahnella perminowiae
CACCGCCGCATTGCGATTATTTGAGAGACTCTGTTACAGACTAATCCACCACTCAGTACAGATACGGAGAGTGATGTTCAGCTGTAAACTTTCAATTTTCAGCTTGTTCCAGATTGTTAAAGAGCAATATCTTAAACATGACTCGTTAAAGTCATCTTTAAGTTATTTTCTGTTCATAAAGAACAGGTGATAATGTCTTTCACACATTATCGGAGTGGCGTCCCCAAGGGGATTCGAACCCCTGTTACAGCCGTGAAAGGGCAGTGTCCTAGGCCTCTAGACGATGGGGACACGAAAAATCCGTACCAGACCACCTGAGTGGTTTGGCACTTTTCGCATCAGCGTAAGGTTGCCCTTACCGCATCAACAGGTGCTCTTGCTCATTAATTTCATCAGACAATCTGTGTGGACACTGCACAATGCGTATCTTGAGGTAAGGAGGTGATCCAACCGCAGGTTCCCCTACGGTTACCTTGTTACGACTTCACCCCAGTCATGAATCACAAAGTGGTAAGCGC
>NZ_JAFMOT010000094.1:0-490 GCF_019049695.1 Rahnella perminowiae
TTTTAAAATTATCCTCATATAGCTGATTGAGGTAAAGGGATCTCTGACGATATTTTTTCTCTGTTCTAAGATCAAGATTTTTCCTGAATGGGTATTTAATCCTTGCAACTATGCTATACTCACAAAGGTCAGGGTATTTAATTAAGAGTTTGTCTACCCCATACGTGCTATATCCATAATAACAACATGAAATGTAGCATCTACAAATATCATCTGGTGTTGATGCATTTCTTATTAGAATAGCCAGTATCTGTTCTCTAATCTTTCTTCGTATAGTTTTTTCGTACCTTTTAGTTATGGTTCTGATAAGCTGTTGTTCTATTGTACTTGCTCCTTGATGTATATTCTTAAATATTTTTAGATAGATCGTTCTAATAATAGCGATTGGGTCAACACCCATATGTAATAATTGACGATGATCTTCAGATATTCTTAGTTTATCAATTAAAGAAGAGGTTACTTCTTTATTTGAATTAATATTAATATAATC
>NZ_JAFMOT010000093.1:0-486 GCF_019049695.1 Rahnella perminowiae
CTCTTGCTCTGCACCCAAAAAGTCCACCATTTCTTCTTCCCATTCGCTGTCAATGGCTTCAAGGCTGTCTTCGGCAAGTTTGACCGCTTCGGATTTATTCATATTGGCAAGCTCGTCATCAATCAAGCTTAACGGCTGTCCTGCGACTTGCAATAATGCCTTAAATAAGCTGGCGTACTCACTTTGTTTATCAATAAGTCTTGCCCCAAGCACTGCCAAAATATGGCTGACATCGGCAATGTCCATGCGGACTTGCATTTCGTCACCTGTGGCTACGGCTTGGTATGCCAAAAACTCAAGGTACATCGGAATGTAATCTGGCAATTCTTTGGCATCAATAGCAAATCCTGCTTGCTCGTATTGAGCCATTAAATCGACCATGGCTTGACCACGGTCACGGCTTTCACCATGAACATGTTCAAACAGCCATAGCGACAAGGTGCGACCACGTTCAAATAGGCTGTCATAGCGGGCTTGGGCTTCTAA
>NZ_JAFMOT010000091.1:0-476 GCF_019049695.1 Rahnella perminowiae
GTGATGGGATGAGCATTTTAGCCAATTGGCGACAACAAAAGATTGACACGCCTGTTTTGATTATTACGGCACGCGATGCCATTGCCAACCGCGTGGCAGGTCTCAATGCTGGGGCAGACGATTATTTGGTCAAACCGTTTGCTTTAGATGAAGTGGTTGCCCGTTTGCAGGCTCTGATTCGCCGTAGCCAAGGTCGCAGTCAAACTGAAATCCGCTATGGGGATGTCAGCTATTTGCCACAGCAGCAGCAAGTTTTTTATCAAGGCAAATGGGTGGATTTGACTGCCAAAGAAATCACCGTTCTTGAGCAGTTTATCAGCTATCCCAATTTGGTACATAGCCGTGCCAGCCTTGAGGATAAGCTATACGGTTGGCAGCAAGATATCGAAAGCAACGCGATTGAAGTACATATTCATAACCTGCGAAAAAAACTCGGCAATGATTTTATCCTCACTCGGCGTGGTATTGGCTATTAT
>NZ_JAFMOT010000092.1:0-476 GCF_019049695.1 Rahnella perminowiae
TTATTGTAGCGCCCATCCCCGCGGTTGTGGTGGGTGTATTGATGCAGTTATCACCGATACAAATGGGCGTGATGTTTATTATGGTGACATCGCCTGTTGCTGCTGCCAGTTATGTGATTGCTCGCAGCATTGGCGGCAATGAGATATTAGCGGCCAATATTTTAGGATTTACCACCGTGTTTTCTATGTTCAGTCTAGCCATCGGCATCGCATTATAGCGCCATTTTGGCCTGGCATAGTACAAAATTGGCTGGGAGTAGATTATTCAAAATAGATTATTCAAAATAGTGTAGCCATTTTAGCGCAACTTCATCAACGTTATCGATAATGTCGGACTTTGGCAACCATTCACGGCTAGCGGTGACCCGAATCGCATTGGTTTGATTGATATCATATTGACTACCAATACTAAGTGTGGGCTGCCTATAGCTTTCATTATCGATGTCGCCAATTATCCAAAATGGCAGTGTTAATTC
>NZ_JAFMOT010000090.1:0-474 GCF_019049695.1 Rahnella perminowiae
GTCCAATGCCACCGCAGTCCACTGGTCCCCCTTGCGCAGGGCGCCTGCGTAGATGAAGCGCTTTGCGTTTTTGGGTACGTCGTAGTCGTAGAAGCGGCGCTGGTCCCAGCCGTCGCTCGGTGCGGCATCGGTGGCCACCATGAACTTCGGAGTGATCCCCATCGCCTTCCAGGCTTCGGCCACCACCGCATCCGCATCCTTGCCGCTGGCATCGATGATCGCCATGCGCCCGCCATTGGCTTCGGGTGGCATCAGGAACACCGCGTTGCCCTCAACGCGCTGAGTCCATCCCTCGGGCAGGACGAACGTGGTGCCGCGCGGCGTGGCGGCAGGCGTGTCCTCGGCTGCGGCCTGGGTGACGCCAGCCGTCGCATATGCCGGCGCTGGGCCCAACACACAGGCAGCAAGGGCGATCGAAAGGGCGGTCGAAAGGACAGTGCGATGCATGGCGATCTCCGTGGGTCGGCGTTCGGG
>NZ_JAFMOT010000180.1:0-161581 GCF_019049695.1 Rahnella perminowiae
CCTTGTCATGTTATAAAAAATAAAACAATAATTATTTATCCGCATCAGGCAGCTATGGCCATTACCTTTTTAATATTTATGCTGGTTTTGCTGGTTATAAGATTTTACTGTGAGGGGATCCGGCAACAGAAAATAACATGCCGGGAATTAACTGAGTTCAAATGTTCTAAGGCTTAAAAATGTTAAAAAAACGCCCGCTCTACACCCACTACACAGGTTCATTGTTACTCGAAAATCCGCTGCTCAACAAAGGTTCCGCCTTCAGCCGTGATGAACGTCTGGCACTTAATCTCAACGGGCTGTTGCCCAATCAGGTCGAAACCATCAGCGAACAGACCGACCGGGCATATTCCCAGTTTTGTGATTTTAAACGCGATATTTCCAGGCACGTTTATCTGCGTAATATCCAGGATACTAATGAAACATTGTTCTATAACCTGGTGAATTCACATCTGGAAGAAATGCTGCCGATTATCTACACCCCGACGGTCGGCGAAGCCTGTGAGCACTTTTCAGATATCTACCGCCGCGCGCGGGGTCTGTTCATCTCTTACCCTGACCGCGCTCATATCGACGAAATGCTGCAAAATTTCTCCAAAAACGACATCCGGGTGATCGTCGTCACTGACGGTGAGCGTATCCTTGGACTGGGCGATCAGGGGATTGGCGGTATGGGGATCCCTATCGGCAAGCTTTCGCTTTACACTTCCTGTGGGGGCATCAACCCGGCCAATACACTGCCAATCATGCTTGATGTCGGGACCAATAACGCCCGGCGACTCGATGACCCGCTGTACATGGGCTGGCGCCATCCGCGTATTACCGACGGCGAATATAATGAATTTATAGATATGTTCATTCAGGCGATAAAGACCCGTTGGCCGGATGTGCTCCTCCAGTTCGAAGACTTCGCACAGACCAATGCCATGCCACTTCTGGAGCGCTACCGTGAGGAGTTGTGCTGTTTCAATGATGATATTCAAGGCACCGCCGCGGTCACGCTGGGCTGTCTGATTGCTGCCAGTCATGCCGCAGGCACCCAACTGCGTGATCACCGTGTGACCTTCCTTGGCGCAGGCTCTGCCGGTTGCGGTATCGCTGAGAAAATCATCGCACAGATGGTGGCAGAGGGGGCGACAGAAGACGAAGCGCGTAGCCAGGTTTTCATGGTGGATCGCTTTGGCCTGCTGACAGATGACATGCCGAATTTGCTCGATTTTCAGCGCAAACTGGTGACAGATAAAGATAAAATCACTCACTGGAATGTGGATAGCCAGAATATCTCGTTGCAGGACGTGGTGCACCATTCCAAACCGACCATTCTGATTGGCGTGTCCGGGCAACCGGGATTATTTACCGAAGAGATTATCCGTGAGATGCACCACAACTGCCCTCACCCTATCATCATGCCGCTCTCGAACCCGACTTCCCGCGCAGAAGCACGGCCACAGGATGTCATCGCCTGGACTGAAGGTGCCGCGCTGATGGCGACAGGCAGCCCGTTCGCACCGGTACATTATCAGGATCACACTTACCCGATCCCGCAATGCAACAACGCTTACATTTTCCCGGGGCTGGGATTAGGCATTCTGGCTTGTGGAGCACGCCGTGTGACCGATGGCATGTTGCTGGCCGCCAGTCAGGCTCTGGCCAGCCTTTCTCCGCTGGCGACGACAGGCAAAGGCTCATTATTACCGGCTATTGCCGATATTCAGCATGTGTCTAAAGTCATTGCCGCAGAAGTTGCCCGCGTCGCACAACAGGAAGGCGTGGCGGCGAACGTTACAGAGGAGGAATTACAAAGCCGTCTTAATGCCGAGTTCTGGAAACCGGAATACCGGTCTTATAAGCATTCGTCATTCTGATGTATGTGTGGCCGGTATCTCCATGCCGGCCTGTTTCGTAATGACACCGTTAAAGTTCCGCTTTTCCCGGATTATCGAAACCTACACGCCCGACAAACGGCAAACGCAGTGCCGGATCCTTCACATCAATACCTAAATTCAATCCTAACACATTGATTTCCAGTCCCTCTTCCACACCGAGCGTCACGCCCAATACCCCCAGTAAAGAGACCTGCACGCCGCGCCCCGATGGCGGTAAACCGATCGGATTCGTGATCCCGCGGTAATCTTTGCCGATCGCATTGGAAGGAAGATCAAGCGCCAGCCCCGGCACTACGCGCCCGATGTGCGCCATAAAGGTATTGCTGTTTGGGCCCGGCCACGCATGATAGGTATGCGGATACGGATAGCTTTTGATTGCCGCTTCTATTTTTGGGATCATCATTTGCGCCTGCGCACCACGGTGATCAACCAGTATGCGTGGCTGCGAGCCAAACCAATATCCGTCTGCAATCGCGTAATTTCGGCGCACTACGTCAGTGCTGCCCCAGCTGATTACGTCATAGCGGGTAAATTCCGTCTCCCCTTCACGTTTATAAATTATCCACGGATGAACCGCCACCAGCCCGCGCCAGCCATAGGTCGGTGCGGCATAAATCTGGATAATGGCGATGTTTTTGAGTCTGGAGGGATCCGGGGCAATACCGGCCGAAGTGCGTCGTGCCGTTGACCAGCTCTGGCCGGCGGGTTCTGCCCGGGTTTGTGTCGCTTTGGCGTAGCTGTATCCGAAAGATAGCAATAAAACCAAAACAAACCCGAAACTTACCCATTTTATGGCGATCATACTTTTATTCACCTTTGACATGAGTTCGGAAGTTCACAACTGCACAACTGATTTACAGGACAACTTATATGTCCGAAGACACGCCGTAGCTGAAAGAATTATTTGTACCTCATTAATTCCCCCCTGTCGTGCTGTCATTCGTTGTAAAGGCATCGGTTTAAGCCAGACTCCGGCAAGGCGTGACGAATTTATCCAGTAAGCCACGTTATGTAATCCGGGCAAAATCAGACTCCAGCCCATTGTTGCACCCGCTATGCTGGCTCATACTGCCTGCAATACTGAAGAGATTTCGCGCATTAAATGGAAACAATAAATTCACATTAACGCATTGATTATTAAAGGATGAATATGACTGACTCTAAGAAGGCATTAATCATCGGCGCATCACGCGGTATCGGTCTGGGTGTGGTCGAGGTCCTCGCAAAACGCGGCTGGCAGGTGACCGCCACCACGCGTGATGCCGTTCCGGCCAAAACCCCGGCGTCTGTTGAATGGGTAAAACTGGATATTAATAAATCCGAAGCACGACAGGCGGTGAAAGACGCACTTTCAGACAGCCATTTTGATTTGATTTTTGTGAATGCAGGCATCTTTGGTCCGGATCATCAGCATATTCATCAGGCCAGCGATGAAGAAATTATTCAGCTGTTTTTGACTAATGCTATTTCCCCGGTCCGTTGCGCCGGTGAATTACTGCCTTTCCTGAACCACCGCACCGGTGTTCTGGCGCTGATGACCTCTGAACTGTCGAGCCTCAATGAAAATGAAGCGGCGACTTATTCGCTTTATTCCGCCAGTAAAGCCGCACTGAATATGCTGACCCGCGGGTTGTATCAACAGATCGAAAAACAAGAACTGACTCTGCTTTCCGTTCATCCGGGCTGGGTACAGACCGATATGGGCGGTGAAAATGCCACATTGACCATCACTGAAAGTGCCACCGGCATTGTCGATCAGTTCGAAGCCTGGCGCGGCAAAGGCGGCCATCATTTTGTTGAGTATTCAGGCCGTGAATTGCGCTGGTAAAAAGGGTTTGAGCTGACAAACGGCTTGATCGGTTTTTGTGTTAATGCCACCATTAGGAAATAAACGCTTCCTAATGGTGGTTTTTTTATGACATCTTCCTGCCCGAAGGATCGCGGTCGTCCGCGTGAATTTGATACTGAACTTGCACTGGATAACGCCATGACGGTGTTTCGTGAAAAAGGCTTTCATGCGGCATCCATCAGTGATCTGAGTCAGGCCATGAATCTGACTGCAGGCAGCATTTACAAAGCCTTCAGCGATAAGCGCACCCTGTTTCTCACTGTATTTGAACGCTACACCTCGCTGCGCAATACACAGTTACGCCAGCAAATTGAGCGTGTCGCCACCGGCCGTGAACGCATTGCCGAGGTGCTGCGCTTTTACCTGCGTTCTTCCCATGAAATTGAAGGCCGTCGCGGATGTCTCGTCGTCGGCAGTACCGTCGGATTACTCACGCTGGATGAAGAACTCGCCACACTGGTGCGTCAGGCCATTTTGCGCAACAAATTGTTCCTGGCCTCCCTCATTGAACGGAGCCAGCAGGACGGTTCTGTCCCGCCGGGCATTGATGCGCAGGCCGCCTCGTCCCTGATGTTATGGATCGTTTTAGGCATGCGTGTCGCCGGTAAAGTTGAAAACAATGAAGCGAGCGAAGCTACGCTGAAACTGGCACTAAAAATCCTCGATTAAAAATTTTTCCCCATTTAGGAATCAATCATTTCCTAATTATATTTTTAATCCACTGACGTTAAGGAAACTTATTATGACTGATATCGTCCCGTCCGCGGTGATAACTGCCGCGCCTTTTGCTGCCGCTGACCCTGCCCTTTCCGGTTTTACGCATCGTTACGCCACCGTCGACGGTGTACGGCTGCATTATGTCAGCGGCGGAAATCCGGAAGGCAATGTATTGTTGCTCCTGGCGGGTTTTCCACAAACCTGGTACGCGTGGCGCAATGTGATGAAATCGCTCGCAAAAGATTACTGGCTGGTGGCACCGGACCTGCCCGGACAGGGCGATTCGGACCGGCCGCAGACCGGTTACGACACACGCAGCCTGGCGCAGAAAACCCACGGATTAATGCAGCTTCTCGGTCACAAGCATTATTCGCTGGCAGCACATGATGTCGGTGCGTGGGTGGCGTATCCCTATGCCGCGATGTATGGCGGGGAAGTGCAGCGGCTTGCACTGCTGGACGCAGGGATCCCCGGGATCACGTTGCCGGACGCGCTGCCCGTTACACCTGACAAATCGTGGAAAACCTGGCATTTTGCTTTCCACACATTGCCTGATCTGCCTGAAGCGCTGATCGCCGGTAATGAACGGGTGTATCTCGACTGGTTTTTACGCCGTAAAACTGCCGCGCCGGATGCTTTTACTGACGACGATATCAGCGAATATCTGCGCACGTTCCTGAAAAGTGGCGGCCTGCGTGCCGGACTGGCGTATTACCGGTCAGTCACAGAATCGGCTGAACAGAACCGCGAACTGAACCGTCACGGAAAATTAAAAATGCCGGTACTGGCGGTCAGCGCCGACCAGGGGTCAATCCCGGACATGGCGATTCCCCTGCGCGCTTTCGCCGAAAATGTAACCGGCATCATCATCCCTCACAGCGGCCATTTCATTGCAGAAGAACAGCCGGGAGTTTTAGCGCGCGAATTGCATAGTTTCTTCACAATGTGAGATGAAGATTTGCTGAATTTTTTGTGATAAATATACAACTCAGATTGTTTGTTAATTATTTGTTCATAAAATAATTGCCGGGCTAACGAGTCGTTACCGACCGCAGACACGGCATCTTTCATATTCAGGGATTTGTCATGTCTGCTTCTTCCGTTAATTCGGATTCGCTGTTACAGCACCGTTCATTTGTGGCTTTCTGGATTGCCCGTGCCGCATCCAGCTTTGGTTTTCAGATGCTCTCCATTGTGGTGAGCTGGCAGATTTACTCGATCACCGGCCGCGCATTTGATCTCGGGCTGATCGGACTGGTGCAATTTTTACCCTCCGTTGCGCTGGCGCTGGTCGCCGGTCACGTGGCTGATCAGTTTGACCGCCGCCGCGTGGTGCTGCTCGGGCAAATCGCCGAATGGGTAGCGATTGGTGCACTGGCCTATCTGACACTGACGCATCATGTCAATGAAGTGATCGTGCTCAGCCTGATTTTTGTGATTTCCACCGCTAAAGCCATGGAAGCTCCGTCCTTGCAGTCGATGTTACCCGCACTGGTGCCACCGAATTTGCTGGCCCGCGCCATGGCCGCCACCAGCGTTTCCGGACAAGCTGCATCGATGGTCGGCCCGGCGCTCGGCGGCTTTTTGTATGTTGCGGGAGCGGGCGTGGCCTATAGCGTATGCGCCTGCCTGTACCTGTTATCTATCATGATGGTCAGCCGTTTACGCTATAAACAGGCTCCGCCGCGCCGTGTTCCGGCAACCTTCAAAACGTTGTTTGCGGGCATTGGCTTTATCCGCGCCCGACCGGATGTACTGGGTGTGATTTCGCTCGATCTGTTCGCCGTTTTACTCGGTGGCGCAACAGCTCTGCTGCCAATTTTCGCTCACGACATTCTGCATACCGGTCCGTGGGGATTAGGCCTATTGCGCGGCGCACCGGCGGTCGGCGGTTTGATCGTCGGGTTCTGGCTAAGCCACCGCGCACTCAACCGTAATGTCGGGAAGATTATGTTCGCTGCGGTTGCAGGGTTTGGTGCCGCCACGCTGGTCTTTGCGTTTTCCACCTCGCTCTGGTTATCAATGCTTGCACTGTTCGCTCTCGGCGGTTTCGACATGATCAGCATGGTGATCCGCGGCGCCCTGGTGCAGCTCGACACACCGGACGACATGCGCGGGCGCGTCAGTGCGGTGAATTCCATCTTCATCAATACCTCAAATCAACTCGGTGAATTTGAATCCGGTCTGCTGGCTGCCTGGGCAGGCGCGGTTCCCGCCGCAGCCATTGGCGGTATCGGCACGCTGATCGTGGTCGGATTGTGGATGACGTGGTTCCCGGGCCTGCGTCAACGGCAGAAACTGGAAAATGAGGTGCTCACACCGTAAACGCAGTGCGGGATTGTCAAAACTGGAATAATTCGATAATTCTCAATATAATCAGCTTATTCATTCATCAACGTTATATAAGGAGGATTGCCATGCTGACCCGTGAAGTTTTTTTAATTTCACTCGTTCTTAGCGATCGTCATTGCTCAGGCATTTCCGGCACCTTGCTGCGATAACCGGCTTGAGCGAAGCTAACTGACACCTTGAGTACTTCCCTCCGGCTTACCGGTTATCGTCCGCTTTTTTGACGATAGGCACTTTTGCGCCTGAAAACCTGAGTAAGCATCATGACAACTTTATTATCTGCACAATCTTTATCTTTCGATAATGCCTTTGGCCCGTTGCTGGCTGACATTTCCTTTGGCCTGAAAAAAGGCGACCGCATAGGTCTCATCGGCCATAACGGCTGCGGTAAAAGCACCCTACTGAAAATTCTCAGCGGCGAACTGGCGGCCTCCTCCGGCACTTCGACGCTGGCGAATCATTGCCTGATGGCGCGCGTCGAACAACAACTTCCTGCCGGACTCAATGATTGCACCCTGCTGGAATCGGTGCTTGATCATCTCCCCGGCGGCTTGCATCAGCCTGAAGTCTGGCAGGCGCAGGTGCTGCTTTCGAATCTTGGTTTTGACGAGAATGCCTGGGAACTGACGGCGGGCACGCTCAGCGGCGGCCAGCATACCCGACTGTTGCTGGCGAGGGCACTGATCCGCCAGCCAGATTTACTGCTGCTCGATGAACCGAGTAATCATCTGGATTTGCCGACATTACTGTGGCTGGAACAGTTTCTGAAAAACTGGACGGGCAGCTTCGTTCTGGTATCCCATGACCGCAGCCTGCTGGACAGCGTAACCAACGCCACCTGGATCCTGCGCGATAAAACGCTGCAATTTATCCGCCTGCCCTGTACTAAGGCACGACATGCGCTGGAAGAAAAAGACATGGCAGACGCGCTGCGCCGCAAGGCCGAACAAAAGGAAATTGACCGTGTGACGCTCAGCGCCAAACGTCTGGCTATATGGGGCAGCGTTTACGACAACGAAGGGCTGGCGCGTAAAGCCAAGCAAATGGAAAAACATGTGGTGCGCATGAAGGAAGATCAGACCGATGTCACCGCAGGCAGTCAGTGGAAACTGCGACTGACCGGAGAGGTGCTGGCGGCGGATCGCGTGCTGGCACTCTCTGACTTGCTGGTGCGGCCGGCAGCTGATGCACCCGTGCTGTTTACTCTTGATGAAATGCGGGTAAAAAGTGGCGACCGCATCGCGCTTGTCGGGCGTAACGGCTGCGGTAAATCATCCCTTCTGCACAGCGTATGGCAGGCTTTTATTCACCCGGAAACCGCGGTCAGTGGTGTGGTTTTCCACCCGCGTGTACGGATAGGGTATTACGATCAAAACCAGCATCAGTTGCAGGATAACGATTCGCTTTCTGCTGCACTGGCACGTTTCGCGCCGCTGACCGAAGAACAGCGAAAAATGGCGCTGATCGGGGCGGGATTTCCGTATATCCGTCATCAGCAAAAAGTGAGCACACTTAGCGGTGGCGAACGGTCACGTCTGCTATTTATCGGCCTGACGCTGGCAAACTATTCCCTTTTGTTACTTGATGAGCCGACCAATCATCTCGATCTGGAAGGCAAAGAGGAACTGGCAGAAACGCTGAAAACCTTCAGCGGTGCAGTGCTGATGGTTTCCCATGACAGGACGTTGATCGAGCAAAGTTGTAACCGCTTCTGGCTGATAGATCAGCAGCGTCTGGAAGAATGGCATTCACCCGCACCGGTGTATGCCATCCTGGCGGGCAGCGCTCCGCCTGCCCACACGCCGGTGTCTGAAGTTATGCGGGCAGACGTGGCGATTCAGGATGCAGAAGAGGAACAACTGCTGACGCGACTGACGGATCTGGAAAATAAACTGGAAAATGACCTGGCGCGAAAGCCAAAGCACCAGAAACCGGAACTGCAACGCCAGTGGCAACAACAGATTGCTGAACTGAATGCGTTGCTGGATCTGCTTTAAAGACCTATGTTAAGCAACAGAATATTTATTTTTACTGACACAATGCATACCTGTTCCTGCCGGAGATATTATGTTTAACGTTTTACGTGCTGAACCTAAAACCACTTTCGAATACGGTCCGTTCCGCATCCGCCGTATGCGTCCCGGGAAAATAGTGCCAGAAAATAGCGATGAGGCGTTCGGGCCGCTAAGTGTTATCGATCATGCCAATCTGGAACTGGGTACGCTGGTGAAAATGCATGAGCATACCAACGATGAAATTTTCAGCTATATGTGGCGCGGGTCGATGGTACATGAAGATTCTGCCGGTCATCGTGTCTCGCTTTCGCCGAAAAAACTGATGATGATGAATGCCGGAGAAAGCTTCTGGCATGAGGAATCCACGCCGCTGGTACCGGCTGAAATGTTGCAGATTTTTATTCGTCCGCGCAAGGCAGACCTCGAAGGCCGCGTGCAGTTTATGGAGCGCCCGGACGGCGTTAAGCAAAACGAATGGACGCTGCTGGCCGCGCCGGAAGGGATTGAATCTCCGCTTGAAATCCGACAGGCGGTCTATATTTATGATATCCGTATGGATGAAAACAGTACCACGGAGATTCCGGCACATGCGGGATTTGCACAATGGTTGTATGTCATGGATGGCGAAATCAGCATTGCGGACGTCAGTCTGTCAAAAGGTGATGCGATCAGCGATGAGGAAAGTGCGTTGCCTGCCGCCTCGGCAAAACGAGAGACTACCCTGGTCTGTTTCCTCGTTTGCCTGGGTGCGGAAGCCATTCTGGAAGGGGCAATCAGCGGGAAGTAAAGAAATCTGATACTTAAAATATAAAAGCCCCAGTCGTTAAACCGGGGCTTTTAAGGTACTACCAAATTAATATTTAACATTCATCAACTTAATTGCATATTACAACTTCTAAAGATGCACATATTTTCACAGGATATATTTTGAAGCCAGGTAACGCTATCCTCCTATAATTTTGTGGAATAACATCGATATCCTGTTCATTTCATCCATACCGGTTTTCAGTCGGGATAAATGAGTACATCACCCTCGCGATATATACTCTTTGATGCGTGACCTTACTTTCGTCGCGACATTCTCGATTTCAGACTTAACGTACCCAAATCGCGAACATTACTCTGACTAACAAGGCGTTACATCATCGCGTTTTCTTCCACATCATGCGATCGTACAGCTGTACTGCGTGGCCTTAAAGCATCATCTCACGGATTTTAATTAAATCCGGTATTGAATCACCCAAACTAAAATACTTCGTGGCCTTTATCGCATCTCGTTACTGGCAAGTTTATCAACTTGCTAAATGCACCGCGAAATAAAATTTTCATTCCATTTCTCTCTGGTGCTGAGTTCTAATTTACTCGCTAAAAATCGTCTGTCAACCCTGTATTTACGAACAGGTTTTTTAAGACGTGCCATATAAGAAAACATAATGCAATCTGTGACCTATACCAAAGATTTTGATGAGGCATGCAACCAAAAAGTCGAATTTAAATAATCTCGTGTAAACATCTACCGCCCTCCCCGGCATGCTGACCGCCATATCATCCACCTTGTATCAGTAAACTAGTTCAACAGTGTACTTCTCCCTGTAAATCCACTATATTGCTGCGCTCAGGGCCTTAATCGCAGCACAAATGCGCGATATCCGGTCACTTTTCATACCACATCTTTTACAGCAATTCATTTGACGAATCGTGATAAAAGCCACGCGAGGATACGCACTATGGCGACGCTTTCCGTGACCACCCCGCAACATTCTGTATGGGGCGGCGCAATGATTATCGGTGGAACTATCATCGGTGCAGGGATGTTTTCTTTGCCGGTGGTGATGTCCGGGGCCTGGTTTTTCTGGTCAGTGGCTGCACTGATTGTTACCTGGTTCTGTATGCTGCACTCCGGCCTGATGATCCTCGAAGCGAATCTTAACTATCCGACAGGTTCGAGTTTTCATACTGTCACCGGCGATTTGCTGGGGAAAAACTGGAACCGGCTGAATGGCATCACTATCGCTTTCGTGCTGTATATTCTGACTTACGCGTATATTTCTGCCAGCGGCTCAGTGATTCAGCATACGTTGCGGGAGATGTCAGTGAGCTTTTCGCCCCGTCTTGGCGGACTGCTGACCGCGCTGGCGGTTGCCTTCATTGTCTGGATCAGCACCCGTGCGGTGAGCCGCATGACCGCCATTGTGCTGGGTGCCAAAATCATTGCTTTCTTCCTGACATTTGGCAGCCTGCTGTGGCACATCAAACCGGTAAATTTGCTAAACAGCGTTGAGCTGAACCCAAGTTACGCGCCGTATGTGCTGGCGACGCTGCCGTTTTGCCTGGCCTCGTTTGGCTATCACGGCAACGTACCGAGTCTGATGAAGTATTACGGTAAAAACCCGCATATCATCAAAAAATGCCTGTTGCTGGGCACGCTGATGGCGCTTGGGTTATATGTCATCTGGATGCTGGGCACGATGGGTAACATTCCGCGCCCGGCATTTATTGATATAGCCGAACGTGGTGGCAACATTGATGTACTGGTGCAATCGCTGAGTCAGATCCTCAACAGCGCAGGGCTGGATTTGCTGCTGACGATTTTTTCCAACTTCGCCGTAGCCTGTTCATTCCTGGGCGTTACACTGGGATTATTTGACTATCTGGCTGACCTTTTCAAATTCGACGACAGCCGTACCGGCCGTTTTAAAACCGCGCTGGTCACCTTTGTGCCGCCGGTCATTGGCGGCGTGATCTACCCGGATGGTTTCATTTACGCGATTGGTTTTGCCGGTCTCGCCGCCACAGTCTGGGCAGTGATTGTTCCGGCCCTGATGGCGCGGGCATCACGGCAGCGTTTCGGCAGCCCGCTCTACCGCGTGTGGGGCGGCAATAAAATGATTGTGCTCGTGCTGCTGTTCGGCATGATAAATGCGGTGGTGCATATATTATCGAGTGTAAATATGCTGCCAGTGTATCGTTAAGGCGGTCTGAATTTGCGGACTTACCGGCCCCTGAATAGCACGCTAACCGCTAAAGTAATCAGGATTCCGCAGTGAAATGGTGGTGACAAATAACGTCTGTCAGGCTGAATACGGGTGTGCTGACGGCATTTTGACTGCGAATTGCAAATAAAAATGGCGCTCCCCGAAGGTGGCGCCATTCACTAAAGCAATCCTTCTGCTATTTCAGGTCAGGCCAGTAGTCTTTATTGGCTGCGATCAGATCATCGAGAATGGCTTTGGCTACGGACGCACTTGGCACGGTTTTCGACAGCGTGATCGCCTGCCACAGTTTCAGGTAGGATTTTTCAACCCACGCTTCAACCACCAGTTTTTCGACAGCCACCTGCTGGCTCATCAGACCCTGCTGGAACAACGGGATTTTACCGACCGTCAGCGGTTCCGGACCGTTGCTGCCGACCAGGCACGGAATTTCCACCATCGCTTCCGGGTCAATATTGTTGATAGCTCCCTGATTCGGCACAATCAGCAACATTCTTTCCTGCGTATTGAAGGCGATGGCCGTCGCCAGATCAACGATGTAAGAAGCATGTTCGTCAATTTCAAGTTCACCAGCGGAGGACTCCCCCGCTTTGGTAATGGCGGCACAAGAGCTGAACACATGTTTTTCACGATGCTCCATCACCTCATTAGCACGGGTGTGTTCAGGATTGGAATGTGCTACCACGTAATCAGGGAACAGGTAATATTTCAGGTACGTATTCGGGAAAGTGGAAGGATCCAGCGCCCAGACATCTTTGGCTTTGGCAAAAGTATCATTCCAGCTGGCTTCTACGCCCGGTTCATCGGCAGAGGGCACATAGCCGTATTTTGCCACATGTTCGCGGATTTTAGGCATCAGATCGTTGCCATGTGCGTCTTCAACCAATGTCCACCAGCCGAAGTGATTCAGACCGTAATAACGTACACGCATCTCTTTGCGGGATTTAAGCCCTGCAATCTGCGCCATGCGCCCTTCAATGCCGATTGGCATATCGCAAATGTTAAGGATCTTAGCGTGCGGACGTAATCTGCGCGTCGCTTCCGCCACGATGGCCGCCGGATTCGAATAATTGAGCATCCACGCGTCCGGCGAGTATTTCTCCATATAATCGACGATTTCCAGCACACCGCCGATAGAGCGCATACCATAGGCAATCCCGCCCGGCCCGCAGGTTTCCTGCCCCACAACACCATGGCGAAGGGGGATTTTTTCGTCCTTTTCACGCATCGGATATTTACCGACCCGGATATGTGCCATGACGAAATCCACATCGGTAAATGCCGTTTTCGGGTCAGTGGTATAGCTGAATTCTATCTCCGGAGCCTGCTCCCTGAGGATCACTTTGCACGCTTCGGCGATAGTCTCCTGACGTGCGCCGTCGTTGTCATAAAACTTGATGGCCCGCAGCGGGAAGCGTTCCTGATGCTGCAATAACATCAACACAATACCCGGCGTAAATGTGCTGCCACCGCCTGCCACAACCACTGAAAATTTCTTCATCATACTGCCTCCGTAATGGATGTTTCTGTCGGGGAACGCGCCCCGGATAAGGATGATTTTGCGAGAGCCTCCTGGCTCATCAGCGTTTCTATCTGGTCCCGCACCTGCGGAACGTGCAGACCCACGATGATCTGAATGGCGTTGCCGCGCCGCACTACACCGTGTGCACCGAGGGCTTTGAAGATGTCATCACTTTGCGTCAGCGCCATATCTTCGAGAGTGATACGCAACCGTGTCGCGCAATTGTTGAGGTCAAGAATGTTGCTGTTGCCGCCGAGGGCCTGCAGATAACCCGCAGCCTGGCCTTGTAGGGAAGACGGCACCGGCGGCTCGCCTGCCGGATTTTTCTTTGCCTGATAATCGGCTTTGCTGTAGAGCTTGATTTCGCTGTCTTCACGTCCCGGCGTTTTCAGGTTTAAACGCAGGATCAGCGTGCGGAACACCAGGAACCAGACACCGGTGAACACCAGACCGATACCGATCTGGGTGAACATCATCGAGGCATGATTGTGATACATCGGGATCCAGTTTTGCGGCAGGAACTGATCCAGCAGACCACCGCCCATATTGCCGACAACGCCCGCCATGAACATCAGCGTGGCAACGGTGGCGGCAAGGAGCGCGTGAACGGCAAACAGCAGCGGTGAGATAAACAGAAAGGTGAATTCCAGTGGCTCGGTAATACCGACCAGCACTGCGGTCAGCGCCGCCGGGATCAATAGCCCCGCGACCTTGACGCGATTTTCCGGCGCGGCTGTGGCATAGATCGCCATCGCAATACCCACCGAGCCAAAAACTTTAGAGTTACCATGCAGCGCAAAACCGCCTTGCGGGAATAACGTTTTCAGCGGCTCAGTGCTCTGGCTGAATGCCTGCAGATGCTCTGCCCAGTAAACCTGGATCCCACCCTCGACCGCTGCCGGACCGAAAACAAACGGACCGTAGACGAAGTGATGCAAGCCGGTCGGGATCAGAATACGTTCAAGGAAGGTGTAGACCCATACGCCGAGCGAACCGGACACCAGCATAAAATGTTGCATCGAGAGAATACCTGTCTGCACTTTTGGCCATACCAGCAGGGTCAGCCATGCGCAGGGTATCATTAGCAGAAAGCCGACAATGACCACGAATGAACTGCCCTGAAAAATACCGAGAAAGACAGGAAGTTGTTTATCAAAAAAATGATTGTGCAGCGAAGTGACAATCCCGGAAATAACTATCGCCCCAATAATACTGGTATCAAGGGTTTTAATTCCGGCAATCATCGCCAGACCACTTTGCCCCCCGGGCTCAAGATTAAAATTAACACCGAAATAATTTCCCCAGGTTAATCCCATAGCATTAATTAAATAATTCCAGGTCATAAAACTGACCAGTGCCGCCAGGCAGGCGCGGCCTTGTGCATGTTTCGCCAGCCCGATAGGCAGACCGACTGCGAAGATCAGCGGCATGTTGCGGAATACTGTCCATCCTCCTTCTTCAATAATATGAATAATTTGTGCAAAGAGATTATCCGGTTCGGAGAGCGTTTCGCCGACGAACATCGGATTCTGAAGCATAATCGCGATACCCACGACCATTCCTGCGAATGGAAACAATAGGACAGGTGTAAACATCGCACCGCCAAAACGTTGAATTTGACTGAGCATATATATTCCTTATATTACTTCCGGATCAGAGTTTATTATTGGAACACTTTCAGACATGTTTTTATTTTCTGATCAGAGAGTAGGAATAATGAAAAATAACTTCGCAGAGTGATTAATCATTTCGTGATCGCATTCATGCTTTTTCTGCCGATCAAGTGGTCTACTTTTGAGGCAATTTCCAGACACGCCAAATGACGGGGCAAGGACAATCTGAGTCCGGGGCATAAGAAACCGAGAATTTACAGGGCAGTAACCGGTTTTACGGACGCAGTTATAAGGATTCACTCATCGATAAAGAGGTCTGCCAGTGATCTACAAAATGCTCGCTGAACGTCTGAGAATTCGCATCAATTCTGTCGATTTTAATATCGGCGACGCATTACCCAGTGAAAAAAAGCTGGCCGCCGAATTGGGTGTCTCGCGAATGACACTGCGAAAAGCGGTGGATTTGCTGATCGAATGGAAACTGGTACGTCGCTGTCATGGCAGCGGAACCTTCGTTGCACAGAAAGATGTCCAGCATGAAACCCGTGGGCTGATGGGTTTCTCAGAGCTGATGAAACAACTGGGTCGTCCGACGGTGAGTGAGGTATTGGAGTTTAAGATCATGGGCGCGCCACCAGCCATCGCCAGCCAGCTGCGGATGAAAACTGACGAACGTATTTATTATTCACGCCGCCTGCGCTCGGTCGGGGGAAAACCGCTGGTACTCGAAGACAGCTACATGCCAGGCCGGTTATTTAGCAATCTTTCAGTGGCACATCTGGAAGGCTCAAAATTTTCGTATATTGAAGATGAATGCCATATCTGTATCGCGGGGAATTACGAAAGCTTCAGCCCGGTTCTTGCGGACAGCACTGTCGCCACCTTATTACACGTCGACGAAGGCACGCCGTTGCTGCGCCTGACATCGCTGTCCTACAGCGACACCGGTGATTACATCAACTACTCTGTGATGATCAGAAACGCCAACGAATACCATGTGGATTACCATTTGCAGCGTAATAAATAGCGCTCAGAACGGGCACGGCTGGCATAAAACATCGGCACATTTTTCGGCTCAGAACCAAAAATACCTTCCGGCCCGTTCAGTTCGAAATCTCCGGCTTCGCCGTGCCCATCCTTAACTTTTTAACTTTTACTTCAAATCAGTCTTCGCGTTCAGCGGTTCACCGGTGGCGTAGAACTGACCACCGGCAATGTAATGCAGGCTGCGCAGGGAAGACCCGGCATCTTCGAAATGCCAGTGGCCGTCTTTGAAGACCCGGGTATCGGCCCATGCACCGACAATCTCGCCGATGAATAAATCATGTGCCTGCTGGTTGTGCGGTTCAGGGATTACCCGGCAGGCCAGCCACGCGGTGCACCCCGCGACAAACGGTAAATCGCCGTGATCTTCCATGCGGAATAACCGGGTACCGCAATGTTGCAGTTTATCCGGATCAGTTCTCAATGTGCGATTACCCAGATCGTAAGTCATCTGCAACTGCGCGACGGTCGGTACCTGAATCACAAAATAGCCGCTTTCTTCGATAAGCTCGCGTGTGCGCGCAATTTTGTCGATCACCACCATCAGTTTCGCCGGTTTGAAATCCAGCCCGCATACCCAGGAGGCAGACATGACGTTATCCACACCCTCATGATGGGCAGAAACCAGCGCGGTCGCGCCGTGGTTGATCAGGCGGTAAGCTTTTTCCAGTTCGACAGGGGCAAATTGAGGTGTCATCAGAATCTCTCAAAAAAGGAATGTGGCGTGCAGCATGGCAAACCTGCCGGAACGCGACTATGCATTCGGTGCGCCCTGACGCGGTTTTATCGATTTATGCAATAAATTCACCGACAGCGCCAGCAGAAAAATCATCGCCTGCGCCAGCACGATCGTCGGGCCGGTCGCTGCATCAATATAGAAACTGATAAAGGTGCCTGAGATCGCTGCCATAAGTGACGCTGTCACAGAAACCATCAGCATTTTTGATAACGTCTTACACAGCATAAACGCCGTAATACCTGGGGTGATCAGCATCGCCACCACCAGCACGACGCCGACGGCCTGCAACGCCGCAACGATGGTCAGTGCCAGCATACACAACAGCGCGTAATGATAAACACGCACCGGTAACCCGATGACTTTCGCCTGAACGGGATCAAAGCAAAACAGCATCAGATCTTTAAATTTGAGAATAATCGCCAGCGTGACGACAGCGGCGATGATCAGGGTTTGCAGCATTTCACTGTCGGTTACACCCAGCACATTGCCGAACAAAATATGGCTGAGATGCTGTTCAGTATTCACCCGTGAGAACAGCACCAGACCGGCAGCAAACATGCCGGAAAAGACAATCCCCATGACTGAATCTTCTTTTACCCGACAATGTTCTTTAATAAAACCCGTCGCTACGGCGCAAAACAGACCGGAACCGAATGCGCCGAACACCAACGGAATTCCTGCAAGATACGCCAGCACCACACCGGGAAGCACTGCATGAGAAATGGCATCCCCCATCAGAGACCAACCTTTGAGCACCAGAAAACAGGAAAATATCGCGCAGACGATACTGGTGGCCGCAGCCGTCAGCAGCGCGCGTTGCATAAAATCAAAGCTCAGCGGTTCCGTCAACACATCAAACCAGGACATCATGCGCGGCTCCGGTTTTTAATACGAAAATGGTTAATCAGCCAGCCGTGTTTCGGCGCAAACAAGAACGCCAGCAAAAAAACAGTCGTTTGCAGGCAGACAATTACCCCGCCGGTGGCACCATCGAGGAAATAACTCAGCCATGCCCCGGCGGCACTGGTCACCGCACCGATAAATACAGAAATAATCAGCAGATGTGAGAAACGATCCGACAGCAGATAGGCCGTTGCGCCTGGCGTGATCACCATGGCGATCACTAAAATCGCACCGACGGTTTGCAACGCTGCCACGCTGCACGCACTGAATAGGGTGAAGAAAATCACTTTCAGCCACAGCGGTGAAAGGCCGATAGAAACAGCATGCGCCTCATCGAAAAACACCGCCAGCAAGTCGCGCCAGATAACACACAGCACCAGCAGCGAAACGCCAACAATAATCTGTACCTGCAAAATATCGGTGTCATCAATCCCTAAGATATTGCCGAACAGAATCGACTGCACGTTGACTGCTGTCGGGTTAAGCGAGACCAGTAACAGGCCGAGGGCAAAAAACGTGGAGAACACGAAACCGATGATAGCGTCTTCCCGCAGTTTGGTGAAATGGCGCAGCAGAGTCATGGAAAGCGCGGCCAGAATGCCGGTGCCGAACGCGCCGATGGCATAGGGAAAGCCCAGCGCATAAGCACCCGCGACACCGGGTACCACCGAATGTGATAGTGCATCGCCCATCAGCGACCAACCTTTGAGCATCAGATATGCCGATAAAAATGCGCATACCGCGCCGACACCTGCACTCACCCAGATAGCTTTTACCATGTAGTTATACTGAAACGGCTCAAGCAGCAGTTCGGTCATACCACCCGCCTCACCGGTTCCTGCGGCACTAAATAGCCAATATTGCGCAATGCGCCGCCAAAGGTATTTTCGAGATTCTGATGAGTAAAGGTGGTTTCCAGAGGACCGGAAGCCATTACCGTGCGGTTAATGAGTACCACACGGTCGCAGAAATCCGGCACGCTGGCGATATTATGCGTCGACACCAGGATCAGATGCCCTTCCTCACGCAGTTGTCGCAGTAATTCGATGATGGCGTTTTCAGTTTTGATATCCACGCCGGTAAACGGCTCATCAAGCAACATCACCCGCCCCTGTTGCGCCAGTGCACGCGCCAGAAAAACGCGTTTTTTCTGACCGCCGGAAAGTTCACCAATCTGGCGATGCGCAAGTTCCGTCAGCCCGACACGCGCCAGTGCGGAAGCGGCCTGTTTTTTATCTTCCTGCGAGGGAATACGCAAAAATGACATTTTGCCATAGCGTCCCATCATCACCACATCCCGCACCAGCACCGGAAAATTCCAGTCCACGTCTTCGGACTGCGGCACATACGCGATCAGGTTTTGTTTCAGCGCTGTAGCCACACTGAGACCATCAAGCGTCACCCGTCCGTGCGTGGGGCGGATAATCCCCATGATGGTTTTAAACAGCGTGGATTTACCGCTACCATTCACGCCCAGCAGCGCACAAACAGATCCGCCGCGCAGCGTGAACGAGGCATTTTCAATCGCGGTATGCCCGTTATTGTAGGTCACCGAAATATCATCAACATGGAGATGCAGCGCGTCGTCAGTCATTGTCCGAACCCTTTTGCGATGGTGCCTGCCGTGACTTTCAGCAAATCAATGTAGGTCGGCACCGGGCCCCCAGCGGCAGACAGGGAATCGACATACAACACGCCGCCATATTTGGCCCCCGTTTCTTTGCTGACCTGCCGGGCCGGTTTGTCCGAGATGGTACTTTCACTGAAGAGCACCGGAATATTTTGCTGACGCACCAGATCGATGATTTTTTTCACCTGCTGCGGCGTACCCTGCTCATCGGCGTTAATCGGCCACAGATAAGCCTCGTTCAATCCATAATCTTTTGCCAGATAACTGAACGCGCCTTCACTGGTCACCAGCCAGCGCTGACCGGCCGGGATTTTCGCCAGACGTTCGCGCAGCGGTGAATCGAGCAGGCTGATTTTTTCGGCGTAATTTTTGGCATTGCGGTTATAAACGGCGGCGTTATCCGGGTCATATTTCACCAGCGCTGCGCGGATATTTTCGATATAAATCAGTGCATTTTTCGCGGACATCCAGGCATGAGGGTTTGGATTTCCGACATACGGCCCTTCCTGAATAGGCAGCGGTGCGATACCGTCCGTGACAGTCACCGAAGGTACATTTTTGATATTCGCGAAGAAACGACCGAACCAGCGTTCGAGATTAAAGCCGTTCCACAGAATCAGATCCGCAGACTGTGTTTTCACAATGTCGCGTGGCGTTGGCTGATAGTCATGGATTTCCGCACCAGGTTTGGTGATTGATTCTACCGTGGCGGCATCACCGGCAACATTCTGTGCAATATCCTGAATCACCGTGAAGGTGGTAACGACGGTAAACTTCTTTTTATCTTTTCCGGCCGCCTGCACATTCCCGCTAATCAGCGCCACAATCATACCAACCAGCATGAGCCGCAAACGAAACGGTGAATAGCTGAATAATTTTAAGATGCGTCGTCCTTTTTCCATGAAATTTCCCCTGTCGCTCTGCGCATTAATCGCCGGTTTATTATTCAGGTATAGCACAGGCTATACTCCATAGCCAAGGCAAAGTTTTCAGAAATTGGTAGATGTGTGCACTTGGTTTACAATGCCGGAGTTGTCGTGATGTCCGCGGCGGCGGTAAAAACCGTTGAGCAAGAAAGAGGCAGGCGTAGTGAAAGAAAAAAAAATAAATCCATTACTGGATGTGGAAGAACACGCTCAGGGTTTTTTACAGGTGCGCGAGGCGCATCGCCGGGAATTAATGGACGATTACGTTGAGCTGATTTCAGACTTAATTCGTGAATTTGGCGAAGCACGTCAGGTCGATTTGGCCGCGCGTCTGGGGGTTTCACAGCCCACCGTTGCAAAAACGCTCAAACGACTGGCCAATGCCGGACTGGTCCATCAGTTGCCCTATCGCGGTACCTTCCTGACGCCTGAAGGTGAGCGGCTGGCAGCAGAAAACCGTGAGCGTCATAACGTCGTAGAGGCATTTTTTATCGCACTTGGAATCAGCCACGAAACCGCCCGCCTCGATGCAGAAGGCGTTGAGCATCACGTCAGCGATGAAACGCTTGAAGCGTTCAGACGTTTTACTGCCGGAAAAAAAATCTGATCTCACCGTACATCCTATCCGCCGCCAGGTTCGTTTTTTGACCGGATCTGGTGGTTTTCCCCCGTATTCCCGCGCCTCCTGGTTTAATCGTAAAGCAATCTTTCCATAGGAATTTTTTGTACACAATTGCTGGCGTTACCTTGTCAGAATCCCCCTGATCTCCCGCCAACCTTTTCCCTCAGCTCAGCGTACCTTTATCCTCAGGAGTGATGGCATTTATGCCCCTCCCTGTATCCGGTCATTGCGCTTCGAGGTTTTTATGAAAAGGCTCTTATTGCTGATGTTGACTGCCGGCACCCTGATGTCTGCCAGTTTCGCATCGTTTGCCTACGGCTACTACGGGCATGGGTATTATCACGGTGGGTATGGAGGCCCGCGTATTATTGTCGGTATCCCCTGGGGACCGCCCCCTCCGGTGTATTACGGGCCGCCGCCGGTGGTCTACGTCACGCCTGCACAACCGCAGACGTATGTTGAGAAAACCCCTGACTATGCCTATTACTGCCAGAATCCTGCGGGCTACTATCCGCACGTGCAGCGCTGCCCGCGCGGCTGGATGAAGGTCGTTGTAGGTGATTCCGCACCGCGTTAACAGGTAATAATTTCATGAACAGGTTCACTCCGCTGGCGGTTATTACCCTGGCTGCAGCGCTTTCAGGCTGCGTATCTTCTCCCACCCGGCCCGGTGTGATGGTGTTACCCGGTACCGGCAAAGATTATCAACAGTTCCGTATGGATGAAATGGCCTGCCGGAGTGACGCCTACAGCAGTGTTAACGGCGGCGCGCAAACGGCTAATAATAACGCGGTCAATACTGCCGCAGCGGGCACCGTTGTGGGTGCGGCGGCAGGGGCTCTGTTAGGCGCAGCGTCTCATCAGGCCGGAGCGGGCGCGCTGGTTGGCGCAGGCAGCGGTTTACTGCTCGGCAGTGCCATGGGCAGTAACGGCGCAGGCGTCAGCAGTGGCAATTTGCAGGACCAGTACGATACGGTGTACACCCAATGTATGTACGCCAAAGGCAATAAAGTGCCGGTCGATGCCCGCTATGATTATGGTTTGCAATCTCACACGCAGCCAGAGGTGCCACCGGACTACTATCCGGCACAGACAGGCAACAACGACGTTCCGCCGGATTATGTACCTTAAGTTTTTGCCTAATCAGAAAGGCTGCCCGCTGCATGGCAGCCTTTTGTTCCCTTTCCAGCCGTTCAGGCAAACGGCGCACGGCCATTAAGTACATCATCGATAACTTTCAGCACACCTTCTTCGCTGTTTGATGGTGCCGTGTATTTTGCGGCCGCTTTGGCCGGTGCAGAGGCGTTTTCCATTGCAAAACCAAATCCGCAATAGCTGAGCATTTCGAGATCATTACCGCTGTCGCCGAAAGCCAGCACTTCCTCATCGCGGATGCCATAGATTCTCTGGATTTTTTGCAGGCCGCAGGCTTTGTGATTCCCGCTGATGATAAGATCCACCGAGCCGTGTCCGCTGGTAACCGGTGCAACAATATTACCCAGATGGCGGGTAATTTCGCCCATCAGCGGGTAAACGTCATCCTCCCTATAGCTCAGCGCGAATTTGAAAATTGTGTCGCTGATTTCGGCATAATCGCTCACATTGCTCAGACGGTGATAGTAACGACGCATCCGGCGGATAAAGGCTTCGTCGGTGCCGTTCAGCACATACGCGCCATTTCTGCCACAGACGATAGTGTTAATGCCGGGTGTCCGGCTGATCCAGTGTAAAACGTCAGCGACCTGTTCAGGTTCGAGTTTGCCGCAGTAAATTTCTTCTTTTTTGTCGACGACATACCCCCCGCCTTCCGCAACGTAGGCAATCTGTTCATCGATATCATCGAAGAAAGATTTCAGCTGGTAATACTGATTGCCGCTGGCTACCACAAACTTGATTTCGCGTGCCAGCAGTTGCTGATATTGCTCGCGAAAACGGGTTTTATTATATTCGTGTTGCGGGTTCAGAAAGGTGCCATCCATATCTACGGCAATAAGTTTTACGGGCATTGCAGTTCCTTACAGGGTCGGATGTTTATCAGTCAAAGTAAAAGATGGCTGGCGGGGTTCAGGCGCCAGCTGGCAAATTTGCCACTCAGTTCTAAATCTTCAGTCTTAAAAAATAATCAATATTTCAGTTTGTATGCGCCGAACGTAATGATAAGGAACGCAGCCGCCACGGCTGAAAATGCCACATACAGACTGGATAAATGCGCGATAAAACCAATCAGCGCCGGCCCGCCCAGCACGCCGAGATACCCGAGCGTCGCGACCATCGCCACAGACATATTTACCGGCATCACTTTCTCCTGACCGGCGAGCGTAATCAGCACCGGAACGATATTTGCCGCCCCGATACCGACCAGCGCAAAACCGCATAATGGCAGGATCCAGCCCGGTAACAGTACCACCATCAGGTAACCTGCGATCCCCAGAATACCGCCTGCCACCAGTATGCGTTTACGCCCCAATGCGCTGACAATCACATCGCCGGTCAGGCGCATCAGCGACATCGCGACAGCAAACACCGCAAAACCCCAGCCCGCGTGTTCCAGCGCCAGCCCGCGTTCACGGGTCAGAAACACGCCGCCCCAGTCGAGCACCGCGCCTTCGGCCATAAAGCAAATCATCGCCATCACGGCCATCAGCACGAGACGAAAATTCGGCCTCGCTTTGGGTTTGCCCTCAGCCCCTTCTTCCTCATGCGCGCCAAACGGTAACATGCCGCGAAAAGACCAGGCGGTCACGATGACAACCAGCGCCACGGCAAAAAACGTGCTGCCGAGCGGCGTGATGCCCGCACTGAGCAATAACGCGCCGCCACCGGCTCCGGCGATCCCGCCGACGCTCCACAGGCAGTGAAAGCCGGACATCAGCGGTTTATCCGCGGCCTGTTCGACCAGCGTTCCCTGCACATTGACCGCGACATCCGCCAGGCCAATACCCATACCGAAAATAAACAGGCTCAGCGCCAGCAGCCAGATATCACTAAAAACCGCCAGCACCGGTAACATCAGGCAATACAACACCACAGCGGCTACAATGACCGCACGGCAGCCGAACCGGCCAATAATCCGCCCGGAACCGAGCATCGACAACAGTGATCCGGCGCCCAGGCACAGCAGCAGTAAGCCGAGATCACCCGCTTCGGAATGCGTACGCAGTTGCGCATAAGGCACCAGCGCTGCCCACAACCCCATCGCCATACCGGTAACAAAAAAAATCGCCCGCGTAGCGATGCGTCGGGCAGGGCTTCCGGCATGCGAGTTCAGACTTTCTATTTCAGATGACAGTGACATCAGATTCTCCCGGCAAGAAATTAGTTATTAAAAGTCTTTTAATAACTACTCAGTATAGAGATGCCTGCAAAACAAAGTCAATGCGGATCACTCGCCGAAAGCGACGTGCAAATTATAATTATGCAAGGTCAGTTCAGTGATGCCTCGCAGATAATCCTGACGCATGGAAGGCCGGTAAATCAGCTCAGGCATATGTTGAACAGGAATATACTGCCGGCAAAGTTCAGCCAGCTGCGGCATCAGCGCGGTGCTGATTTTAGGGCCGGATAGCGCAATGGTAGCCGGGTTGATAATTGCCGTCAGTGACACAATCACTTTGGCCATTTCCTCCGCGACCGGCAGCGTGTTCATGTGTTCAAACGGCAGATTGGAGACCTCACCGGCAAACTGGCTCGCGCCCTGCAACACCTGGCCATTAATCACCATTCCACATCCGAGACACGGGACATCCGGTTTAAAAACGTAGGCCACCGGCGCGGTAACGCCCGCACAACTGCTGCGGTAAAATCCCCAGGCGGTGTAGTTCATGTCATTATCAACCTGTACGTACAGACCAAGCCGCTCACGCAACTGTTGCTCAATGGCAACGCCAGCAAACGCAGTGATATCACAGGTTGCAACGGTGCCTTTCACCACTACACCCGGCAATCCTACGCCCAGCGCTTTGATATTCGGGTAATCTGCCAGCAGGGATTCGATCTGCTGATAAAACCTTGCCAGCGTCAGCGGCAAAAAGCGTACCTCGCCCTGAGCCAGGCTTTCACCTGTGGCTGAATTTACCGACCAGATAATCTGCGCTGCCGCATCACTGCCCTGCGCGTACAGGCTCAGTACGGAAAAGAAATCCGGGTTATATGCATAGCGCTGCGCCGGACGCCCGCCACGTGAAACCTCCATTTCCAGCGCCATGACTTCATGACGCAGACTCAGTTCATTAAGCACCGCGCCACATGTCGCAATACTCAGTCCGGTGGCAACCGCCAAATCCGCTTTTGTCGCCGAGCCCAGTGATTTCAATGCATTAGTGACCATCACCACATTATTGATCTTCATTTCACGGGTAGTACGGTTGAGCGGAGTAAACATATTGCCTCGGGGATACGGGTAAGAATGAGGGGTAATTTAGCACAAAGTGGAGGCGGCCTTACTGGCAACGTCACGTCAGGCTGTAGACCGGATCTATGCATACGCGATTGCCCATGGCGCAACGGACGAAGGGGCACCGGGTTTACGCCCGCATTACCATGCGGATTATTATGGCGCGTATTTCCGCGATGCCGATGGTAATAAACTGTGTATTTACAGTCATGAACCCCAGGTATGAATACCCTCCCCACTTTATCTGACGTTTTGCACAAGTCTGACGAGTTCTGTCTCGGCTTCCCCTTCGTCATGTCCGTCAGTAAAGCAGGCGCCGCTCACCGGTTCGCTGAGATCGGGGAAATGATAGACCGCATTGACACACGACGGGCCGCCGCCGGAGTGACCGGCTGAGCGCCCGGCCTTTCCCATAGCGCCCTTCATCAATCCGAGCGCGTAGCCGCATGCCGTCCACGGCCGGCCCTCAAGAGCGCCCCCGAGCGGATATGTCACCCGCATTTCGGCAAGCCATGCGGCGCTGAGGAGTTTTCCGGTGAATAAGTCGTGCAATAATCGGGCGGCGTCCCGCACATTCCCTGCCAGACAGCCATGATACACCCAGCCCGGATGGTACTTTCCGGCAGCCTCACAGTGTAGTTGGGCAAATTGTTCGCGTGTGGTGACAAAAGAAATGCTGTTAAGCCCGAGTGGTGTTGAGATAATCTCTGCGACAAGTTGCGCAAGATCCAGGCCAGACGCGGCTTCAATCTGCTCACGTACCAGCATGTAACCTACATTGGAATAGGACCAGCCTTCGCCGGGTGCAAACAGCATACCCTGAGCCAGGGCGGCACTGAGCAATGTTTGACGATCCCAGGGTTGCTCACCGGCGGCGACGGCGTCGTGATAGGCTTTCAGCGTGCCGTAATCCGGCAATCCGGCTGTGTGGTTAAGCAGTTGCCGCAGCGTATACGCTGCACCGTCGACAGGGCTGTCAGGTTGCAAGATACCGCGTTCACAAAGCTTCAGTGCGCAAATCGCTATCGCGGTTTTGGTGAAACTCCAGTAAGGGAAGCGGGCGTCAAAATTTCCTTCCCCCCTTTCTTCCCCCGAGGCTGAAATACAATAAGAATGGAATTTATGCATGACTAACCTCATCACAAGAAAGAAAGCAGGCAGGCACCCGGTGAAAATTAATGCCTTCGGCGTAACTGTTATTTTATGCTCTTGATTTACATGAAAATACCCAATTCAACGAAGCGCTTCAACCGAAAGTTCTCCTTCAGGTGACCTCTGTAAGGTCTTTTCCAATGGTTTTTACTGTCTGGCGGGGCAAAATTCAGCATACCGGTTATGATGAGGGCGGGCGAAGTTAACCGCGTTGGGCGGAGATGATCAGTGATTTCGTCAGTAAAACGGATAACGGACTCCTCTGAGTTCCCGGCATGCGCATTCATCTCTGACCGCAGATCGGGTATATTGATACGCAGATCACAAAAATCCCTTAAAGGAAGACGTCGCATTATGAGTTATCGTTTCACCCTGGTTGCCGTGGCAGCTGTTTTAACCCTGACAGGATGTGCAAAATCGAAAACCGCCGATCAGGCACCGGCTTTCGATTTTGGCTCCACACGGGTGACCGTAACGCACATCCCGACGAAAACCGATGATGGTACCAAACTGTATGTGACCATTGATGGTAAAGATGCCGGTGCTCTTGGAATTGGTGAGAGCATGGAAGTACAACTTCCTGAGGGTAAACATAAAGTTGGCGGTTATGCGCGTTCACTGATTGGCCGCGTGACCATTTCGCCTGTCGACGTTGCAACATCCCGGGATGCGATAAGCCACGTGACCTATTCTGTTGCAAACCTTAAACCTACCTTCCTCGTCCGTGCCTCAACACCGGTTCCTAAGCCTAAATCAGAATCGATTCCGGCAGAACCCGTTCCGAGCATGCCGAAACAAATTGAAGATCCTGTCACAGCAGAACAGACGCAAGCCGCAACGCCTGCTGCGCCGGTAACCCCTCAGCAAACGCAAGCCGCAACACCTGCTGCACCGGTAACAACTCAGCAAACGCAAGCGGCAACGCCTGCCGCGCCGGTGACAACTCAGCAAACGCAAGCGGCAACGCCTGCCGCGCCGGTGACAACTCAGCAAACGCAAGCGGCAACGCCTGCCGCGCCGGTGACAACTCAGCAAACGCAAGCCGCAACGCCTGCCGCGCCGGTGACAACTCAGCAAACGCAAGCCGCAACGCCTGCTGCGCCGGTGACAACTCAGCAAACCCAAACGCCGCAAGTTACCGAACTGACACCGACCACTCAGTCGCAGACATCACAAGCAACGCAAGGTTCTGCAACGCCTGTCATCACTGATCTTACTTCTACTCCTCAAGCTTAACCCGGTTTCTACTGCCGGTGCCTGATGCACCGGTGGTGACTTTCCTCAGAATTTCACTACCGCACCCAGTTCAATCACCCGGTTTGGCGGAATATGATAATGTTCCGGCGCGCGTAGTGAGTTTCGCTGCAATACCTGGAACAGTTTTCCGCGCGCCTTCAGGTACCACGGACGCGGTTCACCAAGAATAAACGTGTCACGCGACATGAAAAATGAGGTTTCATTCATGTTGCTTTTAAGCCCTTCCAGTCCGCAGCGATAAAGGATATCTGTCACATTCGGCTTCTCCCTCCAGCCATAACGGGCAATAACCCGCCAGAATGCCGGTGAAAGTTGCTCGATAATGACCCGCTGGACGTTATGCACATAGGGTACATCTTCCGTTACGATGGTCAGCAGCACCACGCGCTCATGCAGAATCTTGTTGTGTTTGAGGTTGTGCAGCAACACCAGCGGCACTTCATATTGCCCGCGCGACATGACTACAGCCGTTCCCGGCACCCGTTGTGGCGGCGATTTTTCAAGTGAGGTAATCAGCGCCTCCAGCGCTTCCGGATCCTGACGCAGGCGGCGCAACAACCGCGAACGTTCCGTTTTCCAGGTCAGCATAATCACCAGAATAGCCACACCAATTGTTACCGGCAGCCAGCCCCCCGAGAAAAGTTTGCTCAGGTTGGCAGCAAACAACGGCACATCAATCAGCAGCATCGCCATAATCACCAGGCCACCTGCCCAACGTTTCCATCCCCAATTTTTGATCATCACAATGCCGATCAACACAGACGTGATCACCATCGTACCGGTGACTACAATGCCATACGCCGAGGCGAGGTTGCTGGAATGCCGGAAGCTGACGATCGCAATCAGTACGGCGAAATACAGCAGCCAGTTGACAACCGGAATGTAGATCTGACCGGACTCCACATCCGAGGTGTAAATAATGCGCATAGGAGGCAAATAGCCCATGCGCACAGCCTGACGCGTCAGGGAGAACACCCCCGAAATCACCGCCTGTGAGGCAATAACGGTCGCCAGCGTGGCCAGCACTAATAGCGGAACGAGCGCCCAGTCAGGTGCCAGCAGGAAAAACGGATTCTTAATGGTCTCAGGCTCGCTGAGTAATAACGCACCCTGCCCGAAATAATTCATCACCAGCGAGGGCCCGACCAGTATAAACCAGGCGATGCGGATGGGTTTCTTACCAAAATGCCCCATATCTGCATAAAGCGCTTCGCCGCCGGTAACTGAAAGCACCACCATACCGAGCGCGAAAAAAGAGACTGTTTTAAATTCCACAAAGAAATGCATCGCCCAGTAAGGATTGAGCGCCTGCAATACTTGCGGATTATGCACGATCCCGCTGATACCCAGCGCCCCGAGGGTGAGAAACCATATAACCATCACCGGAGCGAAAATTTTCCCTACGCTGCCGGTACCATTTTTCTGAATAAAAAACAGCAGCGTCAGGACGGCAATGGAAAATGGAATGATAAAGCGGTCTAATGACGGCTCAATAATTTCCAGCCCTTCAATAGCCGAAAGCACCGAGATGGCGGGCGTGATAACACCATCACCATAGAAAAAGCTGCCGCCAACCAGCCCGATAAACATAATGAAGGGGATCCAACGCGGATTGAGATTGCGGATCGCCAGTGCCATCAGGGTCAGGATCCCGCCCTCACCGCCATTGTCGGCGCGCATCACAAAACTGATGTATTTGACGGAAACCACCAGCATCAGCAGCCAGAAAATTAAGGACAAAAAACCGAAGAGAGAGCTTTGTGTCATGGTAATGCCCGCCTGTCCGGTCAGGCATTCACGTAGGGTATACAACGGGCTGGTACCAATATCGCCATACACGACACCGATACAAGCCACTGTTACAGTCAGCAGCGATGATTTATTTTTTGTTTGCTTCATGAGTGGCTTCACAATTTCCGGGGACGACGTTGGTCGTCCCACCAAAAGAGTATAGCTGCTTCGCGGGAGGATCTCAGGCCCAATATGAAACGGTTACATTCATTATTGTCTTATATATCAGGTATTCACTTACAAACATGGCCTACATGTCTACAGACTACCAGGACTCTATCTGCGTGCGGGGTTTTGGATAATATCTCGGTATAAACCTTTCACAGGTTCAGTTAATAACTTATTAATTGATGAGGTCCCCAGAGCGGCTTCTTTTTTCATAAGGGATGCGTAAGCGCGCAGATCAGCGTTCGAAGCAAGATCCCGTCTCATACATTTGAGAATAATGGTGTTGGATTGCCGGGTCATTTCATAGCCGAAACTGAGCAACCCTAATATTTCTCTGGCTGTTACGATATGGTAAGCGCATTCATAATTCCACAAATTCCCGGGCGATAGATAAGACATAAGATGAAAATCAGCATATCTGTGTATTCCCCCCCAACACCCAGGCATCATTAACAGTGGCGACCCACTTATCCATGACCAAAACATTTCCCCGGGTATGTTTAGCCCATAAATTATCACCTTTAGCTATACAATACTTTGCCAAAATCTCAGGTTTCCATAAATCACTGGCTCTGCCAATACGCATTGAACCGTAGGTGAATTTTGATTTTTTATATACCTGCCAGCAGTACCCGGCTAATTTATTAAAGTTGTTATCCTTACCCATCCCATAAGGATAAGATGCTTTCAGATGCGGATGAACTTCAGCATTTTCCTCCCATGAAAACATATTCTCCTTGGTTTTAAGACCAAGACTTTCAAGGTCCCGCATAATCGTTACCTGATTAAATATTTTCAATAAACTTAACCTTATCTCATTAATAATATTCGTAACGTAGATGACATAATCATTCCCTAACAGATAAGCAGCATTCAGCAAATCTATCGTCCGGGGTATTAATACCCCGTCCAGATCAGCACGGAAAACATCCGAAATATTCCAACTTTTTATTTTTAACCAAACTACAGATCAAATCACCATATGCCCACCAATAACACGTAACGCATGAGATTTTCTTGTGAGTTCAGGGCTGTTTATTCTTGGGTTTTGGCCGGGTTCCATACGGTGGAATGCTAATATTTTATTACTTCCGGATTCCCAGTATAAACTATATGCTTTTTTATGTGCGGGTAAATTACTTTCAGAATAATATATCAGCAATATAATTCTTGACAGAGTTTCAGCATTATTCAGAGGAACGCTGTTTTTTCCTCTGGCATAAGTATGCAGTTCTTTAACCGACCACGGAGTGAACAAACCCGGTGCCTGCTTATCCATACAGATAGAATAGGCATAATCTTCAGTATTAAGGATCAGATGACTCAACTCATGAATAACTGTTGCCGAAATATCATCAACATGCATGCGACCGGTACGTATATAAGACAAGGCGATATATTTTTTATTGATACCATTCTTGAAATCTTTTGCATCAGTAGCTTTAACGTACCCGATCGTATCTCCTCCGGACTCATACAATTCTTCTGCAAGATCAAAGTGTTCTGGTGATAAATTCGCCATCTTTCTTTTAATCTTATCCACCGAATGGATCAGTTTTTTCACTGTGGCAGAACTATCTTCATTCAATAATTCTTTTAAGATTTTTTTGGTGTCATCTGATAATTTACTTCTTCCCAGTGCCTTGAGAGCAATATAAATCTGCTGTTTAGCATTGATAATGATAAAGGGTAAAAGGGTTTTCAATCTTTCTTCAGCTGGATGCATCATCATATCCTTATTGATAGCATTGTAAGACAAACTTCTGGTTTAACTGGCGTAGTGGCATGGCATTGCTTATAAAGTTACCCTTGGAAAAATAACTTGTTACCTGTTTTCCGTGAAAAATAATGCGCAGGGAAGTAAATAAAAAAATGTCAATAATCAGGCCATTATTTAACTCCGAAACGGTACGCATTCAATGCATCAACTCTTTGTGTAAATTGTTTTAACAAGGCCGGATTCACTTCCCGATGATTTTCCTTATCCTGCCCGATCGTCCACAATAGTGTTTCCGCGCTGGTACCATTGCGTTGCAAATCCTGACGAATTTGATATACCGCCGTTTTCAACTCCGATACGGTCATATATTGACTGTGCTTCTTTTCAGCATTCAGCAGCCGGGCTTCAAGTTCATCAAGATGTTTGTTAGCCAGCACATAACCATCGAGCGCCGGAATATCACCTGCTTTTTCCTGTAAAGTACGACGCCATTGCGCGCTGTATTCATTATCCGGATACACCTTTTCCAGATGGTCGGATAATATCTCGCCCTGACGCAGCAGCATATCTGCGGGTTGCTCACTGATCCACGACAGAACCGGTGCGGCATGGGCTAACACCGCCTCTTTTTGTGCATTCAGGTCAGATGCAGGAGCATTCTCCCAGGCATCATTCAACTGACGTTCACTATGTTGTAACGCCATTAAGGGCAAACTCAGCTTTTCACTCAAGCTTAGTGTTTGTGATGAAGACCAGAGCGCTACTGCCACGACACAAACCGCTATACCCGCCGCCATTCCCCCCGATGCCCACAATAACGGACGCGGACGCGGTTCAGGAGCCAGTTGTATTTCTGGTGGTTCGGCAGCGGATATCATGTCGGCCACCGCCTGCGTTGCTTTCTTCTCATTGACGGGTTGCGGTGTATTTTCCTCCGCAACCGGCAAGATTTTCGCCACTTTGGGTGGAACAGGATACGGCACGGAACGGCAGCGGACTTGCAGGAAATAATGCAGGTTATTGAGTGAATCATGGCTGCGTGACTGCAGGTTTTTTGACTGACTGCACAAAACACCAATGCTTCTCTCTACCTGACGCATCTCACCACTGTTTTCCGGCCCGTACTCCAGCGTATAGATATGTGTCGCCACATTGGCATTGAACCAGTCGATCAGTTGCTGACGCTGTTGAACGGCAGTCACCGGCGGCCAGCAACGCTGGCTGTTGTGAGTAAACGCCGTTGACAGCAGTTCGAGCGCCAGCGCCAGTCCTTTCCAGCTTTTAAGTCGCAGACTGATGAGACAAAACCACATGCCGCTTTGCAGATCATAACCATATTCATGAAAAAGCTGAAAACAACGCTCTTCCAGCAGATGCCAGTCCAGTTTTGCCGGCAGATTTCCGCTCAGATGGCTCAGCTCACTGCTCAGCAACAGAAACGATTTGCTGAGACGCGGATCATGGCCGTTAATTTTTAACGCGCGTAAATTCACCCTGTTTTTCATGATTATCCTCTTCCTGCCGTTCAGACAGGTTGTTTAGCCACTGAATTTTTCGCGGCAGGCTGTCTGGACAATGTGAGCTGACCTTTACTGACGCCAAGTTGCAGGCGGATATCGGCTTTACTCTCAACCGCCAGTAAACGGTCGGTGAGGAGTGGCAGTAACTCCCGGTTCAGCACGGCATCAATTTCGCGGGCCCCGCTTTGCTCGACCTGGCAACGGCTGGCGATGAAATCCACCACTTTTTCGCTGTAGCTCAGGGAGGAGTTACCTTCACCCGCACGGCTGAAACGTTTACACACTTTATCGATTTTGAGACGGATGATTTTTGCCAGTGTTTCACCCACGACAGGCAGATAAGGGATCAGTTGCAGGCGTCCCATCAGTGCAGGACGGAAATATTGATCGAATTCAGGCCGCAGGAGTGCCGTCAGTGCTTTCTGATCGTTGTTTCCGGCAGCGCAGGCAGCCATCACCCGATCGCTTGCCAGATTACTGGTCAGAATAATCAAGGTATTACGGAAATTGATCAGTTGGCCTTCGGCGTCTTCCATCACACCTTTATCAAATACCTGATAGAAAATTTCCATCACATCCGGATGGGCTTTCTCCACCTCATCGAGCAGGACTACACTGTACGGCCGACGACGTACCGCCTCGGTCAGCACTCCGCCCTGTCCATAACCCACATACCCGGGCGGGGAACCTTTCAGGCCAGACACTGAATGAGCTTCCTGATATTCAGACATATTGATGGTAATTAAACTTTGCTCACCGCCGAAAAGCAGTTCCGACAAGGCCAGCGCCGTTTCTGTTTTGCCAACGCCGGAAGGCCCGGCCAGCATAAAGACGCCGGTGGGCTTAACCGGATCCGCGAGATTGGCGCGACCGATGCGGATTTGCTGCGCAATATCCGCTAATGCATGGGATTGCCCGATCACCCGGCTCTCCAGACGTGCGACCAGATCGCCGAGTTGTTGCTGTTCTTTTTCCATCATCCGGCCCAGCGGGATGCCGGTCCATCCGGCAATCACATCTGCGACACAGGTCGCATCCACACAGTCATACACCAGCGCCTGATCTTTATGCATCTCAGCGAGTTGTGCGCGCAATGCGGCAATCTGCGTCACATCCTCAATACGATTAATCTGCGCCACGATGTGTTGTTGCTGATGCCAGACCGGCAGCAATGCCTCCAGATTTTGCGTCAGTTCGCTTTCCCGCTGATCCAGCCATTTTATCCGCGGGTGGTTATCGCCCTCTTTCAGCAGACTTTCCCGTTCAGTGTGAATGTTGCTGATCATCGCATTGAGATCTTCGATCTCTTTGGGCTCATGGCACTGAGAAATCGCCACACGGGCGCAGGCAGTATCCAGCAGGCTTATGGATTTGTCCGGCAACTGGCGGCCAGAAATATAACGGCTGGAGAGACGAACAGCAGCCACCAGCGCGCTTTCGAGGATCTGTACGCCATGATGTTTGCTGAGTGCCGGTTTCAGCGACCGCAGCATAGCGGTGGCGGTCTCTTCATCAGGTTCTGCCACTTTGATCACCTGAAAACGACGCGCCAGCGCGGCATCCTTCTCAAAGTATTTTTTGTATTCAGCCCAGGTGGTAGCTGCCACCACGCGCATTTCCCCGCGCGCCAGCGCCGGTTTAAGCAGGTTTGCGGCATCATTTTGCCCTGCCTGACCGCCAGCGCCAATCAGCGTATGCGCCTCATCAATAAACAGAATAACCGCAGACGGGTACTCTTTTACTTCACGCAGCAAGGTTTGCAGACGGTTTTCAAATTCGCCTTTTACGCTGGCACCGGCCTGCAGCAATCCCATATCCAGCGACAAAATTTCCATTTCCCTCAACGCTTGCGGTACGGTGCCGTCCACAATCCGTTGCGCCAGTCCTTCAACCAGAGCTGTTTTTCCCACGCCCGGTTCACCCGTCAGCACAGGATTGTTCTGGCGGCGGCGTAACAGCACGTCGATCAATTGACGAATTTCCTGCTCTCGCCCCAGCGCAGGGTCCAGCGCCGAATGACGCGCCTCTTCAGTCAGGTTTCGGGTGAATTTCATCACCGCTGAATCAGCGGTGTGACGGGGCGCAGCAGGATGATTCGTGGCCTGTTCCGGTCTGCAGGCATCATGCAACAACCGGTCAGCACGTTCAGCCTGACACAGTAGTGCCTGTTGTAAGGCGGGTGACAGGGGGTTCTGATTGTCTTTTTCACTGGTAATCAGGCTACCCAGTAAGGCCTGTACCGGCAGTTCTGTTTGCTGCCAACAGGCACTGGCATGCAGCCAGGACTTCTCCAGATGTTCGACCAGCAATTCTGACAATACCGGACTACGGGTATTGCCGCTACGCAGATGATTGAGGCTGATTTTCAGCGCATCAATCAGCGTATCGCCACGCAGGCCCGCATCCAGGCAGAGTTGCTCAATCAGCGCAGGATTACGGGTCACCAGTGCAAGCAGTAAATGCTCAATGTCTACCTCGTGATGCGTACGGCTGACGGCAAGGCTGATCGCAGCGTCAAGGCACTCACGGGCTTCGACATTCATTTTCTCAACAATCTTCTTCAGGTAATTACCCATAAATAATCCCGTTTAATTTTTACAATCGTGCCCTGAATCAGGCATTCAGTGACATTCGGTGATACGGACAGGCAGTTGTGAGAACGCGCTCTTCAATGCCGTTGGTCGTTTTTTTTCCGCTTTTCTGCTGCTGGCCTCCTGCTGAGCCTGGGCATTAACATTCAGCGCCTGACTGAGTGCCAGCCACTGTTGCCAGCGTTCCTGGAGGGCGTTCTGTGGACCGGACTGATAACGCACCATGACTTCCCTGATGCCCAGAACTGCCAGTTGCGCGGATTCATCAGGAAAATCCTCCGCTTTAAAGCGGCGTTGCCCGTCTGAAATATCGTGCAGAAAATCCGGCCAGGCGGCGTCTCCGAAATATTCATAAGTCAGGTCAAAACCGGGGAAATTGATCATCAGTGTGGCGCGGCTACAGTGACCAGGACGCCAGCGGAATGTCGCCTGCTCGCTGAAGTTCATGCTGTTTAGCTTCCACTGCTGCTCATCACAAAACAGCGTCAGGCGGGTGCCCACCGGCATCAGTCGTGCTCCGCCCGGAATGGTGGCTGGCAGGCTTTTGAGGGTCAGTTCCAGCGGTTTAGCTTCCAGTTCCGCCATCTGTGACTCCAGATCGGTTTGTTCATCTTTCAGCGAGGCCAGTGCATCGTCATTGCGGGTATTTTCACGTTCAGGCATCGCCAGCACATCATCCGGACGCAGAACATGATTGACCATTCGCAGAAATTCCGGCGTCAGCCCCGGCGTCTGTCCGTTAAACTCGCCTGCTTTTGGCCCGTTGTCTTCAACCACCAGCACACTTTTTGCCGGCCCGCGGATAAAATCAGACAGGTATTGCCATGCCAGATCCTGTTGCTCCTCATATTCCAGACGGCTGGCGTTATTTTCCATCGGCCATAGCACCCGGCTTTTCCACTGTTGCTCAAGCCAGCAGGCAGAACGCTGCATAGCATGTGCAACCAGCCAGTGTGCATCGTTCTGATAGAGCGTCCAGACCGCGTTGGTGGCAAAATCGTCCCGTTCAGCAGATAAGCTTTTACGCAGCACGTTGAAACGGCTGTCCAGCAGTTGTAAAGGATTGCTGTCTCCCGCCGCACCGGTCTGGAACAACCCGCGGGTCAGGCGATCGCTGCTTTTCGGAGTGGCAAATACATCCGAAACCGCCGCATTCAGGCTGGTTTTCCAGGCACTCCAGTTTTTCACATTGAGATCGGAAAGCACCGGTGTCAGCGTTTTGCTGTCGGTTTTCAGCAACACTGAAATTTTCTTCTGAATGAATTGCTGGATTTTGCTGATGTGCGGAACCCGCGCGCCCTGTGCCGACATGGTTTGTAACTGATTCAACCGGCGTAGCTCGCGCAACCATAGCGCGGCATCCTGAGTGCTGATATCCCCGAGTTGTTCATTCACATAACGGGCAAATTTCATCGACGGGCTGTTACCCTGGTCGATTGCAATCAACGCGGTTTGCCACTGTTCACTGGTCAGCACAGGGGCGGCTTGCCGGTTCATCGCCAGCATCAACGTCATCCATTGCGTCTGACGCAGGTCAGGCAAGCGCTGTTCAAAGGCTGCCAGTTCAGGCATCGGAACCTGCTCACCCCCTGCACGGCGGATATCCTCCAGCCAGCCCTGAATTTGCGCAGTGCCCTGCAGGGTCCACAGACCGCTGACCTGCGTTATGTCCTCAGAAGAGGGCAGGAAATCCGTCACACTCACCGGCATCAGATCGTCTGAAGGGGCTATCAGCCATGCCATCTGTGGATCACTGTTGACCAGACGGCCCAGCAATTCACGCAATACCGTCAGTTGCTGGCCCCCTTCCGGCAGCTGTAGCAGCGCCCGTTGCAGCACCACGTCCTGCTGATGTGATAAAGGCACCGTCGCCCCCGTCATGCTGAGCGCCGCCGGAACCGGTGCCTGTTTCATCAGCTCACTGACGGGCTGTTTTTCCCACATGGCCTGTTTGGTGATAAGCGTCCTTGCCAGGTCCAGAATCATTACGCGTTTTTGCTGTGGAACGGCATCTGTAAACTGCCGCTGGTAATTATCGGCTATCTCATTCAGATTCACTTTATCGCGTACAGATGCAGCAAGAATGCTGGCCTCAAGCTGCGCATGACGATGGTTGAGAACGGGGACAAAAGGAAAATATTTCAGCGGATGCGTATGCCAGTTTTCGATGTTCTCAAGCTGCTGAACCTGCGCCGCGACATCCATTTGTGCCGGCGTACCCTCAGTAAGGCAACGGGTGAAATAACCACCAATCAGCAGATAAGTGATCGCCAGCGCACTGAATGTCATCGCGCCCCATTTGTGCAGATAACGACGGCCAAAACCGACAGGTTCAATTTCACGCTGACGGCTGAGTGCTGGCAATAACCGCGTCATCAGGTCATGGATAAAGAAAGCCTGACGTGAAGCACTGTTTTTGCTGACGGGTTCGGTGGCAGTAAACCAGATGCCACCCAGCGCCGCGGGTTGAAAATAAACGTCCGGCTCACACAAGGCAGCCAGGTAACGTTGCAGTGCGGGTTGCAATTGGGGCAGTTGCTCCGGAAAATCCATCAGCGCCAACGTGTCGCCATCCGGTTCACCGCCGGAAAGCATGCTGACACGGACTTTATCCAGCCCGTCTTTCACACAGGTAAACAGCGGGTCCAGCAAGGCCGGATCTTTCCCATCGACGATAGGGGAATAGCGCCAGTAGTAACCGAGCGGTTGCTCCCGCTGTGCGGCGGAAAGTTTATGGGCCCAGTTGCTGAAACCCGGTACCCGATCACAGCAGGTGATAAACAGGTATACCGGCAGGCGGCGTCTGACTTTACTGACCAGAGGTTCAATCTGCGTACGGATATGCCGCGCATGCAGATGCAGTTCGGCGTCATCTTTTTCGAGCAACTCACTGACCGACACACACACCACGATGCCAGCTGGCGCCGGCAGGCGGGCACACCAGTTCACCAGACGTAACCAGCCTCGCTCGAAGGCTGGCGTTTTACTCAGAAAATGGCTGGAGAGATCGAGAAAACCCACAGAGCGAAAAAACCACCAGCGTAAGGTCCGTGTCGGTACCACCAGGGAGCTTTCAGGCTCATTGGAAAACAGCGGCAATCCTGCCCCGGCCATCAGCGTCGTTTTACCGCTTCGTCCGCCAGTCAGTACAAACCAGGGGAGCGGTTGTTTGCGTCTTCTGATGCGCTTAATGACTGCAGCACCGGTTTTCCAGTGTTCGAATAAAACATATTCCAGCCGGGTGAGTTTAAATTTTGACTTCAGGGAGGAGATATATTTTACCTGGGCAATACCGGAAACCGAACCCCAGATAAACCGGGAAAATAAAACGACGAGAATCAATATCAGCCAGAGTATTAATGCATGCAAAAGAGTCTGTCCCAAAGCAACAGACATTACGACGCAAACAATAAATAACAGGCACAGAAATAGTGTCCATGCGACAAAGGAAAGTAATTTTTTAAACATAGTGGTTTACCTGGAAAATATTCCTAAGCCGGTGGACAAAATCACTAAATAGGTGATCACAGGCAGTGAGAGCAACAAACCCTTACGCTGGCGGAGCTTTTTCACTATCGTTTTATTTTTATCATCGCCGCCAGCCTCCTGTTCAACCAGCAAGGCATCGTTCGGCCACTGTCGCCAGGCTTGCGGCAAGCACTGCCGCTCATCTTCGATGCGTTGCTGCAAAAGCTGTGCATCCTGTGCGGTATATTTTCCGTGGAAGCCCATCAGCAGACAAAACAGATACACCATTCTCAGTGGAATATTGTTTTTATCCGTTCCATCCAGCCTTTCGAAAAATGCTTCGCCCCCCACAGAAATATCAAAATAATATTTCTGCAGCAGATTGCTTCGCCATTCTTTCACCCAGTCCGCGCGGGATCGTAGTACCCGCTCATCCACCCAAAGCACCACCGCGAAATAAGCATCCTGACATTCTGCGGATTCATGATGACGTTCTGACTCAAGCAGCGCCTGTTGTAATAAGGAAATGCTTTTTTCGCGAAATGCACTGTAATCCGGATATTCCTGCGGATTAATAAAAAATGCCGTCACATAACGAAACAACGGTAAATAACAATTCAGCAAACTCATCATGAGGGCACCACAAATATAATCTGTACCTGAAGATCTTCCGGCATATCAGGCCAGTAGAAGGAAATTTTGCTGTGCTGGCGGGCTTTGTTCCACAATTCACTGTCCTGCTCGACCAGGAAATAATGTGAATCGCTGCGGTTTGGCACACCACGCGGAGGCTGTGGACAATGTATTACCGGAATGCCCGGAAGAGCATGCTGGATCAGCAGTTCAATCATTTTTGGCGAGGCCAGTTTGATACCGCCCGGATTTTTGATCTGACGATTTTCCATCGGCATATTGGCAGAACGTAACAGCAGCAGTACTGATTCGGCATTTTTACTCTGCGCACTGTCAAAGCTGCCGGTGAACACGCCCTGAAGATCGTTTTCCAGCGTGATGTACGTGTTATCTTCAAGTACCAGACTGTTCAGCAGGGTGATCAGCGTCTTACGGGCACTCTCGAAACAATCCAGCAATTGATGATGATTGTAGGTTTGCAGCGAATTTTCGCCGTCATGCCACTCTCCCAGAAAGGAGCAGCTGTCATTGAATGAGGAGAGTTCGCCGACAAGCTGGCATAACATATTGTAGATATGCCACGGATGAACCTGACGCGCCTGACAGAAATTTTTCAGTTGCGGTAGCACCCGGTTAAGGGAGCGCATAGCTAACAATTGTGTTACCTGATCGCCACGGTCGGCATCGCTGACCAGCCGCTCTGAGCGTTTGTATTCTTCAAGCTTTCTGGCCCGCGCACTCAGTTCAAAATAAATAGTGTCTATCAGCTTGCCGAGGCTGAATGATCCAAAAAGCGTCACGGAGGGTGGCGAGAATGTCGGATCGAGGGACACCCTTTCGTTTTCATAACGCAGCCGGGTGAGAGGAATGCATTCGCAATCAACAGCATCATCTTTTTCAACGTCCGTCAGCAATCTGACGTTGTAGCACAGGCGGGCCACTGCAGCGTCCGGCGCATGATCATAGACGTCTTTCATCACCCGCTCTTCGCTGGTATTGATCCAACGCGTGACAGCACGATCATGCTCTCTTTCCAATGTGGTGACATTGCTGTGCAGCGGATCGAAACGGCGCAAAGCCAGCCATAGGGTCAGAGGCTGATCGCGCTGTTTCCAGAAATCACGGAAGTTACGTTGTTCAACGCGGCTATTACCGGGCTGTGACAGCAAGGTACCACCGGGCAAAATACAACGGAACTGCTCGACACTGATGACATAATCGCTCAGTGCTGCTTCATTGATGCTGACCTCAATCAGCCCGTAATTATAAGGCTGCGCCAGACGCAAATGCTCCGCGAGGTTCCATTCATAATGCAGGTCAATTGACTGAAAATGCTGCGGTTGCAGATAAAGCCCGGAATGCCAGTAGATCTGCTGTTGTTCTGGATACATTATTTTTTCTCTCCGGCTACGGGGATATCTGAACTGACAATGCTTTCACTGCCTAAGGTGACGGAGAGCGTGACCGGCGCTAAATGCGCATGCCAGACGGGTTCCCACCAGCCTGTGCTTTCCACATCCACCGGCACCTCTGTGCTGACCATGTGTTTCTTCACCGGAAACGGATAATAGCCCGCAACCAGCGCCACATTGCGGGTATCCCGGGCGCGATCGATATGCAACGTGTTGGTTTGTCCCGGCATCATGACGTAACGATCCACCTGCAAAACATCGCCTTCACTGCCTGCACCGGCAAACAAACTTTTCAGTGTTGCAGGGTTATCCAGCATCTTATCCAGCGTCGGTTTATCCTTAGCTTGTAGCAGTAATACCGTACAGCTGTTGGCCATATCATTCAGGCTGTTCAGCCCGGGTTCAGCCCGCAGTTGCAGGGTAATAGCGCCGCTGGCGAAAGGCGCAGCCACTTCGCTGATCGCCTTCTGTTGGCTTTGCCCATCATCTGATGTACAACCTGCCAGCAGCATGACGCCGAGCACCAGCCCGGTCAGTCTCATTTTCCCCCTCATTCTCTGCCGTGCCCTTTCAGTACGTTGTTGATATCACGCATGCTGCTGTCATCCTGCAACATCTCTTCCAGCCATTCGGTCAACGTCATGGCAGCCCAACGCGCCGCTCGCTCCATCAGGAAAGGGACGGGGCTTGACGGTTCGGTCTGACGAAAAAAATGGGCAATGGTCAGCATCTGACTGATGGCCAGATCCCGTGACATCGTTTGTTTCTGAGTGTTATTCATGAGTGAACTGACGCCAGTATTCTGTTCATCTTCTTCCGGCGTTAATACGTTAAGAGTCATCACATCGTCATAAGCCGGTGCTGCACGGTCAAACAGACGTTTCAGATACTCCTGAATTTCAGCGGTTGCGCTGCGCAACTGCCCCATCGCCAGAGAATCTGCCTGCGGATTCAGCTGACCATAGAGGACCTCAAACGTATCCAGCGTGGTCACCAGTCGGGCTAATACCTCGTTTTGCGCGGCGACTTTCTGCGGATCCAGTGTCGCGGCCCAGCGGTTGAAGGTATCCATAGAGAAATCATCGTCACCGCCCCGTTCGGCAGCGCTGTCTGGTTTCATCGTCACCCGGTGTTCATAGGCGAGCACCTTACGCCAGTGATCGAGCGTGCTTTCCGGCTGCCCAAACAGAGGATGACAATGCAGCATCTGCGCCAGCTGACGGTCCACACGATTGAGCATGCCATGGCGGATCATCACGCCGTCTTCATCCAGCTCCGGCCAGCCCTTTTGCCAGTAAGTTTGCATAAACGCTATCAGGAAACCGATACCGTCCAGCAAGCCGCTGATCCCATGTTGCTGTCCAAGGCCTTCGGTCAGCCAGCAGGCGACCTGCAAATCCTTGCTTTCTTTCTGTAACACTTGCGAGCTTAAGCGGATGACTTTGCTCCAGTCGGCTTTACGCAATTGAGTAGCCCATTCTCCCTGCGGCAAATAATCAGGATCGCTTTCCCGCGCCTCACGGATTTCGTTATAGATCGGCTCATATTCCATATTGCGGCCAGCGGGCTGTTCGTCACTGACCGGGGCGAGCAATGGCTCAAAATTCATTATCATTTCAATACACTCTATGAAATCAGTACGGTCGGACAACCCGCAACAAGGGTTCCGCCATGCGCGGTGCTGTCGCCCATCCTCGCGGCAGGTTTATTGCCAATCAGCACTTTCGTGCTGCCCATGACAACCGTATCCGGTGGTCCTACGCATACAGCCATCGATCCCAGGGTCGCGGCGGGCATGCCTCCGATAAACACCGTGGGCGTACCGGGTGTGGTAACCGGCCCGCCAACGTGTGGGATCGGGGGGAGGCCGGGGGTCACCATCGGGCAAACATGCATATCACCAACGCGGGCAGCGGGCTTTCCCATCAGTCACCTCCCCGGGTAGCGTGCCACTCAGAAAGCAAATTCTGAGCGCCCTTCAGGGGGGCGTCTTCTCCCGCTATCCCTACACTGAGCAATTTCAGCGCGCAATGGAGCATCAGGTGAGATAAATGAGGTTCGGGATACACCGCCTCGAACTCTGCCGGGGTCATGCTGCCTTGCATCCAGAACACGGATAAGCCGAGCGCACCAACCGGGGTATCAAAACCGAGCAGCTCTGCCTGCTGGAAAATACGGAAACGCCGGTCATCCTCAGGCTCTGCCAGCCACTGATGGATTTCACTGGCGCATTGCCGCACCGCAGGTTCCTGAGATTCAGGGCGACTCAGCGCTTGTTGCAGCGTCCACGCCAGCAGTTTCTTCTGTGCAACATCAGCAACCACGCTTGCCAGCGCATCTTCCCAACGGCCTGCCATCATCAGCTGCGCGGCATTTTCTGCGCCGTTTTGCAGCGGGTTGTAAGCAGCAAGCGCTTCCGGCGTGAGCAATTTCTCTTTCATGTTATTCATTTCCTCAGCCAATCTTCGTCACGCCGCCCTTGATCTGGGTCATACCACTCCCCTGAACAGTGACCATCGCGCCTTTAAGTTCTGCCGTCCCCTTCCCTTCAATTTTGATCGTGGTGCCGCTCAGCGTAATGCCGGAAGGAGAAAGGGTGATTTTGCTGCTACCGACTTTTAATTCGATAGACTGGGTGGATTCAATGACGCAAGCTTTGTCCGCTTTGACCGTACTGCCACCGCCACTGATTTTTAGCTGATGGTTACCACTGGTCAGGCTTTCCTGCAGATTGCCTTTAATGTCCAGGGCATAATCACCCTGTTTAAGCGTCAGGCTTTCATTACCTTTGGTTAACTCGGTAGTACGGTTCTCACCAATGGTTTTGGTGACGTTTTTGGTAATACACGTGGTGACGTCGTTTTTCACCGTCAGCAGCAAATCTTTTTGTGAGGTAATGATCAGACGCTCTTCGCCTTTTTTATCGTCGAAACGCAATTCATGCCCTTCTTCAACATTACCGTTGAGGGAACTGCGTGAAACGAATCCGGCATGATTTTTCTCCTCAGGCAGGCTCAGCGGGGGTTTATTCTGTCCGTTGTATACCGAGCCGGTCACCAGGGGATAATCAGGGTTGCCATGCACAAAGCTGACGGTAACCTCACTGTTGACGCGAGGCAGGAACATGGCACCAAATCGCCCGCCTGCCCACGGCTGTGAAACCCGCACCCAGCAGGAACTGCCATCGTCATGTTTGTTTTCACGATCCCACGGGAACTGAATTTTAATGCGGCCATATTCATCCGTGTGGACCTCTTCTGATTCAGGCCCGACCACGATGGCAGTCAGAATGCCGGCGATTTCAGGTTTTCTGGTGAGGCACGGCGGACGCCAGGAAAGGTTGTCCTTCAGTACCGTGAGCGTGTAGCCAAAATCAGGTTGCCCGTCATCAATGTTGCTCGATGCATGCATATGAACCGATTTGATAAGGTAGTGTCCCTGACAAGAAGGATGTCCGCTCAGAAGGAATTTATCGCCGCAACTTAACCACCACACGCTGGCCTCGGCGTGGAATTGTTGGTTATCTGCCTCGAGTTGCTCCATCTTCAGCCGGGCTTCTGATTGCAGTAATTCGCGTTTTTCATGACCGTGCGCATCAACATAGCTGACACCCGGCACGGAATATTCCGCCGCCGCGGCTTTCGATTCGCCTTCAACACGGGTCGCCTGCACCATGTTAAAACCATTGAGCATCACGGAAGAGGCCGCCAGTGAAGAACATGCCACCCAGTTCAGGATACCCACGCCATTGCCTCGCCCTTGCAGTGGCATAAAGGGCAATTCTGCCGTTTTGCCCGACTGATGGCTGGACGGGTGATCCGCCAGTACCAAGGTGTGCTGCCCTGCATCATGCTGGAAGAAGTAATAGATGCCTTCCTGTTCGAGAAGACGGCTGATGAAGTCGAAATCAGATTCTCGATATTGGATGCAGTATTCGCGCGGCTGGTAAGTCTCCCGCAGGCGTAAATCAATGTGGCTGATGTTGTGCTGGCGCAGCAGTTTGCAGACTAAATCCGGTACGGTAATATTCTGGAAAACTGCCAGATTACGCCCGAGACGCAGTAACGCCATACGCGGTTCCAGCGTACCGATGAAGGTGCTGATGCCATCGATATTATTGTCTTCTTTAATCTGTGTCAGCACACCGTGCACGTAGCGCTTTTGGTTACCACGGCCAATCTCACAGGCCATTTCATGCCCCAAAAAACGTCCCATCTGCGGGGTGATTAACGACGTGCGAAACTGAATCTGATAACTGAAGGTCTCGGAGAACTGTTCATCACCTTCGATATGCATCAGAGCCAGTGAACTGGCGGTATCGCCAATGAAACGGATAAACCGGTTGTCTTGCCCTAGTGTTTTCGACATTTTTATTTTCCTTCCCGGAAGACGGGTAAACGAATTTTATGCTGGTCTGTGTCCCCGGAAGGCCCGAGACAAATATCCAGCCCGAGTTGCCCGTTTCCCAGCAGGGTAGCGACGTTCGTTGTATTTTCGATCAGCAGCTCAATATCAAAATCCAGACCCTGACCCACGTATTCACGCAAATGTGACCACAGATTTTGATAGTGCTTTCCCTTAGGCAAAAAAAGGCCGGCGTTCTTCATCGGCACCGGTCCGAGCGTCACCGTAAAATGTGATTGCCGGTCCCAATACACGCTGCCGATCATAGGGGCAACGGCCAGCGTTTGTGACGGTTCTCCCAGCCGGCAACACAGGCTGGGATCCATAACCTGCCATCCGCCGGTGAAAGGCGTGACTTTCGCCGCCACGGAAAAACGGTGTTTTAACCAGGTTTCAACGTTGAGCATTGAGCGCACTGAATGTGCAAATAAATCAGCAAACTGCTCCTGTTGCAGGGAAGGTGTGCTGTTTGCCACGCCCGATAATGCACGGATGGCCTGACTCAGTGGCCGTGTTGCACTGAATTCCGCCATGGCGTAATAATGATATTTCTGCCAGGCGAGGTAGCGCAGGCTGTGCAGCCGGTGGTTAAAAATGTCCAGAAAAGCTTTGGCCGTTTTGTCCCCATGGCGGTAATAGCGGTCAATCATCCACTCGGTGTAAACCGTCGGTAACGCGCCCAGTGCCCCCGTCAGCCCGTGAGCCGCCACTTCCACTTGCCAGCGCTGCTGCTCAAGCGGGGTGACCGACGTAATATCGCCTTTCGGCGCATCCAGCGAGAGCGGGGAAATGAAATAAATCTGCTCTTCCAGAACCCGTTTGCTGTCTTCTCCCTGTGCTCTGGTCAGCTTGCGTAACAACAGACGCACCTGTTGGAAAAAGTTATGTGGACTGAGGATATTGCTTAGATCCATGACAGCCTTCCTGCACGCACAGGCCATGTCCGTGCAATGTCCCCCGGTGAGTCAATGCAGGTGACTACCCGTGTGAAACTGTTGACCGGTGCATACAACGCCAGAAAACAATCGATAAAGCGACACAGGAGAAAATACTCAACTTCTTCGGCCGCTTCGCTGGCAAAGGTAATACGGATCTCTATTCCCCGTGCCATGGAACGGGGATCCGAAGGCGCCAGCCGGGTAATGACCGGGGTAGTCTCAACATGCAGGATCAGGTTGATCAGGCGGGTAATGCCCGGATTATCGACAAAGTTGTACAGCGCCAGTGATTCCCTGAGTACACGGGCACCTTCGGGTCCACTGATCAGCATATGGTTGAGTGAAAGCTGAGAAATCAAACGCCAGCGCGTAGCTTGTTTCGCCGGCGGCCTGACCGGCAGCGTCGGGCGTGTCAGCGCAATAATTTTCATGCCTGCAATCGGCAGTTCTGATTCGAAATCCCCCTCAGGATCGCCGTTGCGCATGGCACCGGGAATATCGCGATTGGTGCAGGTCAGGTTCATGCTGACAATGTCGCAGCCGGGCGCTAACGGACGTTCTCCCCGGTCAGAAAAAGCGATAAATAGCGAGGTCGTGACGCCATCATTGTGCATGGTTTCACGTCGCATACATTGCCAGAACAAGCCGGTTTCACCGTCACTGGCTGAATGGTCTAAACCAAACAACGGATAGATGGGCCGGGACTGTGTTTCATTACCCTGCTTGCGCATTGCCGACACGCTGTCTACAGACCAGACTTCCATCGCATCCTGATGACGAATATCAGGGATAACCGGATATTCTGCCGTTTCGTGATCGGGCGAAATCGGCTCGGCCCGGTGGGCGAAAAGATTGACAACAGGCGTACAGTTGAGCAGAAACAGGCTTTCATTCACCGCACCGGCTATTTTTTCCAGCTGGCGCGCTATCATGCAGCGGTTAAATTTCACCACCAGTGAAAGCTCGCTCTGACTGCCCGCCACCATGCCAGCGGGCAACGGCATATCAATAAAATGAAATTTTTGCGGGAAGAAAAAATAGTCCTGTAACAGGCTGTGAGTGGGTGAAACCCGTGAATCGCCTGCAAGCAGACCTTCATTTTCACCGAAACCCACGGCGCGAATAGCGTGCGGTGACAGTGTATAACTCTCCCCCTGCTGGAAAAGTGTCAGTGACTCAACTTCACTGCACAACAAGGTATAAAGGATATTTACGATTCGGCTGGCACCACTGAGATGTAACCTCAGAGAATCTGCCGACACTGTGGCACCCGGCCAGACTGACAACTGAATTTTCAGACCCCAGCTCATGTCATCGGCATCCAGATGCAGACTGACTTTATGCAGGCTGACAGGCTGAAGGGTAACCGGATACGTGGTGCGGAAATGGCAAACTTGCCCGTTCACCGGACGGGAATATAATGTCGTTCCGGCATCGATGCGGTTACTGGCTGTCAGCGCGCTGATTTTACTGTCCGGCTGCATCTGTACAACGCAAACCGAGGGAAAAGGACGCAGAAATTGCGGAGCCAATACCGTCAGTAACGCATCAGTTACTTCCGGCATATCCTCATCGAGACGTTGCTGAATCTGTGCGGTGACCAGCGCAAAGGACTCAATAATTCGTTCAATATGCGGATCTTCTGATGTGCCTTCTGACATTCCTAAGCGTCTGGCGACTTTTGGAAAATGACGGGCGAATGCCTTTCCCTGCGTTTTGAGGTAAGCGAGTTCATTTTGATAATAAGAAATTAATTTTTTCGCCAACATTATGAATACTCGTTAATCACGCAGAGAGAATTGACTGATGACATCGTCCCACACCAGACGAAAGCGAACCTCACCATTGAATGTTTCAGCATCAATAATGAATGAGCAAAGACTTCCCTTTTCTTCCCCGGGTGTCACGCAGACATTTTTCAATCTTGGTTCAAAGCGCCGTAATGCCATTTCGATACGTGATTGAATAATGGCATTACGCTCAAGACGGGGCGTATCACTGGAAAAAGCGTCATTGATTCCATAATTAAGGATCGATTCATTAACCAGTGGAATATTATCAATGTGGTAACTTCGGGGGCGCGAAGACAAAAGCAGCAATATTTCATCAATGAATGTGCTGTTTTTGTCTTCTGCCTCAGTAAAGTCATTTTGATCTTTTGGGTTATTGTCAGATAATAGCTGTAATAAGCTTTTCATCAATAAGCCTTAATCCAGTGCACGCCTGCGGTGTGCACTGTTGTTTTAAAAATTACAGTTTGGTATTTTCAACCAAGTTCCAGCCCACAGGGCCTTGTTTGCTGGTTTTGCCATCTGGCTCAACCATATTGGTTTCAAATGACATCTGACCAAATACAAAGCTCAGATTCTCACTCGGTATGTCCCCGGCTGAATAAGCATTGAAATTGTAGCTACTCAGTACACAGTTTTTATAGGTCAGTTTGACAGCTTCAACTGGCTTAGAACCCTGGAAGGATACCTTAACCACAGTGATTTGCTTAATATTACTGCCTTCCGCCACCATATTGGATAACTGAGTAGATGTCGTATCCATTACTTTTGAAAATAAGATCGCATCAAAATTCACACCATCGCTGTTTACCTGACCGCTGGCATTATCAATTTTAGCCGCGCAGTAAACACCGAAAGTCATATTCTCAATGGCGATCCAACCTTCATAACCTTTATTACTTACTGTGCCTTTGATACCTTCAATTTGCATAAAAAGCGATTCAGTAGCCATTATATATCCTTATTTTTACGATTAATTATTTATGCACCCGTTGATGCAGGAAGTTCCGCTACCAGACGCAGCGACATGCTGAGCCCTTCAAGCTGGAAATGCGGTTTTAAATACGCCACGGCGCGATAACTGCCCGGAGAACCTGGTACATCAACAACTTCGACCACAGCCTCACGTAACGGATGGCTTGCTTTAATCGTTGGTCCCACATTATCTGAACCCACAACATATTGGTTGATCCAGTTTTGCAGGAAATTCTGGCATTCAGATTTGGACATAAAGCTGCCCACTTTATCGCGCACGATGGATTTTAAATAATGAGCAAAACGCGACGTTGTCATAATATATTGCAACTGACTTGACAATTTGGCGTTGGCATTCGCCAGTTCAGAATCATATTTACGCGGTTTATTAGCGGATTGCACAGCGAAGAACGCCGCATAATCTGTACCTTTGCAATAAATGAGGGGAATAAAACCCAGCTCAGCTAATTCTTTTTCGCGGCGGTCAGAAATCGCCACTTCTGTCGGGCATTGCATGATTTTTTCGCCGGTCTGCGAAATATAGTTATAAGCTGGCAGTGATTTCACCAAACCGCCGCCTTCAACACCGCGGATTGCAGCACACCAGCCGTATTCTTCAAATGCCTCGACCATACGGCCGGCCAAATCATAAGCCGCGTTTACCCACAAATAGCTGGCGCCATCATTATTTTCGTCAATTTTTTCTTCAAAATTAAACGCATCTATGGATACAGTTTTTGCCCCATAAGGCAGACGACCAATGACGCGTGGCAGCGTTAAGCCAACATAACGTGAATCGTCACTCTGGCGGAAGGATTTCCAGCGGGCATAGTCAGAGGTTTCGAACAATTTACTCAGGTCACGCGGACGCGGCATTTCCGAGAAGGAACCCATAGCAAACATGCCAGGATTCGCGGCACTGAGGAATGGTGCGTGAGCAGCAGCAGCCACATGTGAAATCTGCTCCAACAGCTGGACATCTTCCGGCATGCAGTCGAATTCAAAATCGCCCACAAACGCTGAATAAGGATCACCGCCAAAGGTACCGTATTCGCTTTCATAAATACTTTTGAATAATGAGGACTGATCGAAGTCGGAAGCAGATTTAAAATCACGCAGTAACTCTTTCTTCGTGCAGTTAAAGACCCGCACTTTGGTATTTTCCGTGACGCTGCTTTGCACAAGTTTATGCAGCCCACGCCAGGAAGATTCCATACGTTGGAATTCAGGAGCCTGAATAATTTTACTGACCTGGGAAGACAGCAATTCATCGATGGCGGCAATACGGGCTTCGATGCTACCGACCAAATCATTGGAAACAATGACCGCCCCTGATGCCACCTCTGTAAGAAGATTATCCAGCTGACTTTTTACTTTATTCCGATCGGATTCCCGGCGGATAGCCTGAGTATTATCGATAATCTGATCAAGATAATCACCGGACTGCTCAGCCTGAGCTGTGGCATTCATGACCTGGATATCACTCATTCTGCATCTCCTTTAACAGGTTCTGCGTCTTTCGCCATCCCCTCTAATAACTCCACCAACTGTTCTTTCAGGCGATCATTGCTGGCAGTTCTGTTGCGCAAATCACTCAGTTGCTCACGCAATTCAAGAAGTTTGCGCAACGGTTCAACCTGCATCACCACGTTTTCAGGAGAGAAGTCATCCATAGAGTTGAATTCCAGCGCAATAGCCATCTGGCCTTCTTTTTCGGGTAAAGTACTTTCAACCAGCATTTCCACCGCCGGTTTCATTCCTTCCATAACATTATTAAAGTTGTCTTTATCAATGTGCGTGAAACGGCGGTCGCGCAGAGGCATGTCATCATTAGCAAAATTCCCGATAACCCCCATGACCAGAGGTAATTCTTTTTTCGCTTCAGCACCGCCAACTTCCACGTCGTACGTAATTTGAACGCGAGGGGGACGCGCCTTGCTCAGTTTATATTGTGTATTGCTCACGGATAAATCACCATAATGTTGAAAGAGAGAGTTAATATGGGCGTGATAATAAACAGTAATTATTGGATTTCACATGGCCGATTGCTTACTAATACATTCACTTTTGCTAAAGCTTTTTATTTTCACTTTAAAAAACAAACAAATACAGCATAGCATTCATTATTTTCATAAGGGTAATAAAAGAGTTTCACGGTATTTTATTTTGGTAAATATAAAAATGAATACACGTTTTTTTTTATAAAAACAAAAAAAATCGTCAAATATTAAATGATAATCATTGTTACATTTCATTTTTTTACATTGCCTGTTAAAAATACATTCTTAAACAAAGCGTATGTAGGATGAACTGTAGAGATAATTGATTTCAATCCATACGAGGGATCCGAAAACCTCACAGCCAGTGCCTTTACAGACCTGGGCTTATCCCTCTGCACAGAGGCAGATATGGATAAATTTCTGTATTGATCAGCCAGATAGTGTTTTGTAGCTGGCAGGTATAAGCAGCATATGCTCAGCGCCAGTGCCGTTTATACCCCCCGCACTTGGGGAGAGCTGAATGATTTTATGAACACCCGGTGTTACGGCTGATGACAGTGAACCTGAACTCTTTCAGTCATTTGCCAGTGCTGAGTAGCCGCCGGTGAAGTTCAGCGTGGTGACTTTTATTTCTTTCATATCATGAGTCAGTCAGATTCTTTGTATAAACCCCACTCATTCTGTATTGCTATGATGATTGATGTTTTTGCTACTTCGCGTTGCCATTTTTATCAGCTTGCGGTTATTTCAATCAAATATAGCCTATGCTAACTTTCTTAACCAAGACTATAACACATTGAAAATAAAGGTTTTTCTATTTTTAGTTTTGTGGCAAACTGCGCATCTCAACGAATAACCCGCCTTTTTTGTTCCCGAAGGCCTGACTGGTCCGTTTTATGCAACTTTATACCATTCTCATTCTGGCGTTCGGTATGTCCATGGATGCCTTCGCTGCGGCAATTGGCAAAGGTGCCTCTCTGCACCGGCCACCGCTGAAAGAGGCATTACGCACCGGGCTTATTTTTGGCGTGATTGAAGCCATCACCCCGGTGATCGGATGGGGAATCGGTCTGGCGGCCAGTCAGTTTATTATGAGTTGGGATCACTGGGTCGCATTCACCCTGTTGCTGATCCTCGGTATCCGCATGATTGTGGAAGCCTTCAGGAAAGATAAAGCGGTAGAAGATACACTGGCACCACGCCGTCATGGTTTCTGGCTGCTGGTCACGACAGCCGTCGCAACCAGTCTGGATGCCATGGCCGTCGGAGTCGGTCTGGCTTTCCTTCAGGTGAATATTCTGGTGATGGCACTGACTATCGGTGCCGCCACCACTATTATGGCAACATCCGGTATGCTGCTTGGCCGGTTCCTCGGTGCCGCAATGGGCAAATGGGCCGAAATTCTGGGTGGCGTGGTGCTGATCGGTATCGGTACATCCATTCTTGTGGAGCATCTTGGCCTGCTGGGCTGAGATTTTCAGACATAAAAAGAGGATTTTGTATCCTCTTGATCATTGGATGTTTTCTTTCTTTTCCCTGCCCCTGTTAAACAGAAAAATCCCGGTTCAGATTATCTTCACGCACAAAATCGATAAACGCCTGTAACGGCGCAGGGATAAGGCGCCTGTCATTGTAGTAAAGATACGGCCCGGAAAACGACAGCCACCACGGTTGCAAGATAGCCTCCAGTTTGCCGCTGGCAATGGCAGGCCGCAGCCATTCTTCAAACAGGTAGATAATGCCAGTACCCGCCACCGCCGTTTCCAGCGCCAGATCCATCGCGCCGCCGACACTGACCACCAGCGGGCCGTTCACCTGCACACTGAGGCTTTCCCCCTCATGTTCGAATTCCCAGTCCGGCATGATCCCGCTGGCATAGCGACCACGCAGGCACCGGTGCTGTATTAGCTCCTGCGGATGCGATGGCCTGCCATGCGTATTGAGATAATCCGGGGAGGCCGCCGCAGCGTAACGCTGACGGCGCGGCCCGATAGGGATAGCCACCATGTCCAGTTCAAGGCGTTCGTCATAACGGATCCCCGCATCACAACCGTCACGAAATACATCCTGTACATTACTTTCGGCAATGATTTCCAACTGAATATCCGGATAACGCCGCAGAAACTCCGGCACCAGCGCAGGCAAAACCAGCCGGGTTGCACTAACCGGCACATTCAGACGCAGCGTGCCACCGGGCGTATTGCGATAACGGTTGAGAGCGTCAAGTGCCGCATCCACCTCTTTCATGGCCGGAATTAGCCGCTCGAGCAATGCTCTGCCCGCTTCAGTCAGCACCACTGCACGCGTGGTACGGTGAAACAGACGGATGCCGAGCTGCTGTTCAGCACGGCGCACCGCATCGCTCAACCGGGATGCATTGCTGCCCGTGACGCGTGCCGCCTCACGAAATCCCCCCGCTTTCGCCACTTCTACTACTGCATGCAACAGCGCGATATCCATCGGCATTGTGCGTCACTCCGTACAGTTTGTCCTGATTTCACCGGATAGTTGCACAAGCTGAGTGCGGCTACAATCGATGAACACCCACACAGGAGAATTCCATGACACAACCCTCAATGACTTACCGCCTCGGCGACAGAGAAGTGGCGCGCTTAGGTTACGGTGCAATGCAACTGGCTGGCCCCGGCGTTTTTGGCCCGGTCAGCAATGAAGCACGGGGCATACAGGTGCTGCGTGATGCCGTGGCTTCGGGTGTTAATCACATCGATACCAGCGATTTTTATGGCCCGCATGAAACCAATAAGCTGATCAAAAAAGCCCTCCATCCTTATCCCGATAATCTGCGCATCGTGACCAAAGTGGGTGCGCGACGCGATGAAAAAGGCGGCTGGTTACCGGCTTTCAGCCCGCAGGAACTGACGCAGGCGGTGGAAGATAACCTGCGCAATCTCGGGCTGGAGGTGATGGACGTGGTGAATCTGCGCAGCATGCTCGATGTCCATCAGCCGAAAGAAGGATCGCTGGAACCGCAGCTGGAAGCACTGATCAGGCTCCGGGAACGCGGTCTGATCCGCCATATTGGCCTGAGCAATGTGACGGCAAAACAGGTCGCCGATGCACAGAAAATGACGACCATCGCCTGTGTTCAGAATATGTATAATCTGGCGAACCGTCACGACGATGCGCTGATCGACAGTCTGGCGGAACAGGAGATTGCTTATGTACCGTTCTTCCCGCTGGGCGGTTTTTCGCCTTTGCAGTCAGCGCGGCTTGATGAAGTCGCGGCACAATTGCAGGCAACACCCATGCAGGTGGCGCTGGCCTGGCTGCTGAAACGCTCGCCGAACATTTTGCTGATCCCCGGCACCTCATCACCGCAACATTTGCAGGAAAATCTGGCCAGTGCGAAGGTAACTTTGTCAGATGAGGTAATGGAAACCCTGAACGGAATGGCGGGTTAGACGTCACGCGTCCCCTGCGCATTATGCAGGGGACGTTTTTCGGGATGGCTGAATCTGCGCCGTCGTATTAACGGTCAGATTATGTCAACGGTATCCGGCTGTTCACTGCAATTCGCGGGCCTGTGCACAGATAAGTTTCCTCAGCCATTTCTGCGCATTACTGTCATCCGAACGCCGGTGCCATAACAGATAAAACGGGATTTCCGGCAGCGCTACCGGCGGCGGCGTCATCACGATATTTTGATGTTTCCCGCTGACTATCACACTGCGTTTCAATACGGTTGCAACATATCCCGTCTGCTGCACAACACCGGCAACACCCGCCATGGTCGGCAGCGTCAGGCGGAGTTCCCGTGTCAGCCCCATTTTTCTGAGCTGTTCATCGACCAGACCATAATGATTTCCTTCCGGCGAGACCAGAATATGGCTCATTGCCAGATAAGTTTCTAACGTCATGCCGTCGCGAGCCGCATCATTGTCGCGGCGGATCAGTGTGACAAATTCATCACTGAACAGAGGCAGTGACAAGATGCGGTTTTCCGGCCGGGTCGGGGGAATACCGATCACCAGATCCACCTCACCGGCATCCAGCATCGACACGGACGCATCGCGGTCGGTAAATGTCCGCACATGCAGCGCCACACCGGGTGCCTGTTCGCTGATCGTCCGCATAATGCCGGGCAGCAGCACCATCAGCGGGTATTCAGACGTACCCAGCGTAAAGGACATTTTTCTGTTCTCCGGCGCAAAATTGTCGTCCGGAGCCAGCAGATTACTCAGTTCGTTAAGCGCTTTTGACACGTGTAAACTGATCTCTTTTGCCCTGGCGGTAGGCAACAAACCGGAAGCACTGCGAATAAACAGCGGATCTGCAAAATGCGTTCGCAGGCGCGACAATGCCGCGCTCATCGCCGGCTGACTGACCGCCGCTTTGCTGGCGGCACGGGTCACATTCCGCTCTTCCATCAGCGCATCAAACGCGACCAACAGATTCAGGTCGAGGCCCTTAAAATCCATAAAACGTATATTCCTCTATATGCTTTTCTTATTTCAATTATGACTGATACAAATGGGATACTCGCTGCGTGCACCACATTAACCCTATAAAAATGCATTCAGCCAGAGGAATTTAGCGATGTCAGACAATAACGAGATGGCAAATCGACTTATAGCGGAACGTAAGGCAGTTGAAAAAATCTATCAGGCTTTCAGCCTGCATAATCCGGACTTAATGGATGAGGCAGTTACCCCGGACTGGAAAGATATTCCCCTCGCCCCCGGACAGGCTCCCGGCCCTGAAGGGCTGAAACCCATCATCAGGGGATTTATTGAAGCTTTTCCGGACGTGAAGATCACCCTTCACGATCTCCTTCAGACGCCGGGGAAGATTGCCGTGCGTGCAGAAATTACCGGCACACATAACGGCAACTTTATGGGCATCGAGCCTACAGGCAAATTTGTCAGCATCCGGTTGCATGAATTCCATGAGCTGAATGGCGAACGCATCACCACCACCTGGCATCTGGAAGACTGGTTTGGCGCGTTCATGCAACTCGGCCAGTTCCCGCCGCAGGGTTAAAAACGGACAATTCGCCGCACGGGCTGACCGGTCCCCTCTCTTTCATTTCGGATTATCCGGCGGCGAGGCCGGTGCGGCGAACCAGTTGTCCTGAGTCACCATGACGGCTGTTTCCGGCTGATTGACAAAATTCGGCGACATAATCTGCACATTAAATTCGTTGAAGACGTCCTGAATATGGCTGTGTAATTCGCTTCTTACTGTGGCAAGGGATTCGCCCGGACGGAGATGCACCTGCAGTTCATAGGCGATATACCAGTCCATCAGACTGAGCTGGCGTACCAGCGGTTTATGCTGAAGATCAATACCCTGCGTACGGCTGGCGGCCAGCTCCAGCATGGCGTGCACCTGCCGCCAGGGCGTGTCATAACCGATGGTGACACGGGTTGTCAGGTTGACACCGCCCCCCGGATTTTGTGCGCTGAGATTGGTGATTTTGCCACTGACCACCACAGCATTCGGCACGGTGACAACGTAACTTTCACGGGTGATAATTTTGGTCGCCAGCATGCCGATTTCACTCACCAGTCCTTCGTTATCGCCGATGCGGATCACATCGCCTTTACGCAGCGCCCGGGAATAAATCAGCACCAGTCCGCTCATCGCATGGTTCATCACGCCGGCAGATCCCAACGTCAGCATCAGGCCAAAGAATACGCTGACACCTTTGAAGGCCAGTGAGTTTGCGCCAGGCAAAAACGGATAGGCCGCAGACAGCGCAAACAGCCAGACCATGACAGAAATCAGTTTTCGAGTCGCGCCCACCGTTTCAGGGTGCAGGCCGGGCACCTGCGTTTTTCGGGTCTCAACCCGTTTTAACAGTATTTTTAGCAGCTTGAGAATAAACGCCGTAATGAGGAAAATGATTGCCACGATCATCAAGCCCGGGAACGCCGACACAATCGCCAGAGCGATTTTTTGCACCACATCGACTGACCAGTCACCCAGCGATTCCCCCCAGATACGCGTCCACGGATATAAACGGAACAACCAGCTCAGCCAGAGATAAAACGCCACGATGCTCAGAAAAATTATCAAAATGGCGTATAAATGCACTTCAACCGCACCCAGCAAACTGCGCCACCGGTACGGGATCCACCCTTTCTTCAGCAAAATCCTTGCCGTGAAATACGCTTTCACTTTAGCCCAGGATGTAAACGCCGCGTAGTACAGCAGAATAAGCACAGCGGTACCCGCAACCACTTTGAGTGTCGCGATCGCCAGATACGAGGAAGAATACTGCTCTGCCAGCGAGGTGCGTTGTGTGTTGAAGCGCGCCAGCACACGCTGCGCGGCCTGATCGAGCGTCAGGTCATCGCCTTCATCCAGATCACTTTCCGACAGCAACATCAGCGGCTTACCATTGATTACAAACAACCGCCCCTGCTGACCATAACGTTGCACAGACAGGATCTGCACCGGATGGCGGATGTCCTCCCCGTTCAGCGAACGCAGCGTATTACGGATACGCAACACACGCTCTTCCGGCGTGGACAAGCCGAACGTTGCCTGCAACATCACAACCGGCTGATGAAAAATAAACACAGTGCGGGCTTTTTCCTGATCAGACGGCATCTGCCGGGGTTCAGCTGCCTGCAGATGAAAGGAGCCAAAAAATGCCAGCCACGCCAGCAAAACGCACAGTCTGCCCTTTCTCAGCCAGGCCAGTAACTCCATCACCCTCAACCTGCTGTCACCCATCTACAGACTCCCAACACAGACACGGTAGGATCAAGACGCTGACTTAAAAATTTCAAGATAAGTCATCGTGAAATAAGTCTTTTAATTAAAATCAATCTTGGATAAATGCTAGTTACTCAGGGAAATTTTTACTAGCGATCAGGCATCTTTTTTTATTAACTGCGCCTGACCTACCAATGTCAGGTGTGTCAGATGATATGGTTAAACGCAGGCGGCGGGCCTGCGGCAGTCACTGTATCTGCACCAGCAACCGCCCGCAGGTAAAACGTGGCTATTTAAAATGCGAAGCAATAATATTTATTTTAAACGAGGCATGGCGGTAATCATTTAATAACGAGCAGATCCTGATATCGCGTGGTATATCTCGGCGAGAGCATTTCACGCTTCATCTGCCATTGCTGCCGTATGCCCTGCCCGGCAAAATAAAGCGTTCCACGCCCCTTCCTGGCATTCAGATAATCCAATACGCCCATCAGTTTCTGGCTATTATGTCGCGGTGCGTTTTCATCGAAAAGATTCAGCTGAGCCACACCCTGACTGTAAAAATCGCCCAACATAATTCCGGCTTTCTGATAGCGATGTCCCTCTTTCCAGATAGCATCCAGACAGCGCGTCGCCGCAACCATAATATCCCGGCTATCCTGTGTCGGCGTCAGCAAATTAACGAATGAGCTGGATCCATAATAAGGCTCATTTAATCCGAAGGGAGACGTTTTAATAAACGCGGAGATAAACCGGCAATACTGATGTTCATTGCGGAGCTTTTCCGCTGCCCGGATAGCATAACTACAGATAGCCTGACGCATCTGCTCATATTCCGTGATCCGATCACCGAATGAGCGGGAGCAAACAATTTCCTGCTTTACCGGCGCAAACTCTTCCATCTCAAGACACGGTTCACCCCGTAACTCACGCACCGTTCTTTCCAGCACAACGTTGAAATGTTTTCTGACGAACCGGATATCAGTGTCTGCCAGCTGCAGCACCGTCCCGATCCCCATAGACTTCAGTTTCTTCGTGATCCGCCGGCCGACTCCCCAGACTTCATCCACGGGTAACGCCGCCATAAGCTTTCTTTGCCGTTCGACATTTGACAAATCAACAACTCCACCCGTCTGCCGTTGCCATTTTTTTGCTGCATGATTAGCCAGTTTGGCTAACGTCTTGGTTTGTGCGATACCGACCCCAACCGTCAGATGCGCACGTTGCAGAACAGTGGCTCTGATTTCACGCCCAAACTCCGTCAGATCGCGACAATTGCGCACGCCCGTCAGGTCACAAAAAACCTCATCAATTGAGTATACTTCGCAGCGTGGCACCATCTCCTCAATTGTGGTCATTACCCGGTTGGACATATCCGCGTAGAGTTCATAATTACTACTAAAACAAACTACGCCATGACGCCTGAACACTTCTTTTTGTTTAAAATACGGTTCTCCCATTTTTACAAATGGGTATGCTTCAGCAGAACGGGCAATAACACAGCCGTCATTATTGGATAAAACGACCACCGGCCGCCCCTTCAGGTCGGGGCGAAATACCGTTTCACAGGAAGCATAAAAAGAGTTCACATCACACAGTGCAAACATAGTCAGCTCGCAGATTTCACGATATAGGTCACTACGCCGAAAACTTCCAGGCTTTCTTCGCTGCCAATGATGATTGGCGCATAAACACTATTTTCAGGCCGGAGCATGACAACCGGATGCAGTTGCAGGCGCTTAACCGTGAATTCACCGTCAACCGCAGCAATGACAATATTGCCATGTTCAGCTTTACGGGAACTGTCCACGACCAGTAAATCGCCCTCGCCAATCCCGGCGTCAATCATTGAGTCACCGGTCACTTTCACGAAATAAGTGGCACTCGGATGCTGAATCATCAGTTCATTGAGATCAATACGCCGCTCAACATAATCCTGCGCCGGGCTCGGGAACCCGCAGGGGACAAGGTCGCTGAACAAGGGGAATGCCAGGATCTGCCGTGGCTCGTTAAGCGTGAGGAACTGCATTGTAATCACCATCAAGGAAAACTGTATGTATATACAGTATTATTTATCCCTGATGGAAAGCAAGAGGCTTTAAAGGCGGCGGTGCTTCTGCTGCGTACCGCGCTGAGTAAAAGCCTTTAAATTAAGGGTTTGCCAGACTGTAAATTTTTAGGGTCTGAGGGAACGGAGGTCGGTGAGTACAGTCCGGGCATAACCCGGACTGTACTCAGGACTGGCCGGGGAATATCAGCTGATATCTGCGCCGTTGGTCTCAATCACTTTCTGATACCAGTGGAACGATTTCTTCCTGTAACGGTTCCCCGTCCCGGAAATTTTATCGTCAAGGTCGACATAAATCAGACCGTAGCGTTTGCTCATCTCGCCGGTAGACATACTCACCAGATCGATGCACCCCCACGGGGTATATCCCATCAGTTCCACGCCGTCTTCAATCGCTTCAGCCATCGCTTCAATGTGCCGGCGCAGATAATTGATACGGTAATCATCGGCAATAAAGTGGTTTTCATCCGGTTTATCGACGGCGCCCAGCCCGTTCTCCACAATAAACAGCGGTTTTTCATAACGATCGTACAGCTGATTAAGGGCAATGCGCAGACCAACCGGGTCGATTTCCCAACCCCAGTCACTGGCTTCGAGGAACGGATTGCGCGCGCCGCCGAGCAGATTACCCTGTGCCGAAACCGCGTCCGGACTGGTTTTGTTGATGGTCGAAGACATATAGTAGCTAAAACCAATGTAATCCACCGTATGCTCTTTAATCAGCGCTAAGTCACCCGGCTGAATATCCAGTTCGACACCCTGCGACTGCCACAACCGTTTGGCATAGTAAGGATATTTACCACCGGCCTGCACGTCGGCGCAGTAGAAATTAAACGCCTGAGTCTCTTTCAGGGTTTCCAGCTGATTGACCGGATTACAGTCATAAGCGTAATGGGTGGCAAACAGGATCATGCAACCCATCTGGATTTGCGGGTGGGTTTCGTGGGCTATTTTTACCGCCAGGCTGCTGGCCACAAACTGGTTATGCCACGCCTGGAATTTCGCCTGAGCCTCAAGCGCACCGGTTTTCACCGTCAGCCCCTGGCTCATGATCGGGAAATGCGCCGCGCTGTTAATCTCATTGAAAGTCATCCAGTATTTCACTTTATGACCAAAGCGGGTAAGCACCGTGCGGGCAAAACGCTCAAAGTGACCAATCAGTTCACGGTTTTTCCAGCCACCAAATGCTGTAGCCAGATGGAGCGGCATCTCATAATGGGAAATCGTGATCACCGGTTCGATGCCGTGTGCGATACAGGCATCAATCACCTGCTCATAATGCTGCAGCCCCGCGTCGTTGGGTTCCTGCTCAATACCGTTCGGATAGATGCGGGTCCAGGCGATAGAAAAACGGTAACACCTGAATCCCATCTCTGCGAACAGCGCGATATCTTCCCGGAAGCGATGATAGTGATCGATACCTTTATGATTGGGATACGTATATTTTGCAGGATCAAGGGTAAAGTCAAACTCCGGGGAGGAAACGATGTTTAAACGGTCTTTACCACCCGGGATCGCATCGACAATCGACAGCCCTTTGCCATCCTGATCGTAAGCGCCTTCAACCTGGTTTGCCGCCGTTGCCCCACCCCACATAAAGTCTTGCGGAAACTTACCTTTCATAAAAAACTCCCTGAACGTGTCTGGTTGATCCCTTGGATCATTTAGCAAAGGAGTAATTTACCTGCCAAAAGACGGCTCTGCCAGAAAAGTTACGCCGATGTCCGGACTTTCACGCGTAACCGACCCAGTGATCTAAATCACAGATTTTGCTGCATTAATCGCTCCCGGAACCGCTTATCCCGCGTAATAACCGCTTATCTGCCTCTGTGACCGCTGACCAAGTTTCCCCCCTCCGCGCCCGCGAATTTGGCACCCTATGCAGGCACATAAAACAGGCCCCTGCCTCTCTGAAAGCGATCCTTAATAAAGAAAACAGAGAAGGGTATTTCGTGAGTCCTTTTAAAATAACCGGGTTATTTATGAATAAAAAAACATTATTCAAGCACATACCGTGGATGATTGTTGCCCTCCTCGGTGCCTGCTGTCTGGGCGTGGTTGCCCTGCGGCGGGGTGAACATATCAGCGCTTTGTGGATAGTCGTGGCCTCTGTCTCGGTCTATCTGGTGGCCTATCGCTATTACAGTCTGTATATCGCACAAAAGGTCATGAAACTCGATCCTTCGCGCGCGACGCCCGCAGTGATCAACAATGACGGTCTGAACTATGTGCCGACCAACCGCAACGTGCTGTTTGGCCACCACTTTGCTGCCATCGCCGGAGCCGGTCCTTTGGTCGGTCCGGTGCTCGCTGCACAAATGGGGTATCTGCCGGGCGTGTTGTGGCTGCTGGCCGGCGTGGTTCTGGCCGGTGCGGTGCAGGACTTTATGGTGCTGTTCATCTCTTCACGCCGTAACGGTGCGTCTCTGGGCGAAATGATCAAAGAAGAAATGGGACCGGTGCCGGGCACTATCGCCCTGTTCGGGTGTTTCCTGATCATGATTATTATTCTGGCGGTGCTGGCCTTAATCGTGGTGAAAGCGCTGGCGGAAAGTCCGTGGGGAGTGTTCACCGTCTGTTCCACTGTGCCGATTGCCCTGTTTATGGGCATCTATATGCGCTTTATCCGGCCAGGTCGCGTGGGTGAGATCTCAGTGATTGGCGTTGTTCTGCTGGTCGCGGCAATCTGGTTCGGCGGCGTTATCGCCAGTGATCCTTACTGGGGTCCGGCGCTGACCTTCAAAGACACTACCATTACCTTTACTCTGATTGGTTATGCGTTTATTTCTGCCCTGCTGCCGGTGTGGCTGATCCTGGCGCCGCGCGACTATCTGGCAACGTTCCTGAAAATCGGCGTCATCGTCGGACTGGCGATCGGTATCGTCATTCTCAATCCGGAACTGAAGATGCCGGCCCTGACCCAGTACATTGACGGTACAGGTCCGTTGTGGAAAGGTGCGCTGTTCCCGTTCCTGTTTATTACCATTGCCTGCGGCGCGGTATCGGGTTTCCACGCGCTGATCGCCTCCGGCACCACGCCTAAACTGCTGGCCTGCGAAACAGATGCACGGTTTATCGGTTACGGTGCCATGCTGATGGAATCCTTTGTCGCCGTGATGGCACTGGTGGCAGCATCAATCATCGAACCGGGTCTGTACTTCGCCATGAACACTCCGCCGGCCGGTCTGGGCATTACCATGCCAAACCTGCACGAACTGGGCGGCGATAATGCGCCGATGATCCTGGCGCAGCTGAAAGACGTCACGGCGCATGCTGCGGCCACCGTCAGTTCATGGGGGTTTGTCATCTCGCCTGAGCAGATTATGCAGACGGCGAAGGATATCGGTGAACCCTCAGTGCTGAACCGCGCAGGTGGCGCACCTACGCTTGCCGTCGGGATTGCACATGTGTTCCACAAAATTATGCCGCTGGCCGATATGGGCTTCTGGTATCACTTCGGCATTCTGTTTGAAGCGCTGTTCATCCTGACCGCGCTGGATGCGGGGACGCGTTCCGGCCGCTTTATGTTGCAGGATTTGCTGGGTAACTTTATCCCGTTCCTGAAAAAGACCGATTCGCTGGTCGCCGGGATTATCGGTACCGCAGGCTGTGTCGGCCTGTGGGGTTATCTGCTGTATCAGGGCGTGGTCGATCCGCTGGGCGGCGTAAAAAGTCTGTGGCCGCTGTTCGGGATTTCTAACCAGATGCTGGCTGCCGTCGCGCTGATCCTCGCCACCGTCGTGCTGGTGAAGATGAAACGCACGAAATATATCTGGGTCACCCTGCTGCCTGCTATCTGGCTGCTTATCTGCACCACCTGGGCGCTGGGGATGAAACTGTTCAGCACCAATGCGCAGATGGAAGGCTTCTTCTACATGGCCGGTCAGTATAAAGCGCGTATCAGCGCAGGTGGCGCGAACCTGACACCAGAACAAATCAGCAACATGCATCACATTGTGATCAACAACTACACCAACGCCGGGCTGAGTATTCTGTTCCTGATTGTGGTGTACAGCATCATTTTCTACGGTATCCGCGCCTGCCTGCAGGCACGTAAAACAGACAAGCGTACCGATAAGGAAACGCCTTATGTGCCGGTACCGGCGGAAGGAATAAAACTCTCCTCCGGGCATTGATTGTTTTTCTGAAAGCCCCGCACTCCGGGGCTTTTCAGTTTAAATTCAAAGGAGTATGTATGTTTGACAACTTAGGTGCAGCGAAGAAATACCTCGGACAGGCTGCACGTATGCTGGTGGGCATACCGGATTACGACACCTACGTTCTGCATATGCAGACCAACCACCCGGATACGCCTGCGATGACCTACGAGGAATTTTTCCGTGAACGCCAGCAGGCGCGTTATGGCGGAGACGGTAAAGGCGGAATGCGCTGTTGTTAAGAGGGCGCCGTTATTAGCAGGAAGGCAAACATGACACCGATTGCAGTCACAGTATTAACAGGCTTTCTGGGTGCAGGGAAAACCACACTCTTACGCCAGATTTTGCATACGCAGCACCAGATGAAAATTGCGGTGATCGAGAATGAATTTAGTGAAATACCGATCGACAACCAGCTGATAGGTGACCGTGCCACACGTATTACCACCTTGTCCAATGGCTGCATCTGCTGTACCCGCTCGGGAGAACTGGAAGCGGCGCTGCTGGATTTACTGGACAGTGTCGATAAAGATGAGGTGCAGTTTGACCGGCTGATGATTGAGTGCACCGGCATGGCCGACCCCGGCCCTATCCTTCAGGCGTTTTTCGCCCATGAGATTATCTGTGAGCGTTACGTGTTAGATGGCGTTATCACGCTGGTGGATGCCGTTCATGCCATGTCGCAGCTGGATCAATTTCCTCTGGCGCAGTCGCAGATTGGTTATGCTGACCGCATCGTGCTGACCAAGACTGATGTGGCCGGTGAATACCCTGAACTGGCAGAGCGGCTGCAACGAATCAATGCACGTGCACCGGTTTATAGAATGATTCAGGGTGACATCGATCCGGCGCTGCTGTTTGATATCCGCGGGTTTATGCTGGAGGAGAACGTGGTCGCCGCCAGACCGCTGTTCTACCGCGTCGCGCCGGAGCAAAATGCCGTCTCTTCAATTGTCGTGGAGCTGGATTACCCGGTCGCGCTGACGGCGATATCGAAGGTGATGGAAGAACTGCTCGCCAGTTTTGCAGATAACCTGATGCGTTATAAAGGGATGTTATGGATAGCCGATCAGCCATGCCGCCTGTTGTTCCAGGGGGTGCAGCGGCTGTACAGCGCCGACTGGGATCGCGAGTGGCAACCGGACGAAACACCGCACAGTGTGTTAGTTTTCATTGGCATGCAGTTGCCCGAAACCGAAATCCGCGAGGCCTTTGCGCGGCTGCGACCAGCCTGCTTAATCTGACCAATTTGACCTAAAGAAAAGCGGCGGGGTTTACAGCCCCACCGTCTCTTTCAGCGATTTCAGATAGCGGCGGCTGACCGGCACAATCTGACCATCGCGCAATAACAGTTCAGCCTGGTTTTTATCTTCCAGACGGATTTCTTTCAGATAATCCATGTTTACCAGATACTGCCGGTGACAACGTAACAACGGCGTGCGGGTTTCCAGCGTACGCAATGTCAGCTCCGTAAATGTCTCTTTACCGTTCTGCCCGGTGACATACACCCCGCCGACCCGGCTGCTCACATAGGCTACATCTTCCAGCTGTAACAGCCAGATACGGTTGCTGCTGATACAGGGGATAAATTTCAGCGGCTGCTGATATTGCGGTAACTGCGAAACGTCCTGCGTCTGATAACCCTGACGTAATCTGGCCAGGGTTTTCTTAAGCCGCGCCGCCTGTATGGGTTTGAGCAGATAATCAAACGCGCACTGTTCAAACGCCTGCACCGCATACTCCTCAAACGCGGTGAGGAAAACAATGTGCGGCCGATGTTGCTGATCGAGCATGCCAACCATTTCCAGCCCGCTGATACGCGGCATCTGAATATCAAGAAATACAATGTCAGGGCGGATTTTATGGATCACACCGATCGCTTCAATGGCATTAGTACACTCGCCGACGATTTCAATGTCGCTTTCATCCTGAAGCTGTAAACGTAAATTTTCCAGCGCCAGTGGCTCATCATCCACAACAAGAACTCTCAACATACCACTCCCCCGGCTGGCAGGCGTAACGTGACGCGGGTAAAATCATCCGGTTTACAGCTGACCGTAATACCGTAATCATCGCCAAAGCGCGCGCGCAGCCGCTTATCCACCAGACTCATGCCTAACCCGTCACCGCTTGCTTCCGGCTGATATAACCCGGCATTATCTTCCACTTCAACAATCACTCTTTCCCCCTCGCTGTAAGCACGAATAATAATATTGCCATTGCTCAGCAGCTGAGAAGTCCCATGTTTAATGGCATTTTCCACTAATGGTTGCAGCGTGAAAGCAGGCAGGCTCTGATCAGAAAAGGCCGCCGGCACCTGTAAATCCACCTTCAGCTGTGACGGGAATCTTGCCAGCTCAATTTGCAGATAAGCATTCACATGCTCAAGCTCATCGGCCAGGGTGACAATTTCAGAGGAGCGTTTGAGATTCTTACGAAAGAATGTCGACAGGTACTGCACCAGTTGCCCGGCCTTGTCACTGTCGTGGCGGATTACCGCCATCAGCGTATTGAGGGCGTTAAATAAGAAATGCGGGTTCACCTGTGCATGCAACAGTTTGATTTCAGACTGCGCCAGTAAAGCTTTCTGTTGCTCAAATTTACCGGCGAGGATCTGCGCCGATAACAGTTGGGCAATGCCTTCTCCCAGCGTCCGGTTGATGGAGCTGAACAGCCGGTTGCGGACTTCATACAATTTGATCGTGCCAATCACCCGCTGATTTTCACCCCGCAGCGGGATCACCAGTGTTGAACCCAGCTTGCAGTTAGGATGCAGCGAACAGCGGTAAGGCATCTCGTTGCCGTCGGCATACACCACTTCATCATTCTCAATGGCGCGCCAGGTATATTGGGAGGCGATGGGTTTGCCCACCAGATGATGATCGTCACCGATACCGGTAAAGGCGAGTAATTTCTCGCGATCGGTAATCGCCACGGCGCCGATATCCAATTCTTTCAGCAGCACCTGTGCCACTTTCATGCTGTTTTCTTCGTTAAAACCGCGCCGCAAAATCCCTTCCGTTGAGGCCGCCACTTTCAGCGCAGTGGCCGAAAATGCCGAGGTATATTTTTCGAACATCGCCCGCTTATCCAGCAGGATGCGCATAAACATCGCGGCCCCGAGAGTATTTGTCACCATCATCGGCGCGGCAATGCTGCTGACCAGATTAAGCGCATCATGAAACGGGCGGGCGATCAGCAGGATAATCAGCATTTGCAGTATTTCTGCGACAAAGGTGACACCGGCCGCGACCAGCGGATTAAATAATTTATCGATGCGTCCGCGTTTGATCAACACGCTGTGTACCAGACCGCCTAATAATCCTTCGGCGATGGTTGAAATCATGCAACTCAGCGCGGTCATACCGCCCATCGAATAACGGTGGATCCCGCCGGTCAGCCCCACTAATCCCCCGACCACCGGGCCGCCAAGAAGTCCGCCCATCACTGCACCAATTGCGCGGGTGTTGGCAATAGAGTCTTCGATATGCAGACCAAAGTAGGTTCCCATAATGCAAAAAATGGAAAAGGTGATATAACACAACAACTTATGCGGCAAGCGCACCGTCACCTGCACCAGCGGAATAAATAACCGCGTTTTACTCATCAGCCAGGCAATCACTAAAAACACGCACATTTGTTGTAGCAGCAGTAATATTAAATTAAATTCGTACATTCCCGGGCACCCAAAAACTGACAAGCTGGCAATATATCGTGCTTAAAAAAAATTTACCTTGAAGCTACCCGAAGAATAGGAATATTTTTATTGACGAATAAACTTTCATATTCTTTTAAAGAAAATATAAGAAGATTATTTAAAGGTACCGGTCAGGAAACGACAATATTTATTGAGCAGGCACCGCGCCCCGGCGCACATAAGCAAACGGCTCCCTGTCATGGAAGCCGTTATATTACCGGATAACTTATCAGTTCCGCGCCGTCTTTAATGACTACGGCCGGATTGAAAGGGACCGTTTAGCAGGCGACATCGACGATCAGTATGGCTCTCCGCTGGCCGATAATGCAAAGGTGCCCACCGGCATGACGGGCAGATATTTTTTATAATAATCGTGATAGTTTTTCACCGGGTCAATATCCTTGAATAAATCAGGATAAAGGGACTTTGCAATAAACTGTACCATGGTGAAATCGACCAGCGTACGCGATGCACCCTGATAAACCCCGAAGAGTTTGTCGTTTTTAATGGCCGGTAATGAACTCCAGCCGTCACGGTGAGCGAATCCGTTGAGTTTTGCTCTTGCGGCGGCTTCATTAACGCCGATGCCCATTTCTAACGCCGTATCGACTTTATTGTTCTCCCTGCCGGAAATAAAAATGACATCCGGTTTGGCGACCAGCAACTGCTCAGGGTTAATTTCGCCCCACTGTTTAACGAAAGGCGCTGCAATATTTTCACCACCTGCGAGACGCAGCATCACGCCCCACATATTTTCGCCGTAGGTAAATGAATACTCGGCCGGACCTTTATTGCCAAACTCAATATAAACTTTTGGCTTAGGCAAATTCGCTTGTCTGATCCTGTCTTCAATCAGCGCGATGTTGTTTTTATAAAGCCGGGCAAGCTCATTCGCGCGGTCGGTCTGGCCGGTTAATGTCCCGATAATCTCCGTGGATTTCACATGATTTTCCACCGTTTGATCATTATAGTCGAGCACAACAACCGGGATATTCAGGCTCTGAAGCTGGGTAACTTCATACTTCAGGGCGGCGTACTGCCAGCTGGCTAAAATGACCACATCCGGTTTCAGGCTAATCACTTTTTCCAGCGACACGTTGTGCAGATCGATTTCGCCGATATCCGGAATGTTGGCGATGGACGGGCGGTGTTTAATATACATATCCCAGTTCGCAGGGACCTTGCCATGCCAGGCTTCACGGGAGATACCGACAATATGATCAAACGCTTGCTCACCGCCGACCGCCATATAGTCTTCAAAATAGAATCCTAATACCGCTCTTTTCACCGGGGTTTCTAAGGTTATTTTATTTCCCAGGACATCAGTCAGTGTGGTGGTTGCGGCACTGGACTGTCCGGTCATCACGACTGACAGCATAAAAAGTAAACCATGAAGTAACTTCATTTAATTCCCTTAGGTATTGTGTGATTATCATCTGCAAGTGAAATTCATTATTATAGAAACCGATTTACTACACGGTTTACTTACCTTAAGTCACTGTAAAAAAAGGCGTGACGCCACACGATTATCGCGGCGGTATATTATACGTTCAGTTGGCTACATCAGTACAGTCACAACTGCGCACTGCCGCGGGCGGGGCAAACAAGATCGGCTGATGTGAGTTTGCGTGATGACCGCTAATATCAATCGGAAAACGCTTCTCAGATGCTGAGCTATAATTAAAATTTACCGATAAGAAGGAGAATTATATGGCTCCAGTCGCGAGTATAGCAGGTGGGATTATATTTATAATCGTTGGCGTTGTGATGTTGTGGCTATTGGTGAAGGCGCATAAAGGCAACGCAGGCAAGAAGTTCTTTACTCCTCACAAATGCATGTTACTCATCGGGACCCTTGTCTCTTTTGTTATTTCCATTGTATTTTTCACCTCTTCTTCCTGATGACAGCTTAATTTTTGTCGTTAATGCCCCGGTTTTTATCGGGGCATAATAGCCGACAGGCTCCTCTTCTGCCCATCCTCGTCTATCATTATTATTCGTTTGCTAACTGCCTGCTTAATCGCTCAATCTTTTGTGAGGTGAATCGATGCAACGCGATGCATTTATGACAAGCTGGGGGGCGAGTTTCATTTCCGCCGGGACAGTTCTCTTTCGGGTGTGGGCGCCAGGCCAGGACAAAATGACCCTGCGACTTTCCGGCGAAAACAAAGACATGCTGCCGAAGGAAAACGGCTGGTTTGAGTTTGTGGCAACCGGTGTTTCTCCCGGTGAGGAATATCAGTTCATTCTTGCCGACGGACTGCCTATTCCTGATCCCGCCTCGCGCGCGCAGCTTGCGGACGTCAACGGCCCTTCGCTGGTGACCTCGTCATCAGGTTATACATGGCAGAATCTTGACTGGAAAGGCCGTCCGTGGGAAGAAACGGTCATTTACGAGATGCATATCGGGACATTCACGCCCGAAGGCACTTTCAGCGCCGCGCAGGAAAAACTTGCCTGGCTGGCAGAAACCGGCATTACCATGATAGAAGTGCTGCCGCTCTCACAATTTGGTGGTAATCGCGGATGGGGCTATGACGGTGTCTTGCTGTACGCGCCTCACTCCGCTTACGGCTCGCCGGATGATTTCAAAGCCTTTGTCGATGCCGCGCACGGTGTCGGCATCTCCGTGGTACTGGATATTGTGCTTAACCATTTTGGTCCTGAAGGGAATTATCTGCCGCTGCTCGCACCGGATTTTTTCGATCCGCAACGCACAACGGCATGGGGTGCAGGCATCAATTATCGAAATGAAGCGGCCCGATGCTATATTGCGCAAGCGCCCCTGTACTGGCTCAAGGAATACCGGCTGGACGGCCTGCGCTTTGATGCCATCGACCAGATGAAAGACACCTCTTCCCCGCATATTCTGATCGAAATCGCCGAGCGAATTCGCGAAGAGATAACCGACCGCCCGGTGCATCTGACCACTGAGGACAACCGCAATGTGATCTTTTTGCACCCGCGCAATGCTGATGGCAACGTGCCGCTGTTTACCGCCGAATGGAATGACGATTTCCATAACGCCATCCATGTTCTCAGCACCGGTGAAACGCATGCCTACTATCAGGACTTTGCGCAAAATCCTGAGAGACTGGCAGCACGCGCATTAGCAGAAGGTTTCGCCTATCAGGGTGAAAAATCACCACAAACCGGTGAGCCACGCGGTGCGGTCAGCCGCAGGCAGCCGCCGGTAGCCTTTGTCGATTTCATTCAAAATCACGACCAGATTGGTAATCGTGCACACGGTGACCGGCTGATCACGCTGGCTGGCGCTGAACGTACGCGCGTTCTGCTGACCGCTTTACTGCTATCCCCGCATATCCCGCTGCTGTTTATGGGCGAAGAATATGGCGAAACCCGCCCGTTCCTGTTCTTTACCGATTTTGAAGGTGAACTGGCGCAGGCAGTTCGCGAGGGCCGCGCCCGGGAATTTGAAGGGCACAGCGATTACGGCAGCGAAACCGTACCCGACCCTAACGCCCTCAGCACCTTCGAAAATTCGAAACTTGACTGGCAAAAACTGACCCATCCCGAAGGCAAAAACGCACTGGCACTGACCCGCAAGCTGCTGGCGTTGCGCCAGAAACATATCGTGCCCTTACTGACACCGGCGAAAGGCGAAGTCGGCCAGATTGTCGGGACTTCAGCCGGTTTTCTCGCGGTTAAATGGGTATTCCCCCGAGGCACACTTTCGCTGGTACTGAATGTCGGTGAAGACACGCACCCGCTTCCTGAACTGCCGGGAGAAACACTTTTTGCCTGGCCGCCGGAAACGGTGACCTCCGTACCCGGCTCCCTTATTGTCCGTCTTGCGCCAGGAGTTTTACCGTGAAAATCCCCACTGCAACTTACCGCATTCAGTTCCGTAACGGACTGAACTTTGACACCGCAACCGGGCTAATCCCCTATTTAAAACAGCTGGGGATCAGCCATTTGTATGCTTCTCCGGTGTTTACGGCAACGTCTGACTCCACCCATGGCTACGATATTACCGACGCCAACGAAATTGATCCGTCGATTGGCGGACGCGAAGGCTTCGACCGTATGGCGCAGGCACTGAAAGCGGCAGGGATCGGACTGATCCTCGATATTGTGCCCAATCATATGGCTGCCTCACCCGAAAATGCCTGGTGGCGTGATGTCATTGAACATGGCGAAAAGAGCCGCTATGCACGCCATTTTGATATCGACTGGTCGCGTCGGCTGACGTTGCCTTTCCTCGGGGATTCTTTTGAGGATGCGCTGCAAAAAGGCGAGATTACGCTCAAGGTTGATCCCCTCACTGGAAAGCCCGCTTTCGACTATTTTGGGACGTATTATCCTGTTGCGCCCGGCACCCTCACGGCAGATAACACACACGGTCTGAACAAAACAGAACTGGCCGCATTACACGAACGCCAGCCCTACCGGCTGATGTGCTGGCGGGATGCGCCCCGCGAGCTTTCGTACCGGCGCTTTTTTGAGATCACAGGTCTCGCGGGGGTACGTGTAGAAGATGACGTCGTTTTCGATGATACGCACCGGCTGATCCTCGAACTGGTCCATGCGGGAGTGGTCGATGGCCTGCGGGTCGATCATGTGGATGGTCTTGCCGATCCCAAAGCTTATCTTGAACGTCTGCGGGAAAAAGCCGGGCCTGACTGCTATATCACGGTCGAGAAAATTCTGGGCAAAGGCGAGCGCCTGCCAACGGACTGGCCGGTTTCCGGTACGACAGGTTATGAGTTTATTGCCTCGCTTTCGGATGTGCTGGTTAATGATGAGAATATTGCAGTGCTTAGCGAGCTTTACGATAACGTGGTGGGCAAGCCGGTGGACCTGCGCAACGAACTGCGCGTGGCCAAGCTGATGATGGTGGAGAAAAATTTCGAAGGTGAATTCACTGCACTCTGGAAACTGGCTACCGATATTGCCGGGACAGAAGACGCGCCGTATGAAGAAAATGATATCCGCACCGCATTGCGCGAATTACTGATCGCTTTCCCGGTGTACCGCACTTACGGCACACCACGGGGCATGCCTGCGGAAGACGCGGCACTTTTACACAAGATACTGCGTAAGGTCAGCGCCACGATTCTTCCTGTTCAGGCTGAAATTCTCGCGTTTCTGGTGCGTATTCTTTGTGGAGAAACCTCCGCGGCGGCAGCATCGCAGGCCGGTTTATTCCGCACACGTTTCCAGCAACTGACCGGGCCGCTAATGGCTAAATCGGTGGAAGACACGCTTTTTTTCCGTCAGAACATGGAGCTGGCGCTGAACGAAGTGGGCGCGGAACCGTTAATTCGCACCTTCTCCCTCAGCCGCTTCCATACGGAGATGATAAAACGCTGCGAAGAGCAACCGGAAGCGCTTTCCGCAACGTCCACGCATGACACCAAACGGGGTGAAGATGCCCGCGCCAGACTGTTTACGCTGACTGAAGCCCCGCAGGAGTGGGCCGCCTGCGTGAAACGCTGGCACCGGATGAACGAGTCAAAGGTGAGAATACTTCCCGATGGCCCGGCACCACGCCCTGCGCTGACATGGATGCTCTATCAGGCGCTGGCGGGCGCATGGCCGGCTACCCTGGCACCTCAGGATGAACAGGGTTTGCAGGAACTCGACGACCGATTTCAGAGTTTTGTCGAAAAAGCACTGCGTGAAGCCAAGCTGCGCACGAGCTGGGATGACAATAACGAAGACTATGAAAAGGCGGTGCTGGATTACGCGCATCATTTGCTTTCACCGGCAAACCGGCTCTTCCTGCAAGATTTCCATACATCGATCCAGCCATTTATTCAGGCCGGACTGGTGAACAGCCTGACCCAGACGGTGATAAAACTCATGGCACCCGGCGTACCGGATATCTATCAGGGCAGCGAGGCGCTGAATTTCAGTCTTGTTGATCCCGATAACCGCCGTTTGCCGGATTTCACCCGGCTGGAACAGCGGTTAAGGCAGGATGAAAAACCGGCCTGGAACCAGCAGGCATACTGGCTGAACGGCCAGCTGAAACAATACGTCGTGGCAACGCTCGCCGGGCTTCGCCAGCAAAAGCCTGCGTTGTTTCAGCAGGGCGACTATGTTCCGCTCAGTGCAACCGGGAAGCACGCCGAAAACGTTATCGCGTTTGCGCGGGTGAGTAATGACGAGGCCGTCATTATTGCGGCACCGCGTCTGGTACTGGGTTTACCCGCGCGGGGATTCCCGCAGACGGAAATCGTACTGCCGCCCCATCTTGCTTACCGGCCCTACCGGGAGCTGTTCAGCGATAAAGAGATTACGCTAAACAACCAGATAGATATGGCGGTCTGGCCGGGTTTTGCTCCTGTCATCCTGATAGCGTCCGCCTCCTCTTAACGGAGGTGGAACTTCACGTTACCGACAGGTCTATGCGACGGATGCGCGGGAAGGCGTGCCGGGTAACAGAATGATTTTCCGGCAATCTTCCTGCCGTTTTTCGAAGATGTTATAACCTTTCGCGGCATCTTCCAGCGGCATATGATGCGTCACGATTTCTTCCGGTTTCAGTTGTCCGGATTCAATTAACATCAGCAGATCAGGAAGATAGGCATGAACATGCGTCTGCCCCATTTTAAAGGTCAGCCCTTTATCAAAAGCATCGCCAAATAAAAAACCGTGAATAAAGCCCGCGTAGACACCCGGTACGCTGACTATCCCGCCGCGGCGTACCGCAGCAATGCACTGGCGTAACGCTTTCCCGCTGCTGCCTTCAATCTTCAGATTGCTCAAAATGGTTTCGGTAAGGCTGCCTTTGGCTTCAAAACCAACGGCATCGATTACCGCATCAACGCCGCGGTGTCCGGCAGTGTGCTCAATAATCCAGGCTGCCGCATCGTCATTTTCATCGAAATTAATCGGGATCACTCCATACCGCTCCTGAGCAAACGCCAGCCTGTAGGGGTGATGGTCAATCATGAATATCTGTTCAGCGCCCGCCAGCCGGGCGCAGGCTGCGCTTAACAACCCCACCGGCCCCGCACCGAAAATCGCCACACTCGAACCGGGCATCAGTCCGGCATTTTTAACCGCCTGCCAGGCAGTGGGTAATATATCTGATAAAAACAGCACCTTTTCATCGGCTAATCCGTCCGGGACTTTAAAAGGCCCGGCATTCGCTTTTGGCACCCGCACATATTCAGCCTGCCCGCCCGGAATTCCGCCGTACAGGTCGCTATAGCCAAACAGCGCCGCCGGGGGGGTGATGTTTTTGGGGTTAAGCGCCGCACCTTTGTTGGGGTTAGTGGTTTCACAGGCGGCATACTGGTTGAGTTTGCAGAAAAAACATTCTCCGCAGGCAATAACAAAAGGAATAACGACGCGGTCACCTTTAGCGACGGCAGTAACATCCGCTCCGGCTTCCACCACTTCACCCATAAATTCATGACCAAATATATCGCCATGGTGGGTGCCCGGTATTTTCCCGTGGTAGAGATGCAGGTCAGAACCACATATTGCCGTTGCCGTCACTCTCAGGATGATATCATCGCTGGCCTGAAGTACCGGGTCAGGCATGTTATCAACGCTGACCTTGTACGGGCCGTGATAAGTCAATGCTCTCATGATTAATTTTCCTTTCAGGTCTTATTCAGACCGGTTAAGAGAATAGTAAATAATGATCACTGAGAGTATTCAGTCTAGCCCACCCTTATAGAGTGTCAAAAATACGCTATATTTCTCACCTGGAAATATGCAGGTTTAAGCACAGGAATTTTAATATTGAAATTAAAGGCTAATACTCAAGCATTGAGAATAATCCTAATTTTGACTTATTTACATCATCAAGACTAAGCTAATCAAAGAAGTGTTCCCCCTGCGAAAGTTTCAGGATGCAAACAGGGCAACATGGCAGAGGAAAGCCGGCTTTCTACCTGACACGATGATCTTCGACATGTCGTCATGTATGACAAAACCACGGGAACAGACACACTAATTTAACGCAACCTCTTCACCAGAGAAAAGCGACATGGACAAAGATGATCAACATCAGTTTGAACAAAGGACCACGCCTGTAGAAGAAAACATTAAATGGATCAAAACCGCTTGGCGGCTTGAGCGCATTGGTTTTTTTCTGCTGGGTTTGTTTATTCTTTATGCCTTGCTGGGAGGGTTTTCTCAGGGCTGGCTGAGCGATTCACTCTACCAAAACGATCCGACCTCGACACAAATCACTTATGAAAAATACCTGCGCAGCGACACCGAGTCACCGCTGATTATTGCCTATCCCGTTAAGCAAGAGAAAAGCGATCATATTACCCTCAGTGGAAAATTCGTGAATGAATATGACATTATTAACGTCAGCCCCGAAAGTGCCGTGATACACCGTAGCCCCGGCACGATGATCATCTACCCGAACAACCCCGGCGTTGCGAATAAAGGTAGCGTGCAACTCACACTTAAACCAAGGGAATTTGGGATCTATACGCTCTCTGTAACGGCAAATAATAACTCGCCTTTTATCTTCAAACAGATTGTTTTTCCTTAGGGGGTCAAAATGGAAAATGTCCTCAGAGCAGCCATTATGTATGTTTTCCTGTTTATTATTTTTAAAATTTCAGGACGCAAGACACTGCTCGAAATGACTATTTTTGATTTTATACTGGTGCTGATTATCAGTGAGGCTACACAACAGGCCTTGCTTGGGGAAGACTTCTCCATTACGGGCGCGATGATCACTATCGGAACACTGATTTTCATCGATAAAGGTTTAGGAATTCTGGAAAACAAAATTCCTAAACTTGATTTATGGCTTAATGGCTCTCCTATTATCCTCATCGAGAATGGCAAAGTCCTCGATCAGCGACTGCGTAAATGCTCCCTTTCCGAAGATGAAATCCTGGTAGTGGCTCGCCAGCAGGAAGGGATAGTTAACCTCAACGAGATTAAATTCGCCATCTTAGAAAACAACGGGAAAATATCGATTATCCCTTATAAAGAATAAGGCACCGCGTAATGAGGTGCGTTCGCAGTAACCCGGTGTTCCCGCTGATCATGCCCGTTTTTCTTCACGGGTGACGTCCAGTCTGCCGTTTTCAGGTTCAGCTTGCGTTCTGACAATCATATTCGGCAATGCCATTTCGATCCCCTGCTCGATCAGCTTTTCAATAATGCGGATATTAATTTCCTGCTGGATATCCATGTATTTATTATAATCGGCAGTATTGACGATATGGACCACTTCGATATTCAGACGATCGGTACCAAAACCAAGCAAATGCGCACGGTCAAACTTGGTTTCGCCGATATCGATAATAATTTCCTTTACCAGATCACCAATAATGCGCAGCTTTTCCGGCGGCGTATTAATCGCGATGCCAAAATTGAAAACAATACGCCGGGTTTGCATGCGTTTGTAATTATGCAGCGTTTGCTGGAGCAGAATAGCATTGCCGCAAACGATCTGTTCCCCGCTCAGGCTGCGTATCCGCGTCGTTTTAAGACCGATATGTTCGACAGTACCGGCAACATCATTAAAAACGACAAAATCTCCAATTTCGAAAGGCTTATCAAAACCGATAGATAAGGAAGCGAATACATCACTGAGAATGGTCTGGATCGCCAACGCGATAGCGATACCGCCCACGCCCAGGCTGGCGACAAGCGCGGTAATATTCACGCCCACATTCGCCAATATCGACAGCAACATCACTGACCACACTACCGCGCGGAAAATCAGCCCGGTGATCACCAGCGTTACCGGATTTTTGTTCATCCCGGGCTGACGCATAATATGACGTAACCACGAGACAACGGCCTGATCCAACCACAGTGCCATCTGGAACGCCAGCACCAGGAACCATGCATGACTGATGGTGTTGTAGAGATTATCGGGCAGATTAACAAACCGCAGGCTGAACAAAAAAGCAGCAACGAAAAGCAGTAAATTGCTCGTCCGGTTGAGGATCTCGCCCAGAATAAAACGGATACGGTGGCTGGCCGCATTGACCTCACCCCAGCGTTTTATGCCTTTGCGCAAGAATGACACCAGCCAGCTCAGCAGCCAGTACGTGACAAGCGTGACCACGCACATCGTCGCGACGCCGGTCCAGAACACCGGTGTCATCACCAGCGCGATAAAATCGAAATGTGATAAAAACTTCATCTTCCCTCCCGGAATTAATCACAAACCTTCAGTATAGAAAACGGGTCAGCATAGAACCAGGAATAGGAAAGTTCGGCAAAAACCGGGGGTGACGGTAAAGGAAAAACTTTGCTGATGTCTTACGTTATCGGTATTTATATTATATTCAGTCCGGTTTACTATGATTTCTGGCGTGAGTCCGATGTCCTGAAAAACGTTCAACTGAGGTGCTTATTATGAAAAGAGCTTTAGTGATTGGTTATATGTCGTTCGTTTCAATTGCATTGGTTACCGCGCTGATAATCGGTGCCCGAAACGGATAACGCAGGTGCTGTAGGATGCATAGGATGAGGCTAAAAAGCGTTCTGACTTCCAGAAATATGTGCTCTTTGTGGCTCTTTTTTGACGATGACTTGAATTACAGGCGGGTCTGGGATTACTCTTAGATCAGCTGACGAAAGAGCAGCAGACCATAAGCACCATACCCTTAAATAGCCCACCCATGCGGTGGGTTCTTTTTTGCCTGTCATTCCGCATTAAGAATTATCTTAGTCCCGACATCTGTCAGACGTAAAAAAACCGGCGACACTTTCATATCACCGGTTTTTGCTGCGGGTTAACGCAAAATGAACCTTATGCGTTCAGTATGTCCTGTGCGGTTTTCTCAACCAGCGCCAGCAGCACTTTCACATCTTCCAGCGTGACCGTCGGGTTCAGCAAAGTCAGTTTCAGGCAGGTGACGCCGTTATGCTCGGTTACCCCCACGTTCGCACGGCCGGATTCCAGCAACGCATCCCCGATTTTCTGGTTCAGCAATGCGATTGCCGCATCGCTGCTGCCCGCAAGTGTCTGCGGACGATAACGGAACAGAACGCTCGCAAGCTGTGGCTTCATCACCAGTTCCAGCGCAGCTTCAGACGTCACGTATTGCGCGACTTCCTGCGCCAGCGACACACCGTGATCGATGATCGCAGCGTACTGCTTCTGCCCTAATGCTTCGAGCCCCATCCACAGTTTCAGCGCATCGAAGCGACGGGTGGTTTGCAGAGATTTGGATACCAGATTCGGTACACCAGCTGCTTCGTCAAATTCAGAATTCAGGTAAGCCGCCTGATATCGCATCAGCTCATAATGACGCTCTTCTTTAAGCAGGAATGCACCACAACTGATGGTCTGGAAGAACTGCTTGTGGAAGTCCAGCGTGATGGAATCCACCAACTCGATGCCGTCCAGATAGTCGCGGTATTTTTCGGACAGCAATAACGCACCGCCCCATGCCGCATCCACATGCACCCAAATCTGATGCGCTGCCGCCAGTTCAGCAATAGCACGCAGCGGGTCGATAGCACCCGCGTCAGTGGTCCCGGCGGTTGCCACAATGGCCAGGATCTGATCGCCATTAGCTTGTGCCTGTACCACTTTTTCGCGCAAATCGTTGAGATCCATACGGGCAAACTCATCGGTTTTCACCAGCGTAACGCACTGATAGCCCAGACCGAGCAATGCCATGTTCTTCTGCACGGAGAAATGCGCGTTTTCAGAACATAACACTTTAATTTTACGCAGATTGCCCACCAGGCCATCCTGCTGAATGGAATGCCCCTGACGTGCAAAGAAGGCGTCACGTGCCAGCATCAGGCCCATCAGATTGCTCTGAGTACCGCCGCTGGTGAACACACCTGCGTCGCCAGCCTGATAGCCCACCTGCGTACGCAGCCATTCGATCAGCTTCATCTCAATGATGGTCGCTGACGGGCTTTGATCCCACGAGTCCATGCTCTGGTTGGTGGCGTTGATCAGCACTTCCGCAGCCTGGCTGACCACCAGACTCGGGCAATGCAGATGCGCAACACATTGCGGATGATGCACAGACAAACTGTCTTTCAAAAAATACTCAATCGCACGTTCAATCGCGGCCTGATTACCCAGACCGTTTGGATTGAAGTCCAGCTTGATACGTTCACGCAGCTCAGCAACGGTTTTGCCCTGATACATTTCAGGTTGTTGCAGCCACTGCACAACCGCTTCACTGCTCTGTGCAATGGCTTGCTGGTAGGCTTCAGTGCTTTGCGCTGAGCCTGCCAGAATCGGGTTTAACTCGGACATCAGGATCTCTTACTCCGCTCAGGCAGGTTTGACGCCAGCCGCTAACAGCGCCTGCTCAAACTTGTCGAGGAAAATACCCAGCTCATCGTTAGTGATCAGCAGGGAAGGCAACAGGCGCAGCACGCAACCATTACGGCCGCCGCGTTCGAGGATCAGACCAGCTTCGAAACATTTTTTCTGCAACAATGCAGACAATTCGCCGTCAGCCGGGTAGCAACCCATATGATCCTGCGCTTCGTTCGGTTTTACGATCTCGATACCGATCATCAGACCCAGACCACGCACGTGACCGATTACCGGGTAACGTTTCTGCATGTCAGCCAGTTTGCCTTTCAGCCACTCGCCCTGTGCAGCCACTTTCTCGGCAATTTTTTCTTCTTTCAGGATTTTCAGCGTGGTCAGGCCGGTCGCCATCGCCAGCTGGTTGCCGCGGAAGGTCCCGGTGTGGTGACCCGGCGCCCAGGCGTCGAACTCTTTTTTGATACCCAGAACAGCCAGTGGCAGACCACCGCCCACCGCTTTAGACATCACAATGATGTCCGGCTCAATACCTGCGTGTTCGAAGGCGAACTGTTTGCCGGTACGGCAGAAACCCGCCTGTACTTCATCGAGGATCAGCAGAATGCCGTGTTCCTGAGTCACTTTACGGATGCGCTGCAACCACTCAGCCGGAGCCGGGTTCACGCCGCCTTCGCCCTGAACGGCTTCCAGGATCACAGCAGCAGGTTTGCGCACGCCGCTTTCCACGTCGTTGATCAGGTTTTCGAAGTAGTAAGTTAATGCTTTAACGCCAGCGTCACCGCCAATGCCCAGCGGGCAGCGGTACTGATGCGGATAAGGCATAAACTGCACTTCCGGCATCATGCCGTTAACCGCTTCTTTCGGAGACAGGTTACCGGTCACCGCCAGCGTGGCGTGCGTCATGCCGTGGTAGCCGCCCGAGAAACTGATAATGCCGCTACGGCCGGTGACTTTTTTAGCCAGTTTCATGGCAGCTTCAACCGCGTCCGCGCCTGAAGGACCGGTGAACTGCAGGCAATACGCTTTGCCCTGTTGTGGCAATAAAGAAAGCAGGTATTCAGAGAACTGATCTTTCAACGGGGTTGTCAGATCCAGTGTATGTAACGGCAAGCCGCTGGTAATGACATTTTGGATGCTTTGCAGCACGTCCGGATGATTATGTCCAAGAGCAAGCGTCCCCGCGCCAGCCAGGCAATCAAGATATTGATTATTCTCAACATCAGTGATCCAAACGCCATTGGCCTTCGCAATTGCCAGAGGCAATTTACGTGGATAGCTCCGAACATTCGATTCAAATTCAGCTTGTCTCGCCAAATAGGTTTCATTGTTTCCGTTTAATGAATTCGCACCTAAACTGTCAATACGGACTTTATCCGTCATCATATCTCTCCTACAACCGTGGGTTATTAGAACGCCACAATTGAATAAATTTGATTAAAAAAATTACCAGCGTGTGAAAAACGCGGCCAATATATGGCTTTTTTGCCCCCACCTCAATAATTTATTTTGTATAGATTTGTTTATTCTTTCCTATATGAATCAATATGTTGCTGATTTAATGAACGATCATGCTGACTTAACTGAGTTACACGGTCATTAATAAAGCACTAAAAAGCCCCTCCGGCTTGCTAAACCCCCCGTAAACACGCGACAGGACAGCCTTAAAATCGGGCAGTGTTGTTGCACCGGCAGACCCGCTTAACATGATGTCGCTGCACAGATAGCGACGCGTGAACAGTCTTTCAGGAAAGTTGTTTAATTATAGCGCGCAGGCGGTGATATGAGTGATGACATTAAAGCATCAGGGAGTAAATGGCTGAATAGCCGCCAGATATAAATTTTGAAATATATTACAGCGGCATAGAGTCCGGTTATTACAAAAATAATACTGAATTAGGTTTCACGCGTATATAAACAATACGCCCTGATCTTTACCTCATTATTCAGATTATTAAGTCAAACATTATGGTAAAGCTTATCCAGCGCGACACCCTCATGGAACGTTGGCGACAATGGATAATCCCAAGATCTCATGATTTCAGGATTATGGGATTCTTAAAAACGACGTGTCAGAAGAAAATGTCTGGTCAAGGTGACTAACGGGAAAAACGGGCGTTAAACCGTCCCTGAGCCGTCAGGCTCAGTTGCGCTCAGGATCGCCTGCCTGCTCACGTTTTTGTCTTGCCGCCTCGCGGGCTTCAGCGTCGCGTTTCTCATGGGTAGCGATGGCTTCGTTCTGAATACGGGTTGTGGTGTCTTCCTGCTCTTTGATCTGTCGCTGTATCTGCTCATGATATTCATTGGCAGACTTCTGGCTGTCCTCGCGCCATTGACGCTCAGACTGTAACATCTGTTCATGCTGCTGCCGGTTTTTCTCAGCGAATTGATCTTGCAGTTGTTGTCTGCCTTGTTGGTCGGCAACGGCGGCAAAGCTGAAAAGTAATGCAGAAGTACAGGTGATACGGATCAAACGGGATAAAGAACCTGCCATGGATAAACTCCCTTTCCAAAAGTGTTTAAAATTCTTATAAAAACATCCGATTACAGGGAAAGAGTATAAAGCAGGGCGGCAGGCAGAAAGAGGAAGTGTCTTAAAAGTCTGAAAACGGCGAAAGTCCCCTTCCGCCGTCTGATGCTTACGTCATCAATACCCCTGCGTAACAATTTTTGCTGCGGAAGCCAGCACATCGCGACGGGATTTCGCATTTTTCTCCGGCTGCGTAAAATAGGTAATCAGGATCAGCGGAGCCTTATTTTCCGGCCAGATCACCGCAATATCATTCGTTGTCCCGTAATCGCCGCTGCCAGTTTTATCGCCAACCACCCAGGTCGCAGGCAGCCCCGCGCGGATACTCATCGCGCCGGTGGTGTTGCCTTTCATCCATTCCACCAGTTGCGCACGTTGCGGTTCAGCCAGTGCGCTGCCCAGCGCGACGTGTTGCAGACTCAGCGCCATCGCTCGCGGTGATGTGGTGTCGCGGTCATCGCCCGGAATGGCGGTGTTCAGTGTCGGTTCGGTGCGGTCCAGACGGAACGTTTTATCGCCGAGCGTGCGGGCATATTCCGTGACTTTCTGCGGCCCGCCAAGCTGCCCGATCAGTTTATTCATGGCGGTATTATCGCTGTACTGCAAGGCGGCGGCAGCCAGTTCGCCGATCGTCATCCCCGTACCGAGGTGCTTTTCGGTGATCGGGTTGTAATTTACCAGATCAGATTTTTTGATGCTGACGTGCCGGTTCAGCAGTTCCGTTTGCGTTTCACTTTGTTTAAGAATGGCTGACGCGGCCATGAACTTACTGGTGCTGCACATCGCAAAACGTTCATCGGCGCGGTAAGCAATCTGGGAGTTGTCTTCGGTATTAATCAGCATCACGCCAAGACGGCCACCGCTGTCTTTTTCCAGCGCGGCAAGCTGCTGCTGCACTGACGTCATTTTTGTAGCCGTTTGCGCCCAGGATGCCGCGCTGAATGCGAGCATTGGCACCACAGCCGCCGCCATCAGGACGGTTTTACGCAGGGTATTTTTCATCATCAAAGCCTTCTCCTTTATATTGGCGAAGGGATTATGGCAAAAGCAGGGGCAGAAAGTAAAAAACCCGACACGAATGTCGGGTTTTGAGCAGAAAAAAGCCGTGATATCACGCTTAAAACGTTTCCCAGTTTCCTTCCTCAACGCCGGGGATCGTCTGTCGGTTTGACAGAAACGCCGGTGTTTTCGTCTGAGAGGCTTTGCGCACCGCTGCTGTCGCCGAACCCGCGCTGACTTTGAAAATGCTGATGGCCTGCGACAAACGCTCAGCCTGCTCGTTGAGCGAATGCGCCGCCGAAGAGGCTTCCTGAACTAACGCGGCGTTCTGCTGAGTTACTTCATCCATCTGGTTGATGGCTTTGTTAATCTCTTCAATCCCGGTGCTTTGTTCGTTACTGGCAATGGCAATTTCGCCGACGATGTCTGTCACATTTTTTACGCTGGACACCACTTCCGCCATGGTGGCACCGGCTTTGGCGACCAGCTGCGTGCCGTTATCCACCTTCGCCACAGAATCATCGATCAGCACTTTGATCTCTTTGGCGGCACTGGCAGAGCGTTGCGCCAGATTGCGCACTTCGGAAGCCACCACGGCAAAACCACGCCCCTGCTCACCGGCACGCGCCGCTTCAACAGCAGCGTTCAACGCCAGAATGTTAGTCTGGAAAGCAATACCGTCAATCACTGCAATGATATCGACGATTTTGCGCGAGGAGATATTGATACCTTCCATCGTGTTCACGACTTCACCGACCACTACACCGCCCTGCACCGCCACGCGGGAAGCCTGCGCCGCCAGCTGATTAGCCTGACGCGCATTATCGGCATTCTGTTTCACCGTGGCTGTCATCTGTTCCATAGCGGATGCGGTTTCTTCCAGTGAACTGGCTTGCTGCTCGGTACGGGAAGACAAATCCAGGTTTCCGGCAGCAATTTCACCGGATGCGCTGGTGATGGCATTCGTGCCTGCACGCACTTCGGTCACGATCCTCAGCAGATTTTCATTCATGTTTTTCAGCCCCTGCATGAGCTGCCCGGTTTCATCCTGGGAAGTTACCTGGATTTGCGTGGTCAGATCGCCGGCCGCTACGTTTTCTGCCACTTTCACCGCAGTATGCAGCGGACGGGTGATTGAGCGGGTCAGGAAATAACCCAGCGCGGCTGCCATTAAAATGGCCAACACAGAGAAAATCAGCGTCAGCTGAATGGCGGTGGCACCATCGGCCAGCGCTGTTTTACCTTCGGCCTGTAATTGCTGATCCTGAGAGTTAGCAAACGCGGTCGCCAGGTCCAGATACGCATTTTGCGAAATGGTCAGTTTACGCAGAACAAACTCGGTCGCCCCCTCCATATCACCGGCACGGGCTAAGGCAATCAGTTGCTCTTTGGCGGTTTCGAATGTTTGCCCCGCCTCCTGCAACGCTTTGATTTTTTGCTTGCCGGTCATGGTCGTCTGAATAGCGGCGATTTTGTCCATTGCGACATTGGTTTGTTTAACCGTGTCATCCAGCTGTACATAACGCTTCTTATTCTGCTCAGGATTTTTAGTATCAATGACGATGCCGCGCAGATATTTAATCTGGTCATTTACGCCGTCGCGGACGTCAAATGCCAGCCGGACTTTGACGTAACGGTCACTGACTATTTGGTCAATACTGCTATTGATGTTGCTTATTTTGGTAATGGCGATAGCGCTGACAATCACTAAAAGCAAAATGATAAGGCCGAATGCTGTCCCTAAACGGGCGCCGACACGCATACTGTTGATCAGTTTACACATTTTATTTCCCTTATTTCCTGGCCATTAAAAATTAATACAATGAAAAATAATTCAAAATATTGATTACATAGCGGAACTACTTTCTAATAATCTAATTAATTCTTAAAGGTTATCGGTATAAATAAGGGAATCTTTAGTGATGTGAATATTGGGAAGTGTAAAGAGGGATAAATGCTTTTGCTCCTCCCCTCTGCAGGAGAGGAGCATTATCAGGCAAACATTTCCTCAAGCCAGCCAACCCGCATTTCAGGCACGGATCGCAGCAACTCGCGGGTGTAATCATCCAGCGGTTCGGCCAGTGCGGAGGTGACCGGTCCCTGACGCACAATCACACCCTGTCTGAGCACCGCGACTTCATCGGCGATTTCGCGCACTACCTGCAAATCGTGGGTAATAAACAGGTAAGAAATGGCGGTGTCCTGCTGGATCTGGCGCAGTAATGCCAGCACATCGCGGGCAACTAACGGGTCGAGCGCCGAGGTTGGTTCATCGCAAACGATAACTTTTGGCTCCGCTGCCAGCGCCCGCGCAATACACACGCGCTGTTTTTGCCCGCCGGAAAGTGCGGCAGGAAAACGCGCCGCCAGTTCGGCATGTAATCCGACCTGCGCCAGCAGTTCACTCACCCTGGCCTCGCGCTGGCTGCGGTTCAGGGTCGTAAAGCAGGCCAGTGCACGGGAAATCTGACTGCCAATGCGCTCTTTCGGATTCAGCGCCGTGTCGGGGATCTGATGGATCAGTTGTATATCGCGCAACTGAACGCGGCTGCGCTGGTGCAAACTGGCGGGCAATACTTGCTGATTCAGACTGACTTCTCCGCTTTCCTGGGTAAGCAGCCCGCAAATCACTTTACCGAGCGTCGATTTCCCCGAACCGGATTCACCGATCACCGCCAGCGTGCGCCCGCGCGGCAAACTCAGCGAAACATTTTGCAGTACCGGCTGTGCATGATAGCGAGCACTGATGTTACTGATATCCAGTGCTGCTGGTGCATGACCCGTTTGCGGCGTTTTGTTCCCACCCTGCGCATGCAGCAAACGGCGGGTGTAAACCTGTTGTGGCTGGCTCAGCAATTGTGCCGTTCCCGCCTGTTCAACTGTTTTACCGTGCTGCAACACCATAATGTGATCGCTTATCTGCGCCACCACCGCCAGATCATGACTGATGTAAATCGCCGCGACGCCGGAAAAACGGATCACATCACTGATAGCTTTCAGCACGCCGAGCTGGGTGGTGACATCCAGTGCGGTGGTCGGCTCATCGAAAATCAACAACTCAGGCCCGGCGCACAGCGCCATGGCAATCATCGCGCGCTGTAACTGACCGCCGGAAACCTGATGCGGATAACGCTGATAAAACGCCTGTGGATCCGGCAGACCAAGCTGTTCAAACAGAGCAATGGCTTTGGCCTGCGCCTGACGGCGGGGATACACATTGTGTTTCAGCGCTGCCTCAATGACCTGCTCGCCGAGGGTGATCGCCGGATTAAACGCCGCTCCGGCAGACTGCGCGACATAAGCAATCTTTCTGCCGCGCACCTGACGCAACTGGCGCTCAGAAAGCGAAGTCAGTTCCTGTCCGCTGAACGCAATTTTGCCGGACCGGATGCGCATCCCCTGCCGGCAATGCCCGAGAATAGCCAGTCCGATGGTGGATTTGCCTGCGCCCGATTCGCCGATCAGACCCAGCACTTCACCGCGCTTCACAGTGAAAGAGACATCATCCACCAGCGTGCGCGAATTTTTACCCTGCGACACCACGCACAGGTTTTCGATACTCAGTACGTGCTCATTCATGCTTTTTTCCCCCACACACGACGCTCACCGCTTATCAGCCAGTCCGCCACGGCGTTGACTGCCAGCGCCAGTACCGCGATTGCGCCCCCCGGCACCAGTGCCGCCCAGACGCCAAACAAAATGCCGTCTTTGTTATCGCGCGCCAGTCCGCCCCAGTCAGCGGTCGGAGGCTGAATACCCAGCCCGAGGAATGACAGCGCAGAGAGAAACAGCAGAATAAAAATAAAACGCAGGCCGAATTCGGCGATCAGCGTCTGGAGCGCATTGGGTAAAATCACATGCAGGAGGATCCAGCCGAGACTTTCACCGCGCAACCGCGCCACATCAACAAATTCCATTACGCCGATATCCACTGCAAGGGATCGGGCCACGCGCAGCACACGGGTTGATTCCAGCAGGCCAAGCACCAGCGTCAGCACCAGAATGGTTTTCGGCAAAACAGCCAGCACGATCAGCGCCAGGATCAGCGTCGGAATAGCCATCACAATATCGTTGCAGCGGGAAATCACCTGATCCAGCCAGCCGCCGCGCAGTCCGGCAATAAACCCGAACGTACAACCGACGATAAACGCCACCAGTGCCGCCAGTGCGGTCACACCAAGGGAAACCCGTGTGCCCCAGATCAGGCGGGAAAGCAGATCACGGCCGAGATTATCGGTGCCCAGAATGGAACCGGGCCCCGGTAAATCCCACGACATGCCGATCGTCTGATCCGGCGTGTGCGGGGCCAGCCACGGGGCAAAAATGGCGATAAGGATAAACAGGCTTAGCACCAGCAGGCCCAGTATCGAAGCAGGTTTTAATGCAGGCATTACAGCAATTCCTAAGATTCAGCGGTTATGGCGTAAACGCGGATTAGCGACCAGCGCCATTACATCCGCCAGCAAATTCAGCAGGATATAAATACCTGCCAGCAGCAACGCGCAATCCTGCATCACCGGAATATCGCGTTTGCTGATGCTGTCGACCATGTACTGCCCGAGTCCCGGATAAACAAATACGTTCTCGACAATCACCACACCGACCATCAGATAGGCCAGATTGATCGCCACGACATTGATGATCGGCCCCACCGCATTGGGCAATACGTGACGCCATAAAATGCGCGACGGTGACAGCCCTTTGAGCAACGCGGTATCCACATACGCCGAACTTTGCGCGGCTATCAGCGCAGCGCGGGTCATGTTGCTCATATGACCGAGGATCGCCAGTACCAGTGTGGCGCACGGCAGGGAAATGGCGGAGAGTTTGGCCGCCAGCGGCATATCCGCAGTGATACTGCTGTTGCTCGGTGCCCACGCCAGCGTGATGGCAAATATCAGAATCAGCAAATAACCGGAGAAAAATTCCGGCAGGGCCACCGTGGCGCGGGTGATGACGTTGAGCAGTGTATCAATGATACTGCCCTGATAACGCACAGAAATAAACCCGATCAGCAGCGCCAGCGGAACCGCAATCGCGGCGGTACATCCGGCCAGAAACAGTGTATTCCCCAGGCGGGTAAACAACGGACCGCTGATGGCTTCGCGACTCGAAAAACTGGTGCCGAAATCGCCGTGCAGCACACCCGCCAGCCAGCTCAGATAACGGCTGACCGCCGGTTTATCCAGCCCCAGTTGAAAATTCAGTTCGCGGATAGCATCGGGCGTGGCGCTCTGACCGAGGATCGCCGTCGCCGCATTGCCCGGCAGCAGTTGTACACCGGCAAAAATCAGCACGGAAACGGCCAGCACTACCAGCACGCCATAGAACAGCCGCACCAGTACCATGCTCAGCAAGCCGGAACGGTGTTGCGAAAAACGGCCCGCAGGCCGCTGTGTCACTTTCTGTTGTGCAGATAAGTCAGACATATTTTTACCCGGTTCAGCCTTCAATCCAGACTTTCTCTGCCGCACGGTTACCGCTGAGCGGCATTCCCGGAACGGATGTAAACCCTTTGATTTTGGCGGAACAACCGTCGAGCGCATCGGCGTACAGCGGGATGATCTCGCTTCCCTGATCAACCAGCATCACCTGAATGTCATGGTAAATCTGCCTGCGGCGCGCTTCGTCCGGTTCACCGCGTGCGGCTTTGACCATCGCATCGAAAGCCGGTACGTGCCACGCCGATTCATTCCAGGAAGACTGACTGGTGAACACCAGAGAGAGCAGCGCGTCGGCGGTCGGACGGTTCGCCCAGTTCGACGACACAAAGGCTTTTTTCTGCCAGATATCATTCCAGAACGCATCGTCCGGCACGCGCACCACATTCAGGTTAATGCCCGCTTTGGCGGCGGATTGCTGATAAAGCTGACCGGCATCGACCGCGCCGGGGAAACCGGCATCGGCGACATTCAGCGTCAGAGGGCCGCTGAAACCGGATTTCTTCCAGTGGAACTGCGCTTTTTCTGGGTCGTACGGACGCTGCGGAATATCTTTCGCAAAGTATCGGTTCGACGGGAAAATCGGGTTGTCGTTCGCCACGCTGGCGTAACCGCCGAGCACGGTGTCGATAATTTTCTGACGATCGATGGCGTATTTGAGCGCCAGACGGCCTTCAACATTATCGAACGGCGCCAGATTTGACAGCCCGGGGAAGGTGTAAATCATGCTGTCTTTCGCCCGTACCAGTTTCAGGTTCGGCATACGTTCGATGCGGCTGACAATGCGCGGATTCACGCGGTTAATCAGCTGTGCCGAACCACTGACCAGTGCGGCCACACGGGCTGTTGAATCGTTCATCGCCAGCGTTTCGACAGAATCAACATGCCCGCGTTCGCTGTTCCAGTAGTTCGGATTACGTTTGGTCAGCGTGGACACACCCGGCTGGAATTTTTCAAGGATAAATGCGCCGGTGCCGATGCCTTTATCAAAGTTTTCATTTTCAGCAGTAATGGCGAAATGCACGGCGCTCAGCAGCCAGACGAATTCGACGTCCGGTGCGGTGAGCTTAACAGTGACCTCATGGTCGCCGGTAGCTTCAATCGAACTGACGGTGTCCAGATAACCTTTCACCGGCGAGGTGGATTTCTCACCCCGGTGATGATTGAGGGAATACACCACATCTTTCGCGCCCAGCGAACGGCCATCATGGAACTGCACGCCCTGACGGATTTTCAGCACCCAGGTTTTGCTGCCATCGGTTGAGGCCCAGGCTTCAGCCAGTGACGGTGCCAGTCTGGCGTTTTCGTCGATTTCCACCAGATTGTTAAACATCTGCGAACCGACGAAATACATGTAAGTTTCGAACCAGAATGCCGGATCCAGACGGTCGGTGCTGGAGGCATTGTCCACGCCGACGACCAGATGGCCGCCTTTTTTCGGTTTTTCTGCCTCCGCAGCAAAGGCATTGCCCAGCCACAGTGAATGGGTAGCCGCAGCAACGGAAAGTGCGCCCGCACTTTTAATAAATGAACGACGATCAATCATGGTTTTCCCCTGTCTGCGAAGAATGCATCTTCAGCATTAATATGCGTTTTATTCTTTTTATGGATGTTATCTGGTGATGGATATTATCTGGCGAAGGCCTGTTTCAGCGCGGCAATATGTTCAGGCCCGATCCCGCAACAACCGCCGACCATGGTCGCACCCTGCGCCACCCAGTCTTTCGCGAAATCGAGATAACCGGCAGGATCAGTGTCCTGACGCATTTTGCTCAGCCCTTCATTGGCACCGCGTTTATTATCGGAAGGCTCGAATGCATTGGCATACACGCCGATATCAAGCTGAGATCCCTGTGCCGTCAGCGCCGCTCGTGCAGTTTTCACCGCAGTCGCCATCACTTCAGGACGGCTGCAATTGAACAGCACCGCCGCCGCAGAAACCCGCAGCGCCACACTGACCGCATCGACAACCGCTTCACCGGAGCGCAGCAGCGCATTACCCTGATCGTCGAGATTGTCCTGCAAGGTAAAAGACAGCCACAGCGGACGCGGGTCATCGCCCAGCACATCGCGCACGGCTTCGACTTCTGCAACAGAGCTTTGCGTTTCCGCCAGCCAGACATCAACGCTGTCCGTCAGGTTATCCACCAGCACTTGCAGTAATTTTTTGGCCGCCACTGGCTCGAACAGATCCGGGCGATAAGATCCGAGAACCGGAGGGAGCGAACCCGCAACCTGCACGGCAGCCCGTGCCGCATCCGCCGCCTCGCGAGCCAGCTTGCCGGAGAGCGCAATCAGTGCAGCGCCCTGCTCCGCAAAAACCTCTTCACCCACGTGGAACGGCACAACGGCGTAACTGTTGGTGGTAATGACCTGAGAACCGGCAGCAATAAAAGCATCGTGAGCAGCCCGAACAAATTCAGGAGCCTGCATCAGCGCCAGTGCAGACCATTCAGGCTGGCGAAAAGGGGCCCCCATGCGGGCCAGTTCGCGCCCCATGCCACCATCGAGGATTTTAATGTTACTGATCATCGTGCCACCGCCGTTGTATTTTTCTTAGCCGAATCAATCGTTAATCCGGCAGGTGGTGACACTTTACAAAACGAACGTTTAGATGTCTAGATTTCTTAATGGCTAAAAGGTGGGTTTTTCATTGCAAACTGGTCTCACTCGCGGTGAGGGCTGGATCGGGAATATTTCGGTTTCTCACTCGCCGTGATGGCTGGATCGAGAATATTTCGGTTTCTCAAGTGCTGCGGTCACATGACGCGCTGCGCCGAAACCGACCAGAGGGGAAAGGCTTTTCCCCTCTGAACTCCCCTCGCTTTTTCAATACGCGCTCCGCTCGCTGGCTATGTTTCAGGTATCTCCGCGACAGGCTGGAAATCTTGCCGCTGCGCGGTACCTTCTCTCGGTCCTGAAGCCTGAGGTCTTCAGGCCGCTCCGTTCAGCAAGCTTTCTGAATCGCCCCCACGATCTTAAATTCAACGGCATACTGTTTTTTATCTTTTAAAAAGGTTGACTGGCGTGCTCAAAATTCAGCTGAACGGAGCGGCTTCGAGACCTGTGGCTCGGGTCGAGCTCTGCGAGACAACGTCACGAAGTGACGGCCCGAAGGGCGAGGCCGCAGGCCGAGTAACACCGAGAGAAGGCAGTGCGAAGCACCTGGATTTGCGCCACTTACTATAGCCACGAAACACGTCCGTCGTGCCCGCGACAGCGCGCAGTGAAAGAGCCCGGGGGGTCTTGGGGGGTGGCGGCGATAGGCCGTCCCCCAAGTCGGTGTGGGCCGACGCCCACGGTCTTGACCTTAAAAGGCCTGTGTGGACGCCCCCCGTCTGTAATATTTATTTACAGCGATAAACCCAATGCGTATTATTCTCATTCGCTTTATTAACCATGACATTTTATCTTGTCCAGCCCTTGTCCGGGGGATTCTGGCGGCGTTTGTTCATGCAGATAAAGCCGTATTCATACAAAAATGCCGTGGCTTAAAAATAATAAAATAACCGTGTGGAGAATAGTTATGCCTGTTTTTTCAGGGAATTGCGCTGTCAGGAACAATAAGAAAAACATTGATAATAATTCCGGAAAGAAACGTTCACTTTCAGTGATCACATTGTTAATTTCGTCGTCATTGCATTCTGCGTATGCCGCAGACACCACCGTTAAGAAAACGGGTGACGATACTGTGGTGGTCACCGGGCAGAGTAACGCCGACAGCACCGCTGATACCGCCGCCACCGATTACAGTGTCCCGGTCACCACCGCAGGCACAAAAATGTCTCTGACAGCGCGCGATATTCCCCAGTCCGTCAGCATCATCAGCAAGCAGCGCATGGAAGATCAGCAGTTACAGTCTTTGGGTGACGTGCTGAGAAATACCACCGGCATTCAGGAAAGCGTTTCGGATCTTGACCGTCGTACTTATTACGCCCGTGGCTTTCTGATCGACAACTACATGGTCGATAACATTCCGACCACTTTCGATCCGCGCTGGGACCTGGGCGATTCACAGTCAGACACGGCAATTTACGACCGTATCGAAGTGGTGCGTGGTGCAACCGGCCTGATGACTGGCCCGGGCAACCCGTCGGCCTCCGTCAACCAGGTGCGTAAACACGCCGACAGCAAAGAATTCACCGGTAATGTTTCGGCTACTTACGGCAGCTGGAATAAACAGCGTTACGTGGCGGATTTAGCCACTCCGCTGAACGAATCCGGCAGTATACGTGGCCGTCTGATCACCGGTTATCAGGACAAAAACAGCTACGTTGAACGCTATGGCGCAACAAAAAAATTCGTCTATGCCACCGTTGATGCTGACCTGACTGATTCCACACTGCTTTCCGCAGGCTACGAATTCCAGCAAACCAACACCGACAGCCCGACCTGGGGCGGCATGCCACGCTGGTATCTGGACGGCAGCAAAACCGATTATCGTCGCGGGTTTAACTCAGCGCCGGACTGGGCTTACAGCAATAAAGAAACCACCAAGCTGTTCACCACCCTGAAACAGTCATTCGATAATGGCTGGCAGACCACGCTGAACGGCACCCGTACTGAATCCCATATCGACAGCAAAATGATGTATATCGACGGGACATTCGATAAAACAACCGGGGTAGGTGAATCCGCCTATGCCGGTTATCCGGTGGTCGCAGGAACCGGCTATAACACCGGTAAACGGAAAGTCGATGGTGTGGATGCCTTCGCCAGCGGCCCGTATGAACTGTTTGGCCGTCAGCATGAACTGATGACCGGTGTGAGCTACAGTAAACAGCAGAACACTTATTACAGTTCATTTGCCAATATCACCACCGAAGAACTGGGCAATTTTAACGATTTCAACGGACAGTTCCCCGAAACCGACTGGGCCCCGCGTGCTCTGGCAGAAGAAAATGTTATTCGTCAGAAATCAGCTTACGTGGCTACGCGCCTCTCGCTGGCCGACCCGCTGCACCTGATCGTTGGGGCGCGTTACACTAACTGGAATTCTCATACCCTGACCGACCAGATCGAGAAGAACAACATCACACCGTACGCGGGTCTGGTGTTTGACATCAACGATACGTGGTCCACATATGCCAGCTATACGTCAGTATTCCAGCCACAGACTTACCGTGATATTAACGGCGGCTACCTGTCACCGGTCATTGGTAAGAATTACGAAGCGGGGGTGAAAGCCGACTGGTTCAACAGCCGCCTGACGGCCTCTGTTTCCGTGTTCCGTGCAGAGCTGGACAACGTCGCGCAAAGTACCGGCCGTACAATCCCGGGCTCAACCGATACGGCTTACGAAGGTAAAAATGGCACTGTCAGTCGCGGCGTAGAATTTGAAGTGAACGGCGCCCTGACTGATAACTGGCAGATGACGTTCGGCGGCACCCGTTATATTGCAGAAGATGAAAACAGCGATGCAGTTAATCCTCAGTTGCCGCGCACCCAGCTGAAATTATTCTCCAGCTATCGTCTGCCGATGTTGCAGGATCTGACCGTCGGCGGTGGTGTGAACTGGCAGACACATGTCTGGGATACGGTTCCGGGGCCAAGCGGCAACGGTACGCGCTATGCGGAACAAGGCAGCTACGCGCTGGTTAATCTGTTCAGCCGTTATCAGGTCACCAAACAGCTGGCAGTGCAGGCTAACGTGAATAACCTGTTTGACAAAGAATATGACACCAGCGTGAATCAGTATGTGGTGTACGGGGAACCGAGAAATGTGTCGGTGACGGCGAGCTATAGTTTCTGATTTGCTGAGGCCGCAGCAATTGCGGCTTATCACTTGCAGTGAGGGCAGAACGGGTATATTTCGGTTTCTCACTCGCCGTGATGGCTGGATCGGGAATATTTCGGTTTCTCAAGTGCTGCGGTCACATGACGCGCTGCGCCGAAACCGACCAGAGGGGAAAGGCTTTTCCCCTCTGAACTCCCCTCGCTTTTTCAATACGCGCTCCGCTCGCTGGCTATGTTTCAGGTATCTCCGCGACAGGCTGGAAATCTTGCCGCTGCGCGGTACCTTCTCTCGGTCCTGAAGCCTGAGGTCTTCAGGCCGCTCCGTTCAGCAAGCTTTCTGAATCGCCCCCACGATCTTAAATTCAACGGCATACTGTTTTTTATCTTTTAAAAAGGTTGATTGGCGTGCTCAAAATTCAGCTGAACGGAGCGGCTTCGAGACCTGTGGCTCGGGTCGAGCTCTGCGAGACAACGTCACGAAGTGACGGCCCGAAGGGCGAGGCCGCAGGCCGAGTAACACCGAGAGAAGGCAGTGCGAAGCACCTGGATTTGCGCCACTCAATATTGCACCAGAACATGTCCGTCGTGCCTGCGACAGCGCGCAGTAAAAGAGCCCGGGGGTCTTGGGGGGTGGCGGCGATAGGCCGCCCCCCAAGTCGGTGTGGGCCGACGCCCACGGTCTTGACCTTGACCTGGAAATTGATTTTAAAATCGCCCCCTTTGCACCGATCCGTGCAAAAAAACCAAAACTTACATAATTCTCCATGTTTCAACATGACTTTATAAAGTACCATTAACATCATGAACACCATCCCCAATACTCCTGTCTTTGACGGTCATAACGACCTGTTACTTCGCCTGTGGCTGCATGACGCAGCAGATCCTGCTGCTTTGTTTCTTGATGGCTCCTTTGAGGGTCATCTCGATCTCAGGCGCTGTCGTCTGGGTGGCTTTGCAGGCGGATTATTCGCTGTTTTTGTACCACCTGCTTCGTATATGCCACAACTGAAGCCCAATTCCCCTGCAGAAACCTATGATGCTTACACCATTACGCAAGCGCAGATTTCGCTGCTGGAACGCCTTGAAACACAGTCCGCCGGGCGGGCAAAAATCTGCCGGACGGTCGGTGAAATTGAAGCGTGTATTGCGCAGAATGTGCTGGCGATGGTGATGCATATCGAAGGGGCGGAAGCACTCGGGGATGATTTCTCGCGGCTGGAGCGCTGGTATGAAAAAGGGCTGCGCAGCATCGGCCCGTTGTGGAATTTACCCAACCAGTTTGGTACCGGTGTAAAGGGTGATTTCCCCGGTTCGCCTGACACAGGAGATGGCCTGACGCCCGCCGGGCTTGGATTATTGCGTGAGTGTAACCGGAAAAAAATTCTGTTTGATGTCTCGCATATGAATGAAAAAGCCTTCTGGCAGACGGCGACATTCAGCGATGCCCCGCTGGTCGCGACCCACTCAAATGTGCACGCGCTGTGTCCGCAACCGCGTAATCTGACCGATAAACAACTGGCCGCAATTGCAGAAAGCGATGGCTTCGTTGGTGTTAATTTCGGCACTGCTTTTCTGCGGGCCGATGGAAAACGTAACGGCGATACCCCGGTAACCGAAATTGTTAAACATCTTGATAACCTTCTTGATAAACTGGGGGAAGAAAATGTCGGTTTTGGTTCGGATTTCGACGGTATCAATGTGCCGGATGCTCTCGGTGATGTTGCCGGAATGCCTTTGCTGCTTCAGGCGATGTCTGATGCGGGATACGGCAACGAATTGATCGAAAAAATCGCGTACCGCAACTGGCTGAAATTATTAAAACAGACCTGGGGTGAATAGTTTTTCATCCGGGGTTTTGCGTTAATCCCTGTGGCTTACAGGGCAATATCGGTTTGCGTTCATCGCAACATTTTTATAGCCAAACCATCAATATTTGACAATAAGCCGATCACCTGCCGCAATTAAAGCAGCAGTGAACTTAACACTGTAATCACCAAGAGGACATTATTATGTGGACTAAACCTTCATTCGAAGACCTGCGTTTAGGCTTAGAAGTGACACTGTACATTTCTAACCGCTAAGCCTTTATGCCCACGGTTAACTGTGGGCATCTTCCTTCCCTTTCCCCTGGTTTTCATATGCAGATTATCGTACTTGGTTCCGCAGCTGGCGGCGGTTTCCCTCAGTGGAACTGCAATTGCAGCAATTGTCAGGGCGTGCGCAATGGCACCATGAAAACGTCCCCGCGCACGCAGTCTTCTATTGCCGTCAGCGATAATGGCACCGACTGGGTGCTGTGTAATGCCTCGCCGGACATCTGTCACCAGATTGCCGCTACGCCGGAACTGATAAAACACGACGTTTTACGCGGCACCGCTATCGGGTCAATCATCCTGACCGATAGCCAGATTGATCACTGCACCGGCCTGCTGAATTTGCGTGAAGGCTGCCCGCATCAGGTCTGGTGTACGCCGGAAGTCCACGAAGATCTGACCACCGGTTTCCCGATCTTTACCATGCTTTCTCACTGGAATGGTGGCCTGCAACACCACGCTATCGAGCCGGAGAACCGCTTCTCCGTTGCCGTGTGCCCGAACCTTACATTCACCGCCATTCCGCTGCTGAGCAATGCGCCACCGTATTCGAAATATCGCGGTAAGCCGCTGCCCGGTCACAATATCGCGCTGTTTATCGAAGACTCCCATACCGGCACCTCGCTGCTGTATGCACCGGGTCTGGGCGAGCCGGACGATGAACTGCTGAAATGGCTGAACAAAGCGGATTGCCTGCTGATTGACGGCACACTGTGGCAGGACAACGAGCTGGCAACCACCGGCGTAGGCCGAAATACCGGCAAAGACATGGGCCATCTGGCGCTTGCCGAAGAACAGGGGCTGATCGCCCTGCTGTCGTCACTTCCGGCAAAACGCAAAATTCTCATCCATATTAATAATACCAACCCGATCCTCAATGAATCCTCTGCCGAGCGGCAGGCGCTGACGCAACAAAACATCGAAGTCAGCCGGGACGGGATGCGCATCGAACTGTAGGGCAAAACGACCATGAGCATATCGACAACACAGACGTCACCGATGACGCCGCAGGAATTTGAACAGGCGCTGCGTGCCAAAGGCGCGTTTTATCACATCCATCATCCGTACCACATTGCGATGCATAACGGTCAGGCAACCCGCGAGCAAATTCAGGGCTGGGTGGCGAACCGTTTCTATTATCAGACCAGCATTCCGCTGAAAGACGCGGCGATCATGGCCAACTGTCCGGATGCGCAAACCCGCCGTAAATGGGTACAGCGTATTCTCGATCACGACGGACATGGCGGCAGTGAAGGCGGTATCGAAGCCTGGCTGCGTCTGGGCGAAGCGGTGGGGTTAGACCGCGATGTGCTGCTTTCAGAAGAAAGGGTGTTACCGGGGGTGCGTTTTGCGGTCGATGCCTACGTCAATTTTGCCCGCCGCGCCGTCTGGCAGGAAGCCGCGTGCAGCTCGCTGACGGAACTGTTCGCTCCGCAAATCCATCAGGCACGCCTCGACACCTGGCCGCAGCATTACACATGGATTGAGGAAGAAGGTTACGGTTATTTCCGCAGCCGCCTGAGCCAGGCTAACCGCGACGTCGAACACGGCCTGCAACTGGCGCTGGAGTATTGCGATACTGTCGAAAAACAACAGCGCATGCTGGAAATTCTGCAATTCAAACTCGATATTTTGTGGAGCATGCTCGATTCCATGAGCATGGCCTACGAACTGAACCGCCCGCCGTACCACAGCGTGACGCAACAGGCGGTCTGGCATAAAGGAAGACTCCTGTGATCACCATTACCGAACACTACACGCCGATGTTTCGTCGCGGCTACCGCATGCAGTTTGAGAAAACGCAGGACTGCCATGTGATTTTGTATCCGGAAGGGATGGCGAAACTCAACGACAGCGCGACCTTCATTTTACAACTCGTGGATGGCGAGCGGACGATCGCCAATATCATTGATGAGCTGAATACGCGTTTCCCGGATGCCGGCGGCGTGAATGACGACGTCAAAGACTTCTTCGCTCAAGCCCATGCACAAAAGTGGATTACGTTCCGTGAACCGGCTTAACCCTGCGGTCAAACCGCCGCTGTGGCTGCTGGCCGAACTGACCTACCGCTGCCCGCTGCAATGCCCGTATTGCTCGAATCCGCTCGACTTTGCTAAACAGGAAAAAGAGCTGACCACCGCGCAGTGGATCAAAGTGTTCGAAGAAGCGCGGGAAATGGGCGCGGTGCAAATCGGTTTCTCCGGCGGTGAACCGCTGGTGCGTAAAGATTTGCCGGAACTTATCCGTGCCGCGCGGGATCTCGGTTTTTATACCAACCTGATCACCTCCGGCATCGGGCTGAGCGAAAAGAAAATCGATGCGTTTGCCGACGCCGGACTGGATCATATCCAGATCAGTTTTCAGGCCAGCGATGAGACGCTGAACGCCGCGCTGGCGGGTAACGCCAAAGCATTCCGGCAAAAACTCGACATGGCCAAAGCGGTAAAAGCCCACGGTTATCCGATGGTGCTGAACTTCGTGTTGCACCGTCATAACATCGATCAGATCGACAAGATCATTGATCTGAGCATTGAACTGGAAGCCGATGATGTCGAGCTGGCGACCTGTCAGTTTTATGGCTGGGCGCAGCTCAACCGCGAAGGTTTACTGCCTACCCGCGACCAGATCGCCCGCGCCGAAAATGTGGTGCACCAGTACCGCGAAAAAATGGCCGGCACCGGTAATCTGGCCAACCTGCTGTTTGTGACACCCGATTATTATGAAGAACGTCCGAAAGGCTGCATGGGCGGCTGGGGAGCGATATTCCTCAGTGTGACGCCGGAAGGCATGGCGCTGCCGTGCCACAGCGCGCGCCAGTTGCCGGTGGAATTCCCGTCGGTGCTGAATAATACCTTGCAGGAAATCTGGTACGACTCGTTCGGTTTTAACAAATACCGCGGCTTCGACTGGATGCCGGAACCCTGCCGTTCGTGTTCAGAAAAAGAGAAAGACTTCGGCGGCTGCCGCTGTCAGGCCTTTATGCTCACCGGCAATGCCGACAACGCCGATCCGGTGTGTTCAAAATCTGAACATCACGGCAAAATCCTCGCCGCACGAGAACAGGCCAATTGCACCAACATTCAGATCAATCAGTTGCAGTTCCGCAACCGCGCGAACTCTCAGTTGATTTTTAAAGGCTGAGGGTCTGATGCTGCCAGCCGCAGAGACCCTGACACTGAGCAACGGATTGCGGGTCAATATTCTCCATGACCCGCAGGCTTCACGTGCCGCCGCGCTTATTCATCTCAATGCCGGAAGTCATCACGAACCGGAGGAATTTCCCGGGCTGGCGCATCTGTTTGAGCATGTAGTGTTTGCCGGAAGCCATCAGTTTCAGGGCGATGACCGGCTGATGATGTGGGCGCAGGCGCAGGGCGCACGACTCAACGCCACCACGCATGCCACCTCGACGGCATGGTTTTTTGATATGACACCGGCAAAGTTTGAAGAAGGACTGGCGCGTCTGACGGACATGCTGGTGCAGCCTTTGCTGACCACAGATGCCGTACAGCAGGAAGTGGCCGTGATCGACGCCGAATATCGCATGCTGACCGCTCATACGGATTCCCTTTGTGATGCGGCGCTGAGCCTGGCTTTTGCCGCACCGGCACAACTGCGCGATTTTCACGTCGGTCACCGTACCGCTTTCGGTGAGGATATTTCCGCTCTGCAACAGGCGCTGATACATTATCATCAGCAATTCTTCACCGCACGACGGCTCACGCTGTGGCTGCAAGGCCCGCAATCGGTCGCTGAACTCGCTGCACTGGCCGGGCGTTACGGCAATGCCTTTGCTGCCGGTAAAGGTTCCCCACCGGCCCATACTCAGCCACCGGCGCTGAGCCGGGAACGCTATCTTCAGTTGCGTCTGGAAAGTTCGCCACGCCTGCGTTTTTCATTCCCGGTGACGCTTTCTCCGGCGCTGACATTACTGCGCCAGTTGCTTACCGATGAAGCGCCGGGCAGTTTACTGGAACAACTGCGAACGCAGGCGCTGGCCGACAGCGTGCGGGTTTCGCTACCTTATACGGATACCACGCACGCCATCCTCAGCATTGAATTTTTCGTCTGCGATACCCCCCTGGCCTTGCGTGCCGGTGTCGAAACGTTGTTCTGCCACTGGCTGCAACAGGTTCGCGACTTAAGCACCGGACATTTGCAGCATTATGTAGCCCTCGCCCGTCGCGACTTCAGCCGTTTAACACCGCTGGAGCAACTGCGCGCCCGCACCCTGGATTTCCCGCCTGCGGCTCAAAACGGCTGGCAGAAATTGCTCAGCGAACTAAAGCCGGAAAATATGACACGGCTGTGGATTGCCCGGGATGTGCACGGACATAACGCGTCAGTTCAGGGTTTTACTTTACCGGTCAGTTTCTCTGCCTGGCAGTCGAAAAGTGACAGTGTCACTGAATCACACTTTATGTTTTACCTCCCTCACGCAGAAGAAGCGCATACAGCGGATGAAAGCATACAGACAACCGGCGCTCCGCTGACCTTACTGCAGGCCTGCATCGCCCGTGCCAGCCTGCGGGCACTGTGTGCATTGTCCGCCCATCAGGGGAATTCGCTGATATTCAGCTACGAACAGGGAAACGGATTATTACAGCTTAGCGGATGTCAGGCATGGACGGCGCGCACGCTCGCGGCCGCACTGAGACTGCTGCGCGCGCCTTCTCCCGCCGCGCTGGCACAAGGCAGGCGACTGTTTGAGCAGGAACAGCGTCAGCTGAGATCGGACATCGCGATACGCACCCTGCTGGCAACATTGCCGGAAGTGGTCAGTGAATCATCCGGGGAAGTACATGAATTGCGGGTTGCGGGTGATGATGCCGCCGTGCTGGTATTCTGCCCGCTGGCGGAAAACACCGCTGAATGTCTGGCCGCCACGCAGATTTTGGCGTATTTGCTTGAGCCAAAGTTCTTCCGGCAATTGCGCGTCGAGAAAAATATCGGCTATGTGGTGAGCTGCCGTTTCCATCAGACGGCGCGTCAGTCCGGGATTTTGTTTGCATTACAATCGCCGTCGTATGACACAGAAACGCTGCTGGGGTTTATCGATACTTTTATCGCGGAGATCCCGTCCGTCATTGATGGCATCACCCCACAGACACTGGAAGAAAAGCGCTGCACGCTGCGGGAATCGCTGAGCGTGAGGCCAGCTGACAGGCTGGAAGCGGCGAGGCAACAGTGGCTGAGGGAGTTTGCCTGTGCGCCGGAAATCAATGAAGCGTCTGTTGCGGCGATTACAACAGAACAACTGCTCGCCTGTGTACGAGCACCGGACAACTCCCTTCCCTGCACAGGGGAGGGTTTGAGTGGGGTATTACAGAAAAATCAAGAAGTTGATGTCGGCTTTGGCCATCGCTTCGTCCTTAAAACCCCCTCTCCGCCTCCCCCTTCGCAGGGTGAGGAGTAAAAAGTTTTCTTCAGCTACACTGTACGCAGATAAGATGTTAAGGATAAACATGCAAACTCCTCCCGTTCTCCAGCCGGACCACGCATTCCACACCCTGCTGGATCACTATAAAAAAGCGTCATTGCGTACCAGCGGCATCTGGTTACTGCTCGCTAATCTGAGCTTTGTGCTTTTTCTGTTTGGCCGGCACCAGTTCCGGGTATTGCTGGATCCGCACGCCGATGTGGCGGTTTCCGGTCCGGTGCTGGATAAGCTGGCACTGATTTTTCTGGTTTTTATCATCCTTCTTTTACCCGTATTGCGCTTCATACGCTCACGTACGCCCGCGATGGTACTGGCGTTTCTGGTCGGTTTGTACTGGGCCGTCGTGTTCCATTTCATGCTGACCAGTGATACGCAGCAACAACTGGTCTTCCCGCTTTTCTGCATGCTGATTTTTACGGCGCTGATTGCGTTGTACCCGACCATGCCGATCCTTTACAGCTTCACATTGCCGCTGTGGTTTTCATTATTTTTTCATCTGATACTGCTGAAAGCGGATATTCCGGTTCTGGAAATCGTCGCGATGATTGTCGCCAGCGCCCTGTTTGAGACAGCGCGTATTATGCTGAGCCGCTGGTTTGTGCTTTCCGTGCGGCGGGAATGCGACAACCAGTTGCTGGTCAGTAAGCTGGATAACCTGGCACATTACGATCCGCTGACAGGTGTAGCGAACCGCCGCCAGCTCGATAAACAACTTCAACAACTGATTGCACAAACGGAACGTCAGGGCGGTATTTTTTCCCTGATCATGATTGACGTGGATTATTTCAAAAAATACAACGACCATTATGGTCACCAGGCCGGAGACAACTGCCTCGTGGACATTGCGAAGTGTTTCAGGCAGGTGGTCAGGCAACCGGCCGATCTGGTGGCCCGTTATGGCGGTGAGGAGTTTGTGATCCTGCTGCACAGCGCCGCTGCAACAGATGCAGAAGTGGTCGCACAACGCATCAGGCAAAGTGTGGCGCAGGCGGCCATCCCCCACGCCTTATCGCAGGTGGCAGACACGGTGACAGTCAGTCAGGGCATTATGCAATGGTCGCCGGGCATGACTTCGCTGGAATTACTCCAACGGGCCGACGGCGCACTGTATGACGCCAAGCATGCAGGACGAAACGGCTATTGCGTGGGACAGTGAAGCAGGGCGTGGCTTCGAACGGAAGTTACGCCCTTTGCATTTTATAAGCTCGCGCGGTGAACCTGATTCCGTCCGTAGACCAGGGAGTCCCCGCTGATGTCAGCAATGGATTTCGCACCGGTCAGTATCATTGCGACCCGCATTTCTTTTTCGATAAGATTCAGCAGATTAATCACCCCCGCCTCGCCCGCTGCGGCCAGTGCATACACAAATGCCCTGCCCAACAGCACACTGTCGGCACCGAGGGCGATCATACGCACCACATCCAGCCCGGTACGGATGCCGGAATCCGCGAGAATAGTGATATCGCCTTTCACCGCATCCGCAATAGCAGGCAGCGCGTGAGCGGTGGACAGCACCCCGTCGAGCTGCCGGCCGCCGTGGTTGGAGACCACAATGCCATCGGCACCAAATTTTACGGCGTCTTTGGCATCTTCCGGATCCAGAATGCCTTTAATAATCATCGGACCTTTCCAGAACTCACGGATCCATTCCAGGTCTTTCCAGGAAATCGACGGGTCGAAGTTCGCCGCCAGCCAGCCGATGTAATCCTCCAGTGTGGTCGGTTTACCGCGATAGGCCGAAACATTACCAAGATCATGCGGTTTGCCATTCAGGCCGACATCCCATGCCCATTGCGGATGCATCACTGCCTGAAACATCCGGCGTGCGACGGCATTCGGGCCACTCATACCGGAATGCGCATCGCGATAACGTGCGCCGGGCGTCGGCATATCCACGGTAAACACTAATGTTTTGACGCCCGCGGCCTGCGCACGTTCCAGCGCATTGCGCATGAAACCACGATCTTTGAGTACGTAAAGCTGGAACCACATCGGACGGTCGATGGCCGGTGCCACCTCTTCAATCGGACAGACAGAGACGGTCGACAACGTGAAAGGAATACCTTTTTTCGCTGCCGCACGGGCCGCCTGAACTTCGCCGCGTCGCGCGTACATGCCGGTCAGACCCACCGGTGCCAGCACGACGGGCATCGCCAGCTTTTCGCCAAACAGTTGGGTCTCCAGGCTGAGATCAGACATGTTTTTGAGGATGCGCTGGCGCAGGGCGATATCGGCCAGATCGGCGGTATTACGTCTGAGCGTATGCTCGTTGTAAGCACCACCGTCGATGTAATGAAACAGAAATGGCGGCAGTTTACTTTTTGCCGCAGCGCGGTAGTCCGTTGATGCAGAAATAATCATTGTTTCTCTCGTTATTTTGCGCTCTTTTTAATGGCGCTGTAGGGGTGTCAGAAGTGTAGTTTATAAACCCCGTCTGAGAGGAAAACAATGACAATGAAAACCGGAACTATTTCACGATACACATCGGCTTACCGGTTACCGGTTCCGGATAGATTTGCGCATCAATGTCAAACACCTGTGCCAGCAATGCAGGCGTCATCACCTCCTCCGGCGTGCCCTGCGCGATGATATTCCCCTCGGCCATCATCACCAGATAATCACAATAACGGCTGGCCTGATTCAGGTCATGCAGCACCGCCACCAGCGTTTTCCCCTGCTGATTCTGACTGCGCAACAGGCTCATCAGCTCCACCTGATGACTGATATCGAGGTAAGTGGTCGGCTCGTCGAGCAGCACCAGCGGCGTATCCTGTGCCAGTACCATCGCCAGAAACACCCGCTGACGCTGTCCGCCGGAGAGCTCACTGACGCGTTTATCTGCCAGTGCTGTGATATTGGTTTCCTGCATCGCCCGTTCGACGATGGCCTTATCCTGCTGCCCCAGCCTGCCCCACAGGTTCAGCCACGGGCTGCGGCCATAGCCCACCAGTTCACGCACGCTGATACCTTCCGGCGCAATATGCTGCTGCGTCAGTAACGCCAGTTTGCGGGCGAGCCGGCGGCCATGAAGCGCAGATAAATCCTCATCGCCGAGACGCAACGTGCCGCAGGCAGGTGTCAGCAAACGTGCAAAGCATTTCAGCAGCGTGGATTTTCCGCAGCCGTTCGGGCCGATCAGCGCGGTAATTTTCCCGGCGGGTAGCGTCAGCGACAGGCCATTAAGGACATTTTTATTGCCGTATCCGGCAGTCAGATTTTCTGCACTGAGTTGCATAATCAGCGGGTTCTCATTAATAACCAGAAGAAATACGGCGCACCAATCACCGCCGTTAATACGCCCGCAGGCAGTTCCAGCGGCGGGTTCAGCGTTCGCGCCAGCACATCTGCCAGTAGCAGAATCAGCGCCCCGACCAGTAATGACGCCGGGATCAGCGCACGGTGGCGGCCACCGGCCAGTTTGCGGGTCAGGTGTGGTGCCACTAAACCGATAAAACCAACCGGTCCGCAGGCCGCAACGCTTACCGCCGCCAGCGCCACGGCCAGCAACAACACCAGCCGCTGCACACGGGATACGCGAATACCCAGCGTCGAGGCGCTGTCATCACCGAGCGCCATCACATCCAGGTCACGGCAAAACCACAAACTCAGCGGCAGCAGGATCAGCAACCAAGGCGCGACTATCTCAACAAAATTCCAGCCGCGCCCCCACAGGCTGCCGGTCAGCCACATCAGGGCGTTGTTGATTTCCATCGGGTGTGACAGCATCAGGTAGTCAGTCAGGCTGGCGTAAAAGGCAGTCAGTGCAACCCCCGTCAGCGCCAGACGTAACGGTGCGGAACGCCCGGCCATCAGGCGCAGCAACACAAAAGCGGCGATACCGCCGGTAAACGCCAGCGGCGGCAGCCATAACACCGGCAGCGCAGGTAATAGCATCAGCGCCCCTGCTGAGACTAATCCGGCAGCATGATTAACCCCCAGAATGTCCGGCGAGGCCAGCGGATTGCGGATAATCCCCTGCACCAGCACGCCGGAAAGCGCCAGCGCCGCCCCGACCAGCATCGCCAGCAAGGTGCGCGGCAGCCGGTATTCAAACAGCGCAAAATGATTGCTGTCAGCGGGCGACATTGCCAGACGCATTTGCTCAAATGTCAGCGTGTGGGTTCCGTAACGCAGGGAAATCACAAAAGTCAGCAGCAACAACACGCTGAGCGTGAGGAAAAGAGTGACCTGCCGGGTCATGTGCGCGTCCTCACCAGCCAGACAAAGAACGGTGCGCCGATCAGCGCCAGCACCACGCCCGCCGGTAATTCGCCCGGCCACGCCAGGAAACGCGCCAGTAAATCGGCCAGCAGCATCAGTGTGGCACCGAAAATCATGCTGAGCGGCAACATGCGGCGCAAATCATAGCCAATCCAGTAACGGGAAATATGCGGCACCAGCAGACCGATAAACGCCAGCGGTCCGGCGACACTGACGCAGGCGCCGACCAGCAGCAACACCAGCAGATTAATGGTCAGGCGCAGACGCGGCAGGTTGACGCCCAGTGTCTGCGCACTGTCATCGCTGACCTGTAACAGGTTCAGGCGACCGGCAAGCAGCATCACCCATGGCGCGATGATCGCGGTGAACGGAAACAGGTGCCAGAATTCCGGCCAGCGGGCATGCGCCACGCCACCGGCCAGCCAGCTCAGAATACCGTAGGCGTGGTCTTCGGAGAGGATCAGCGTGGCTTTCGCCAGTGCGGCGCACAGCGCAGAAACCGCCACGCCAGCGAGGATCAACCGGCTGCGATCACCAGCCTGCTGCCAGCCGCCGCCCGTCAGCATTACCGCGCCCCAACTGATACCGCCGCCCAGCGCGGCCACCAGCGCGATGCTGAAGCCGGAGAAAAGTTGCGGGCTGAAGGCGCTGACCCATACCATCGCCAGCGACGCTCCGGCGTTGATACCAAACAGTGAAGGCGATGCCAGCGGATTGCGGGTGAGGGTTTGCAGCAAACTGCCCGCCAGCGCCAGGCTGGCACCCAGCAGCATCGCCACCAGGCTGCGCGGCAGGCGCAGATTCAGTACAAGCGCCTGCGCCAAAGAATCCGGCGGTCCGGGCAGTAAGGCGCGCAAAGCGTCAAAAGCCCCCACCGGCACCGCTGAACGGCAAAAAAGCGTTAGCCAGAAGCTGACGCCTAATATGAGCAAAGGCAGCGTCCAGCGCCACCCGGCAAATACATGTTTTACTGCCTTCATGGTGCGGTTTTCAGCGCCTGATGATGCAGGATCCGCACCGTGTCGCCGGCGATCTGTTCGGCGGCAAATACCCCGCGCATCCGTGCCCAGACGTTACTGTCCACAGACGCCACCTGTTTTTGCTGTGCGGCTTTCATCATTTGCCACAGCGGATCCTGCTGCCACCGGCGCACGATGCTTTCCTGACGGTAGTGCGCGACGATCAGCCAGTCAGGATTGATCGCCAGCAACTGCTCGAAGCTGATATTGGCCAGCGCCTGCTGATTAACCGGCTCCGGCACAATCAGGCCGAGTGAGGTCAGCACACTGCCGGTGTAAGAACCACGCGTATGCAGGTTGAACTGCTGCTCGCGCGAAGTGCCGAAAACCACCTGCGTGCCTTTTGGCAACTGCGCGGCAAACGCCTGCATCCGCTGGTGATGTTCATTCAGCCGTTGTTGCATCAGCACATCTTTACCCAGCACCTTGCCGATGATCGCCGCCGATTCCAGATTCTCACTGTAGGTTTCGTTGCGGGATTTCAGCAACAGCGTCGGCGCTATGCCTTTCAGTGCGGTGTAAATTCCGCTGTGACGGCTGCTGTCAGCGATGATTAAATCCGGTTTCAGCGCGGCAATCGCCTCAAGGCTCGGCTGCGAACGCGTGCCGACCGACTGCCAGGCACTGATGCGCTGACGCACCTGCGGCAAAATACGATCCGCATCGTTATCGTCTGCCACGCCCACCGGGCTGACATCCACCAGCGCCAGCGCATCCACAAAGGACAGTTCCAGCACCACCACATGTTTTGGCGTGGTATCAATCGTAAAACTGCCCTGCTGATCCGTTACCGTCACGGCCTGCGCGCAAGCCAGTGAAAAACATAAGCCGGTAAAAAGCGTAAAGCGCGAGAAAAAAGACATAAAACCTCTGTGCGTTATCAGTTATTAAACCTTGCCGAAACCCTGTGGATTGCATGCTGCAACCGCGTGAAGCCAACCACGCGGCAACATGAAAGACGAGGGGTCTCAGAACTTCAGCGAGCCCTGCATATACAACGTCCGCGGCTGCCCTGCGTAGATGCCTTTGTTGTTATCGTCATAGGCGCGGGTGAAATATTCGTGGTCGAAGATGTTTTTCACACCGAAGGCCAGATTCAGGTTTGCCATGTCTGCACCGAACTGATAACCGGCACGTGCGCCCCACAGCATAAAGCCGGGAATGCGGCCGGTGCTACCGTCAGCACTTTCTTTAACGGTATTAGCATTATCGGCAAACTGGCCGGACTGGTATTCACTGTTGACGTTGAAGAACCAGTTACCCGGTGTGTAATCCAGCCCCAGCGTGCCTTTGTTTTTTGGCGAGAACGGCACCTGATTGCCGTGCGTATCGCCCTCTTCGCGGATCACCGCGTTGACATAGGCGTAACTGGCGTAGGCAGAGACATTTTCCAGTTTCGGCGACAGATCGGACAGGTCGTAACGGATCTGGCTTTCCAGCCCGGTATGACGGGTTTTACCGCGTGCGGTTACGCTGTCGGTGGTCTGGCTGGAATCGTACTGATTGTTAAAGTTGATCAGGAACAGACCGACTTCCGCTTTTACAATGTTGTTATCAAAGCGCGTACCCAGTTCCCAGGTGCGGGCTTTTTCCGGCTCAACGCTGCCGCTGTCCACCGCTTTGCCAATCTGGCTGTACTGCACGGTGCCGAAAGAACCTTCGGTGTTGCCGTAAATATTCCAGGCGTCATTCAGGTGATACACCACATTCAGCGCAGGCAGCGGCGCGTTGTAGCTGATTTCCTGCTTCGTGCCTTTGATATAGTTATTCTGGTACGACTGGATATGCTCGTAGCGCATACCCGGCGTGATGGTCCAGTCGCCGACGTCGATACGGTCATCGATATAAAACGCGTTGGCCTGCGTGCCGGACTGGGTATCACGGTCATACGGGCTGTTTCCGGTCGGCAGTACGCCGGATTTGGCCGGGCTGTAGTAGCGCAGTTCATGGGTGGATTCGCTGACGTAGCGGTAACCGACACCCACTTCATGTGCGGTCTGACCCAGGTTGAAGCTCTGGCTGTAACGCGGTTCGATACCCCGTACCCAATACTGGCGCGGCGAAAGCGTCAGATTCTTGCCCTGATCGAGATAGCCGCTACGCAGTGTGTAGGTGTAGAAGCTCTGAATGTTGAATTTATGCTGTTGATCCGGCTGATACTGATAACCAAAACTCGCCAGCTGACGACGCCCCCAGAATTCATCGTACGGACGCGTGGACTGAAAACGGTTGGCATTGTAATCAGCGCGGGACAAACCGCCCGGCATTTCCGCGCGGCCTTCGTAATATTGCAGCAGGCTGTTAAACGTGTGGATTTCATTTGGCGCGTAACGGGTTTTCAGCATCACATCGTCGATTTTCGTCGCGCTGTGTTCACGCCAGTCGCTGCCGCGGGTGCCGGAATATAACAATGCCCCGCCGAGGCCATTATTGGCCGTGCCGCCAATCATCAGATTGCCGGTGCCTTTCGGGTGATTCTGGCTGGAAGTCGGGCTGTAAGTGCCTTGCGTTCCGGCTTCGATACCAAAATCTTTCGGTATGGCGCGGGTGACAAAGTTCACCACGCCGCCGACGCTTTGCGGCCCGTAACGCACCGCACCGCCGCCGCGTACCACATCCACCGCGTCCATGTTACCGAGTGATACCGGCGCAAGGGAAAGTTGCGGCTGGCCGTAGGGTGCGAACGGCACCGGAATACCGTCCATCAGCACAGTTGAACGGCTGGCAAGACGCGGGTTGAGGCCACGGATACCGAAATTCATCGCCATATCGTGACTCCCGGTGCCGTTATTTTCCGGTGCATTGACGCCCGGAATACGGTTCATGACTTCACGCACCGTCGTCGCGCCGGTTTTCACAAACTCCTCACGTCGGATGACATCACGCGCCCCGCCATGCTCAAAAACGTCATTTTCACGCGCATCCGCCAGCCAGTCACCGAGCACGGTCAGGGATTCCGCCGCCTGCACCGGTACTGCGGTAGCCGTCAGTGTAAAAGCGTTATTTCCCAGTGACCTGGCTTCCAGTCCGCTGTCTGCCAGCAGCGCCGTCAGGCCATCGCCCAGGGTGTAACTTCCCTGCAACCCGTTGCTGTGCTTGCCGCGTGTCAGCGATGAATCCACCGACAGTGTGATACCCGCCGTGGCCGCAAACTGATTCAGAGCGGTATCGAGGTTGCCCGCAGCAATCTGATAAGACGCAGACTGCACCGCAGCCGCAGCGGGAAGCGCAGACATCAGCGCAGCAGGAATGATCGCGCAGTGAACAGCGATCGCCAGTGGTGTTGTTTTGCCAAAAGAACGAACAACGCGTGAGCGTGAAATGGACATACCGTCTCCAGATTTTATGTTTTTTACTGTGTGTTTTTGAGCGTGTTACTCAGGAGTCGGATGAGAATGCAAAAGGGATAATCGCGAATGCGATTATTTATCATTTTTATTTGCAGAGAAATTTTTAACCGGCATTACGCAGGCACCACGTTCACCCAATAGCGGGTCATTGTCTGAATTTTTACGGGTAATGTACGCGAGAGAATATTCAGCACGCTGTCGGTGTCGTTCAGCGGGAAGGTGCCGCTGATGCGCAGATCCGCGACGGCCGGATCACAGCTCAGGTGTCCGTGACGGTAACGGGCGAGTTCGTCCACCACTTCAGCCAGTCGCCGGTCGCTGACGCTCAGCACGCCTTTGTTCCAGCTTCCCGCACCACTTTCGATCACCGTGACCTCGCCAAATGCCGTGCCGGTAAAGCGCACGGAGTGGCCTTCGCTGACCTGCAAACATGGTACAGGATGCCCCGGCAGCGTAACTTCTACTGCGTGTTTCAGCACGGTCAGACGGGTCGCATCATCATACTGGCGGACGATAAAGTCCGTGCCGAGCGCACGCAACATGCCCTGCTGCGTTTGCACCAGAAAAGGTCGTGCAACAGGCTGCGGATCGCGCGCCGTGGTAATACGGATTTCGCCCTGATGCAGGCGGATCAACCGCTGCTGCGGCGTAAAACGGATATCGGCGGCACTGGCGGTATTGAGTGAAAGCTGCGAACCGTCATCCAGACGCAGCGTTTTGATTTCGCCGGTGGACGTGCGCGTATCTGCCAGCAGCCCCTGTCCGGCGGGCGTCTGCCATGCTTTCCAGGTCCCCCCCAGCCCGAGCAAGACCAGCAGCCCTTTCAGCACACGGCGTCGGGTGATGTCCGATTGCCGGTGCGCATGACTGAGCGTCTGATAACTGAATTTACCGGGCATGCTGTGCATCTGGCCCTGTAAGGATTCCACCCGCTCCCACGCCCAGCGATGATCTTCATGCTGCGCCAGCCAGACCTGCCATTTCTGATTTTGCTGCGGCGTAACGTCGCCGGAACATAAGGTGGCGAACCACCGGGCGGCCATTTTCAACGCGAGTCGCTGATGATCAGAAAGGGAGGAATTCATCACGTTCAGCCATGTTCCAGGCTGAACAACAGACAATGCTCAGTGGCCTTTGCCATGTACTTTTTAACCGAGCTGACCGAAACGTTGAGGCGTTCAGCGATCACCGGATACGTCAGTCCTTCAAGCTGGGAAAGCAGAAAAGCCTGACGCACTTTTTCGCCCAACCCGTCAAGCATCGTGTCAATTTGCTGCAATGTTTCAAGCAGACACTGCCGCTGTTCCGGCGACGGCATATGCTCTTCCGGCATCAATGCCAGCATGTCGAGATAAGCACGTTCCAGCGCGTTGCGACGGAAAAAATCTACCATTACACGGCGGGCAATGGTGCAAAGAAAGGATTTGGGTTCGCGAATTTCCTGCGCGCTGTCGCCGGTCAGGACGCGCATAAAGGTATCCTGCGCCAGATCATCGGCGTCATTTGCCGACCCCAGTTTGAACCGGAGCCAGTTTTTCAGCCAGCGGTGGTGCGAGCTGTACAGCGCTTCAAAGGCGCGGGCGGGCGATACGGCAGTGTTGGTGGACATAGAAAGTTACATAACCAGACCAGAAATTCACCATTGAATGATAATTGATAATAGTTATCATTACAATCTGGAACGCATGCTTTTCACTGCTTTGGCTGGTAGCGGCTACGCAACAATCATTCGCGCCGGCGCGATCTGCTTCTGCTTCTGCTTCTGCTTATAGCCAGTATTTTAAAATACCCGGCAAACCGGAATACCTGATGAAGAATGACTGATGTGAATTTCTATAATATGCAGGCGACACCCGCTGAAAAGCGTATAAGTCCTGTCAGGATGAATGTAACAGTATTCATTTCACGCATTCTACTTTCATCGTGCGGATAACGCCATTAATAATATTAATGGCGAACCCTGTGCCAGTGAGCTTATTTTTCAACAATCTCTTTGACATCACCCTGATGAACCTGGTGAACACTGCCATCAGTATCTTTATAAGAAATCAATCCCGTATCTTTATCTTTCACCGGCTTGCCATGTGTGGTGATCATATGCCCGTCATTGGTGGAAATAATATAATCACTGGAACAGGCGCTGACAGCAAACATGATGCCAATAACAGCCACGACACTTAAACCCTTTTTCATAAGAACTCCTGTTGAATTTTAACGCTAAATATCCGAAAAATACGCTATCAGGCTAATAAACATATGATTATTTTCAAGCCAGCCGCTTTCGGATAATAGCATTTGAAGGTTCGTATTATGCAGTTAATAGGGCCAGTAAATACAACAAATTGACAACAGGATGCAGAAAAAAAGAAATGCGTTAATATTTTAACATCCTGATAAAGAATTTTTCATGCTTATATTATGCTGAATGATATTAATAATCATCCATGGGGAATTGCTTATTGTTTACACCAGACCCTGAATCAAAAAGGTTATCAAACCGGAACACCGGAAAATGATGCAGCCAATATAATGAAGAAATGACTGTAAGTAAAAATGGAGAAACCGCAGGCATCTACGGGATTGATGAAGCCACTGTAAGATCTATTGGCCGCTCAGTAAATACACATAATGTTCAGGACCAGACGTATCGGGATATGAATGACGCACTGCATCACTGCAAGTCTGAGTTTGATCAGTAATCCTGTCTGACTTGATACAGATCATCGAAAACGCGGGTTATGTTTGATCGAATGATAATCATTATCGTTTAATACGGGGAATGTTTGATTCTTCAGGAGATGAAGCCCCTATGAACCTGGACCTCCCGCGTTTTTATGCCGCTGAACCGGGGCTGCCGTTTCCCGATCGCCGGGCAGTCATGCCCTGGCGGCCTCAGCAGCCCGTTCCGCCGCAGGATATTCCCGCTCAGTGGCAGGCGCTGTGCCAGCGTCCGCTTCCGGCCAATAAGCGTCTGGTCTACCTGCATATCCCTTTTTGCGCGACACACTGCAAGTTTTGCGGGTTCTACCAGAACAAACTGGAAGCAGAGGCCACGGAACAATATTGTGATTATCTGATTCGGGAAATCGAACAGGAAGCCGCTTCGTCGCTGCATCAGTCCGCCCCTGTCCACGCGGTTTATTTTGGCGGCGGCACCCCCACCGCCCTCAGCGCGAAACAGCTGCACCGGATCATCATCACGCTGCGCCGCAGTTTACCACTGGCACCGGATTGCGAAATCACCGTTGAAGGACGCATCCTTAACTTTGACGATGAGCGTATAGATGCCTGTCTCGATGCCGGTGCGAACCGTTTTTCGATTGGTATTCAGACGTTCGATACCCGTATTCGTCAGCGCATGGGGCGCCGCGCGAACCGTGAAGAAGCGATACAGTTTCTGCGTAAACTCGGTGAGCGTGACCGCGCGGCGGTGGTCTGCGACCTGATGTTCGGATTACCGGAACAGACGCCGGAAAGCTGGCGGGAAGATTTGCAGATAATCCGCGACCTGCCTTTGGATGGCGTTGATCTTTATGCGCTGAACCTGCTGCCTTCTACACCACTGGGCAAAGCGGTCGAGAATAAACGCACTACGCTGCCGGATGTCAGCATGCGCCGCGATTTTTATCTCGAAGGCGAGGCGTTTCTGGCGCGCGACGGCTGGCATCAGATCAGCAACAGTCACTGGGCGCGCAACACCCGTGAACGCAATCTCTACAATTTGCTGATCAAAAAAGGCGCGGATTGTCTGGCCTTTGGCAGCGGGGCGGGCGGCACTCTGGGTAGCCAGTCGTATATGACGGCGCGCAATCTGCAAGCGTATTACCAGCAACTGGATGCCGGGTTGAAACCTATTATGATGATGACAGCGGCAACGACCCGCGAGCACCGCTGGCGGCTGGATTTGCAGGGCGGCATCGAAGCGGGCTGTTATGATCTCAGCCGTATCGTTGAAGATCCCTTCCCGCTTGAACCCCTGTTGCAACAATGGCAACAGTGCGGCCTGATGCACAGCGAAGGCCCGCGTTTTAATCTCACGCCTGCCGGGCGGTTCTGGGCCAGCAATATGTTGCAGGCCTTACAAACACTGATCCCTCAACTGACCTTACGGAATGATACACATGCGCACGGATAACCTTCAGTCCCTGTTCGACTTTTTAGCCACACAACCCGACGGCACCGTCGAAGCGGCAGTTTATGGGAATTAACACAGCAAGTGTCTGGATTTTAAACGCTTGCGGTTATGCCATGCTTAAGGTTTTCGTCGGGCGCGACAGCCATCGCCAGCTTTTTGCCGATCGGCTGAATGCTTTTCGTGCCCTCCCCGCCATGCTGGCTGAGAGAGAGAAACAACCTTGAATACTTTGCTGATTTTTGGCGCAGGCAGCGGTGTCGGCGCAGAACTGGTGAGGCGACCGGCAAAGCGCACCTGATCCAAACCGAAGCTCACGGCCGCGTGCACAGGAGCGATGTCGCCCTGCATATTCAGCAACTGCTGACCTCCGGCGAAGGCCGGAGCAAAGTGTTTGCGCTGTGTGATACGACGCCGGAGGGAGAACGGTTCTGAATTAAATGCCCCGGAAACGGGGCATTCGCCCCGGAGATGTTGTTCAGAAATTTTAACCAATATCAGCAAATCACTTTGCTATTCATGCCAGCTTCACGGGGTTATTCTTCTTCTCATCGAAGGCACATGGCCTTCCCCAAACAAACATTGAGAAGGAATTACATCATGAAATCTATCAAAACTTTCGTTGTTGCTGCTGCACTCGCCACGGTTTCTTTCGCCAGCTTCGCAGCTGAAATCGGCACTGTATCTGCTTCTGGCAATACGTTAGAGGGTCTGGAATCCACCTTCGCAGCCAAAGCCGCTGCCGCTGGTGCAACCTCTTATAAAATCATCGAAGCCGGTGGTCAGAATCGTCTTCACGGCACTGCCGTATTGTACAAATGATTTGCTGAAGTCCTGAGATACAAAACAAAAGCCGCTCCTTTTACGAAGCGGCTTTGTCATTTAACATGAGAAATAATGAGTGATATAAAACGCAATAAATTCAAAAAACCTTATAATGGGTGTTTTAGGTAACGTTAAATAGACTATTCTTTATTAACGAGTAATATACCACTCATAAGTAAAGAGGATCTTATGGAAGAATTAACGTTACAAGCTTTTCTCAATAATGAGTGGGTTGATATTGCTAACATCACCTTTCCCGACAGCGAACAAAACAACTATCGCCTGACTGAACTTAATTATCTTTTCGATTATGCGATCGATAACCTAGACCGGGACGATAACCGCGCCGTATCACTTAATCATCCGGTTGCTCTCTTTTTTGAGGATGACGGTCAGCGCGGTTGGCTGAAGTTTCTCGATGACATCATTCCCAGCGGCTCCAGCCGTCGTTATTGGGCCAACTATCTTGACCTCGAAGGGCTGACCGCTGATGAGCAAAATTTTGTATTGCTCAAGCATGGCACCCTGTCCCCTGTCGGTAATCTGCGCATAAAAGAGTCATTACCCGAATATAACCCGCTGGCTGAAAAGCTTTTCTTCACTGTAGAGGATGTTAAAAACCGGGCAGGTGACTTTCTGGACTACGCACAACAGCGCGGTGCAGCAGCCGGTGGCATACCGCAACAGATCCTGCACATGCCTGCGATAAGTTTCAGTTTTATCCCTGAAAAGTTACGCCGCTGGGGGTTGCTATGAAAGAATCAGACATCGCGGCTCATTCTGCGAGAAATACCATTGATAAAATACGGGCGAAACAAAATGACGCGAATCATTCGCGGCGTGATGCCGGACAAATGCTGGCTCAGGGAAAAACCTCTTCCACGGTAAAAAAACAAACCCGGCGAAGAGTATCAAGCCTGACGAAACCGGTCAGCGCCAATGACAGAAATGAAGCCCGACTCAACATCATGCGGGCGTTACTTTTGGGTGAAATAACGCAGGGACAAGCGTTAAAAGCATTGCGGATCACTGTGCTGGGATTAAAGCAGGACACTTTTGCGAAATTGGTTTCCGTATCGCGTAAGTCACTGTCAGAAGTAGAAAATGATAAAGGAAATTATACTCCTGACATCATCAACAGACTGTTCAAACCCTTTGGTCTGAAAGTCGGGCTGGTGCCTGTTTCTCAGCAGATATTCAGGACTCTCTTTGAGAGCAGTGAGTAAGATGTAAAAAAAGCCGCTCCTTTTACAGAGCGGCTTTGTCATGTTTCGCGTTCCCGCTGCTATCCTTTCGTCGCCACTTTCAACAAAATGACCCCGGCGAAAATCAGCAGGACGGCGATGACGCGCAGTGGATTAAGGCTTTCGCCGAACATCACTACACCGAGAATAAATGCACCGATGGCGCCGATGCCGACCCAGATGGTGTAAGACGTGCCGAGGGGCAGCGTTTTCATGGAAATCGCCAGCAAAACGACGCTGAGTATCATGAAGAAAACGGTAAGAATACTGGGAATAAGACGGGTGAAACCATGAGATTCTTTCATCGCGGTCGACCAGACCACTTCGAAAATACCGGCGAAAAGCAGATAAACCCAGGCCATAAAATTTCCTTAAAACACGCAAGGTCGTCCCTGCATCAGTATGGCTGAGTCTCTGGTCGTCCAGTCAGCATGAAGAGTGGGGATTATAGTTCACTCTTTCCTGACTTTACAAAATCTACGCCTCAGGCGGAAAAGTTTCCCTTCGGTTCCGTTCCGAATTAATGGAAAACACTTTAAACCGGGACGGAAAACTGAAAACAGGCACCGTGTTTCGGTTGTTCAATCAGTCGGATATCGCTGCCGTGGAGTTGCAGAATGCGGCGGACAATCATCAGCCCCAGCCCGCCCGCGCGGTGTTTATTGGTACTGAGAATTGACGGACGCACGAACAGGCTGTCTTTCAGTTCCGGCGCAATCCCCGGCCCGCTGTCTTTCAGTTGCACCATCACCTGCCCTTCCTGTTTCCACAGTTTTATTTCGATCACCCCGCCTTGCGGCGTAAAACGAATGGCGTTATCCAGCAGATTAGTCAGCACCCGTTCAATCATGCCCAAATCGGCATTCACCAGCGGAATACCCGGCGTAATATCGGCCAGTAATTTTTGCCCGCGGGTTTCGGTCGCCAGTTCAAACTTCTGAAAAACATCCTGCACTAATTCACTCAGTGAGAAAGGTTCTTTCTGCGGTTTCACGACGCCATATTCCAGCCGTGCCAGCTCAAATAATTCCTGCGCCAGTCGCCCGACTTTTTTACTTTGCATCAGGGCAATATTCAGGTAACGCTGCCGGTCTTCATGACTCAGATGGTCTGATTTGACCGACAACGTTTCCAGATATCCGTGCAGGGAAGTCAGCGGTGTGCGCAGGTCATGGGAAATATTGGCGATAAACTCCCGTCGCTGCTGATCCTGCACCATCAGGCTTTGCCATTGCTGATCGATGCGTTTTGCCAGTGCGACAAACGCCTGTTGCAACTGCGTGACTTCATCGCGGGCAGCGCCTGCCGGTGCATCGCCTTTTGCCAGCGCCTGGATCGCTTCCATGCCACCGGTATCAAGTTGGGCAATCTGCGAGGTCAGTTTACGCACCGGGCGCGTCACCCAGCGGAATGCCAGCGCACCGGCCAGCAGGCCAAACAGCGCCACCAACCCCATAGACCGCAGCGCCAGAGAAATCGCCGACTGGTACTGCGCGTCGCTGGTCAGCGCGGTGTATTGGTCACCGAGAAGCACGATATACACATACCCTTTGATGATACCGTCTACCCGTAACGGGGCGGCGCTGAATACCTGACGCGTTTGCGGATCCCGCGGATTCTCGCCATATACCGGCATTTTCGCACCGTTGAGCAACGCGTTAACCGGTGTTAAGTCGATCTTCTGCTGTTGCAGTCGCCCGGGCGGTGCCGCATTACCGACGATATTGCCGTCTTTATCGAGCAGATACACTTCAACGCTCGGGTTCACCGCCATCAGTTGATCAAACAGCGTATGTACCGCTTTGGGATCCCAGTTTCCCTGGCTGAGCAGCGGATTATTTGCTGCAATCTGCGTCGCCAGATTGGCCGACAGACGTTGGATCACCGACTGGCTGTACTGATTACTCGAGCGCACCTGCATGTAGCCGGAAAACGCGCAACACGCGATCAGCAGCACCATAAACACCAGGGTCAGTCTTTGCGCCAGCGTGAGATTTTTCATGATTTACCCTTGTGCTTCTTCAGCAGAAGACACGAATTTATAACCTTTTCCCCACACGGTCAGAATACGTTCCGGCTCGGCCGGATTGGCTTCTATCTTAATGCGCAGACGGTTGATATGGGTGTTTACCGTATGTTCATACCCTTCATGTTCATAGCCCCAGACCTGATTTAACAGGCTGAGCCGGGAGAACACTTTGCCGGGATTTTTGGCAAAGAAATACAACAGATCAAACTCGCGCGGCGTCAGTTCAACCGGCTGATGGTTCAGCATCACGTCCCGTGCAATCGGGTCGATGACCAGACCGGAAAAACTCAGCGTACCGGCATCCATTTTCATATTACGGCTCATGGCTTCCTGCCGCCGGAACAACGCCTTGACCCGTGCGACCAGTTCCAGCATGGAGAAAGGTTTGGCCAGGTAATCGTCCGCGCCCAGCTCCAGCCCGAGGACACGATGCACTTCGCTGGAACGTGCGCTGATAATAATGATCGGCGTGTAACGCGTCATATTACGGGCGCGGCGACAGATTTCCAGACCATCGATACCCGGTAGCATCAGGTCGAGGATCAGCGCGTCCCAGCCGCCTTTTTCCAAATGTGCCACGCCCAGATTGCCGTCAGCAGCATGGGTAATTTCATAGCCTTCATCGCGCAGATGCAGGCTGAGCAGTTCCGCGATATCCCCGTCATCTTCAACGATCAGGATCTTCTTCGTCTTATCCATGTGTTATCCCAAAACGTGGCATTCCCCAATGGTTTGAGTCTACACAAGCAAAGCCCGCCGAGTTATCACATTTTATTTAACTTTGCGTGAGGTCTCGGGGAACAAATCCGCTCAATACTCGCTACATCACAGGACGGACAGCCGGATTTCATCATGACAATACACACGGACTTACCCGATCAGGCCAAACAAAAACCCGCCATCGTGCATCCATTATGGCTGCGGCTGTCGCACTGGCTGAACGCGCTGGCGGTGCTGATTATGGTGACCAGTGGCTGGCAGATTTATAACGCCTCACCGCTGTTTGATTTTGCTTTCCCGCCGGGGGTCACATTGGGTGGCTGGCTCGGCGGCGGAATTCAGTGGCATTTTGCCGGTATGTGGCTGTTCGGCTTCAACGGCCTGTTTTACCTGCTGATGAACATTTTTACCGGACGGATGAAACGAAAATTCTGGCCGCTGACGCCGCGCGGCATCTTCAATGATTTGTGTGCTGCCCTGCGCGGCAAGCTGAAACACGACGACTTACGTCACTACAACATGGTGCAGCGCGCGGCATATGTGTTCGTGATGTTCGACGGCATCGTGCTGGTACTTTCCGGGCTGGTGGTGTGGAAATCCGTGCAATTCCCGTTGCTGCGCGAACTGATGGGCGGCTTCGATACAGCGCGTTACGTACATTTTCTGGCGATGGCTTCGCTGGTGGCATTTGTGGTGCTGCATATCGTGATGGTGGCACTGGTGCCGAAAACGCTGATTGCCATGCTGCGCGGTCGCTGAGGAAAGCCCATGAAAAAACTCATTAAAAAAAGCATCAGCCAGATTTTCAGCACCGCCGACAGCGAAGCGATTGTACAGGAAGCCAAAAAACAGATTATCCGCGAACTGGATGCGCCTTCCCGTCGCCTGTTTTTACAGCGCGGGCTGACGCTCGGCGGCGTCGCGATGCTGACCGGCTGCGATATCAGCGATAACGCCAGCGTGGAAAACGCACTCGGCAAAATCTCCGGTTTCAATGATCGCGTACAGGGCTGGCTGTTCGGCTCAACGCGTCTCGCGCCGGTGTATGCCGAATCGATGATCACCCGTCCGTTTCCGTTTAATGCGTTCTATGCCGAAGACGACGCGCCACAAGTCGACGGCAACGACTATCGCCTGAAAATCGCCGGTCTGGCACTGGATAAACGCGAATGGTCACTGCCAGCGCTGTACAAAATGGCGCAGGTCAGTCAGGTGACGCGACACATTTGTGTCGAAGGCTGGAGCGCGATTGGCAAATGGGGCGGCGTGCCGTTCGGTGATTTTCTGCGCCTGATTGGGGCAGATCTCACGGCGGAATATGTCAGTTTCAAATGCGCCGACGAGTATTACACCAGCATTGATATGGCGACGGCGCTGCATCCGCAAACCCTGTTGGCGCTGACTTATGACGGCCAGATTTTACCGCGTAAATACGGTTTTCCGATGAAACTCAGAATGCCAACCAAACTCGGCTACAAGAATCCAAAACATATAGAAGTGATTGAAATTACAAACAAATTTACCGGCGGCTACTGGGAGGATCAGGGCTACAACTGGTTCGGCGGAAGCTGAACATTATCCATAAAACCCTTTGTATATCAAAACCTAAGAGAAGGATTTACCATGAAAAAGTTAACTGTAATGATGATGTCGGCTTGTCTGATGATGGGCGCAGTGAGCACCACTTATGCCGCTGACGCAATGGCGAAGAAAGACACCATGGGCCACATGTCGAAAGATTGCATGAAAAAAGACAGCATGAGCAAAGACAACATGGCGAAAGACAGTATGGGCAAAGACTGTATGTCGAAAGATCACATGAAGAAAGACAGCATGTCGAAAGATTCCATGTCCAAAGACAACATGAAAAAAGGGGCAATGAGCCAGTAAAGCGCTTTCCCCTTCGACTCTGTAGCCAAAACGCCTCCGTCTGTTCAGCGGGGGCGTTTTGTTTTTTGTTAAACCTGAATAACCCGATGATGAAGTCTTAATTCAAATATTCATTACTTTGTGGCACTGGACGCCAGGCGAATCTGAATATCATTGTTGAGATTATTCACCCAATGGTTATAACTGCGGTGGATCTCGCCTTTCTCTGCCAGCAGGTTAGTGCTGCCGACATAATTAATGGTGTAGCCGCTGGTGTTATAGGTAATACGGATATCGGCTTTGTGCTCACGGTTATTCAGATGACCGTTAATTACGCCCGGTGCGCCATCCGTCATTATCCAGCCACGTTTTTGTCCTGCGTCGATAATAGCGGTCCTGATCTGACTTTCTGAATTATGTGTTACCAGCGTGGTATGCGGCGTGGATACCGGCTCGGTACGCGCGCAGCCAGAAAGCGCCATGACACAAACAAGGCCGATAAGTAACTTACTTGTAGATTTCATGTGAACCTTTTAGAGTGAAAATTTCAGATAAGAGATTGAAAAGTCACCACAATATACGCCAATGTCCCAAAGGTGTCATGAAACGTGCCGGTTGAGTTTAATCTATTTTATGCGTAGTATATAAAATATATATGATTCGTATACTGCTGAGGCAACCCATGGGTATCATTAAGATTTCAGAACTGATGCACGAGAATTTGCGTATTGCCAGCATGGCTTATACGCGTTCGATGAACGCACAGGCCGAGCACTGGATGAAAATTGGCATGCTGATGGAAACGCACCCCGACATGACGCACAGCGAAATTTCGCAATTGCTGGTGCGGTGTAGCGTGGAATCGGATGAAAACGCAGGCAGTATCCGCACGTTGTTAAACGTGGGCGCCACACACAGGAAGGCAAGCAATGAATAATGCTTTAGATAGCCGGTATTTCGTCAATAATAACCGCATGGTCAAAACGCCGGAAGGCCTCGATAAAGCCCGTATTGCCGGCAAACTGGCAGCGCGTGTATTGCATATGATCACACCCTACGTTGTACCGGGTGTCACCACCAATGAACTGGATCGCATCTGCCACGATTTTATCGTGAATGAATTGCAGGCGATCCCGGCCAATATCGGTTATCACGGCTATCAGAAAACCACCTGTACCTCCGTCAATCACGTCATTTGTCATGGCATTCCTTCTGACAAAGCGCTGAAAAAAGGCGACATCGTCAACATCGACGTGGCGCTTATCAAAGACGGCTGGTACGGCGACACCAGCCGTATGTATTACGCGGGCGAACCGGGTATTCTGGCCCGCCGTCTGGTAGATACCACGTTTGAAGCGATGATGGCGGGCATTGAAGTGGTGCGTCCGGGTGCAACGCTTGGCGATGTGGGTTATGCGATTGCCGCTGTCGCCAGACGCGAAGGTTTTTCCATCGTGGAAGAGTATTGCGGACACGGCATCGGTATGGGTTATCACGAAGATCCGCAAGTGCTGCATTACGGCGAGCAAGGCCGCGGACTGGTTTTACAGGAAGGGATGTTATTTACCATCGAACCGATGCTGAATGCCGGTAAAAAACAAAATAAAGTCATGCCCGATGGCTGGACCGTAGTCACCAAAGACCACTCGTTATCCGCACAGTGGGAACATATGATTGCGGTAACGAAAACCGGTTACGAGATCTTAACGCCGTGGCCTGAAGAGATGTGACTATCCTGAAAGTATAAAGCCTCCGACCGGAAGGCTTTATACTTTCTTTCTGAGGTGCGGCTTAACTGCGCTCAATTTCTTTGGTCGCACGATCTAATGCATCCGTGATTTTATACAAGGTTTCCTGTTCGATCGGGCCTTTCGCCAGCCGCAGATTAAGCGCCATGCGGATATTATTTATCGCACGCTGCATTTCCGGAATACTGCGATTGTTTGACAAAATCGCCAGTGAATGCAGTTTCTCTGTCACTGAGCCGAGCAGTTCTTCCTGCCCGGCCAGTGACTGCGCACCTTCCGGTGTGATCGAATATTGCTTCTTCCCGCCCTCTTCCTGGCTGGCTGAAATCAGCCCCTGTTCTTCTAAAAATGTCAGATTCGGATAAATGATACTGGCACTCGGCGTGTATTCACCTTTAGATAATTCTTCAATGGCTTTGATCAGCTCATAACCATGGGCGCAACGCCGCTGCAAAAAATGCAGCATCAGCAGACGGATATCACCCGTTTCGAACATTCTTTCACGGCGGTGTTTATGATTCATCATCGTTACTTATTATGCCAATAAGCCACACAACGCACGAAGTTTGGATCGAGTCCGCAGGTTTCAACGAAATAGTCATTCAGCCCTTTCGCGAATTTGCCTTCACCGGTCGCCCAGATGTAGTAATCACTTTCCGGCAGAAGCAGGCTTTTCACCTTCTTCACGACCGCATCCTCTTCCTGATAACCGCCGTGCGTATCGCTGATAATCCAGTCGATGCTGACATCATTTTCTTCATCTAAGTAGCTGACACAACTCACATCTCTCACTTTCGCCAGCACGGTGATATTGGCATCTGAACCGGCCTGTTTCAGTTCGCGCAGACGGCGTTTCACCGCCGGAAGACCGGTTTCGTCGCAGATATAGAGCTGCCATTTGTAACCGGCAGGAATAATCAGTGAACCACGCGGTCCGCCAATGATCAGTTTATCGCCCGGCTTTGCGCCGGCCGCCCATTCGCTGGCGACACCACCGTCGTGAATATAAAAATCCAGTGTCAGTTCGTTGCTCTGAGCATCAAAGTGCAGCGGCGTATATTCGCGGTTCAGCGGGCGTGCTCCTTCACCCCACACAATGCCTTCTTCGGTCACTGCCGATGGCGTAATCACATCCCCCGGATTTGCCGGAAAAAACAATTTGATATGGTCATCAAAGCCGCCTGACGTAAAACCTTTCAGCGCGTCACCGCTTAAAATAATCCTTTTATAACAGCCTGATAGGCTTTCACTCTGTTTGACCGTGATATGACGGAAAACCAGATCATTTTTGACACGGACCGGCAAGTTTGCGGCAGGGGTTTCAGTGCGATGTTGTGCCATCAGTTTCTCTCTTATGCGTAAGTTTTGTTGAAAGATATATCTTAGTTATATTTTATTCAACCCCACAAAGTGTAATGCGCTGTCTTCTTTTCCCTGTGTTTTTCACCTCACCTTTATCTCTCCCTGAGAACAGACGGGATAAATTTTGTTAAGGAATGCATTTTTTTATATCATTTTGTTGATAACAATTATCAGTATCATTATCATTCTCAAAAAGCCAGGGTGGGCGTTGACGCCAGGTAAGCCCATACTTTATAAGGATAATGGCTTTTTCAGGGAAGAATTGAATGCAGATGACCAGTGCGTCTGTTTTGTCGAAAGGCAGTAAATGCGAGCAGAACTCTAAAAATTAGTGCAGGACAAAAACAAATGTTCACATCCTTTACACAGCAGGGTTTAGTGAAAAACGTCATTTTCATGGGGACGATTCTCACCACCACATTTCATGTAAATGCAGCGGAAGCCGTGAAAGACAATACCGATCTCACCGCAAACAATACGCAATCTTCTGAAGCCATCAAAAAAAAACCGGCGGTGCGTACAGCTCAGGATCTGGCGCAGAACAATGAAGAAGTCATGACGGTCACCGAAACGATGCCGGATAAAAAACCGGGTTCGAAAACCACCCTCACAGCAGCCGAAATGCAGCGCAAAGGCGGTAATGATTTCGGGACTATTATGCGTTATGAGCCACTGATCGCCGCGACCGGCGCGAGAGGCGGCTCCGGCAACGGCAAAAGCGGTTTTGACCGTAGCGGATATACCGGCTATAACATTCGCGGCCTGGAAAGCAACCGCGTAGGCATTGATGTCGACGGTATTCCGCAGCCAAGCGCCACCGGGCGCAGCTACGTCAGTCGTGCGGGGCTGAATACCTTTGGTATTGGCCGTGATTACATTGACCCGTATATTTATGGTCAGGTGGATATTGAATCCGGTGCCACATCAGCCGACCGTGCCAACACCTCAATCGGTGGTGCCGTTTCCTTCCTGCCAAAATCTGCCGACGATTACCTGCGTCCGGGCAAGGAAACTTATTTCGGTTACCAGTCTGATTATGATTCCTCAGACCGTTCCTGGCACAACGGCATCACCGCTGCCGCCGGTGACGAAACCCTGCGTGGCCTGATCGCCATCAGCCGCCGCGACGGTCAGGAAACCAGCAACAACAGCGGAACGCTGGATGCGTATCCGGCCAACTGGCACTCTGACGCCATCATGACGTCGGTAATCTGGCAGCCTAATGACGCCCATAAAGTCACAGGCACCCTTGATTACTACGAAAAAGTAAACCACACCCATTACGATACCTGGAACAACGCGGGCAGCGCGATTCTTGGCACCGCACAGCAGCAAAGTAACACCCGCCGCTGGGGTGCAAGCCTGAAAGACGAATGGACGCCGTTCAACGATTACGTGGATGCCATCGTCTCGAAAGTCTATTACCAATATACTCAGGCGCACGACAACACTTATCTGCCAAACGAAAGCAAGCAGATGATGAATGTCTACTCGAACTACGACGTAAACACCTACGGCGCAGAAACCAGCTGGCTGAAAACGCTGGGTCGCCATGAGTTAAGTGCCGGTATCAACGGTCGCGTGTCCAACACCGAACGTCCGTTCCGCGAAAGCCCGGACCAAAGTGCTTTCACGACCATCATGCAACCGGAAGCCAACAGCCGGACGTATATCCTCGGCGGCTTCCTGCAAGACACCGTTAAGTTTGACCTCGGCGGCCATAACTTCTCTGTAGTGCCTGCGGTGCGTGTCGCATATCAGAATACCAAGGCACAAAATCTGTCAGACTTGTCTAACAGCATCGTTTCTGAAGATCAGGTTTCCACCCTGTACGGTAAAGCCAACTCCGATACGCAGGCTCTGCCATCGCTGGCCTTCACCTATGACATCACCCCTAAACTGATGACTTATCTGCAGTACCAGCGCGGCGCGCAGTTCCCGGATGCCAGCCAGCTTTACGGTTCCTGGAACCTCGGTTCTAACTATGCAGGACGTGGTCAGTATGCGCTGATCGGTAACACTGACCTGAAAACCGAAACCAGCAATAACTTTGAATGGGGTATGAAAGGCGAAGCCACGGAAGGCGTGACCTTCAGGACTTCCCTCTTCTATAACACCTACAAAAACTTCATTGCTAATACCCGTTACACCCGCGCGGGCAGCCCGGGTATGTTCACCAACGTGCCATCCAATATCTATACAATTTATCAGGCAGAAAACCGCGATGAAGCGTTTATCTACGGTGGCGATCTGAGTACCAAAATTAACTACGGCACCTGGTTTAGCCGCGTTGATGGCCTGAGCACCACCTTCGCACTGGGTTATGCCAAGGGTGAATCGAAATCCAGCTACGACGGTGACAAATACGTGGATCTCGACAGCGTACCGCCAATGAAATTTGTGGCAGGCGTGGCATGGGATGCGCCATCCGGCGTCTACGGAACCGCCCTGACGGCAACCTTCGTGAAAGGCAAAAAAGCCGAAGCGACCAGCCGACAGAGCTATACCAATGCCGGTACGCCAATCACCGGCTCCACCACCGAATACATGAATGTGCCGGGTTACGGTATGGTGGATGCAACGGCCTACTGGAAAGTCGCGAAGAACGTCAAACTCAGCGGCGGTGTTTACAACATCACCGACCGCAAATACTGGGATTACCTGAGCAGCCGTACGCTGACCGAAACCACTAATCAGGATGAATATAATAAAGCGCTGGCCGTGATGCCGGGGCGCAGCTTCCAGCTGGGTGTGAACGTCGATTTCTAACCGATAATACTCAACCGGGCAAAATCAGGAGCGTCATGTGCAAACATGACGCTTTTTTAATTTTACGCAAATAACCTGTTTTCACGCACGTCCACATTGGGGTTCAGCAAATAAACTCTGGTTTTACCCAACCGAAATGTGAGATTACATGGACTTAATCAGAAAACCTCTGGCACTTGCCCTCGCTTTACTCTTGTTACCGGCGGTTGTTTCTGCCACGACCTTGCGATACACCGATCACGAACCGCTGGGCGCAATGCGCACCCGCTTTATCAAAGATGTATTATTTCCGGCGATTGAAAAAGAATCCCATGGGCGCCTGAAAATTGAAGAGCACTGGGGTGGCGAACTCTCTACCGGCTACGATGCATTGCGCACTGTGCGCGAAGGAAACAATGCAGATATTGGCATTGTGGTGCCGGAATATACCGCCAAAGAGTTACCACTGCATCAGCTTTTCAAAAGTTTTCCGACAGGGCCATCCGGCGATAAACAGATAGCGTTCTTCCGCCGCGTATACGCCGAAATCCCAGCCTTCCCCGCTGAACTGGCAAAGAATGGTGTGGTAGATATTTTTCTCTCAACAGGTTATCCGGTGGCCTTTTTCAGCACACATCCGCTGGAGAAACTGCAGAATATCAAAGGCACCGCTTGGCGTTCAGCCAGTTTTTGGCATCAGAACTTCCTGCGTAATGCGGGCGCGACCCCAGTGACCACACCGTGGGGCGAACAAACGGTAAATGCATTTAAGACCGGTAAACTCGACGGCATTTTGGTCAACATTGACAGCGGTTATGATCTGAAAATCCAGAAGATGGCACCGGAGGTTATAGTCTCGAAAGAACTGTGGTTGGGTCATCTTTACCTTCTGGTGATGAACCATAAAGTCTGGAACGGACTGGCGCAGGAAGATAAGGACGCCATCACCCGCGCCGCTAATACCGCTTATAAAGTTGCCGGTTCGATGATGGATCACAGCGTTGAACCGCAACTGGATGCCCTGCGTAAAGACGGTGCAAATGTCCGCGTTCTGCAACACAGTGAAGTCACGTACTGGCAGGAAGTGACTGGCTATCAGGACATCCAGGCCAACTGGGTGAAGAACCAGGAAGCCGCTGGTGTTAAGGATGTCGCATCCACCCTGCAAAAAGTCAGTAAAGTCATGGAAGAAGAGATGAAGTAAAAATGCCTTATTCTGCGGCAGGAGGGGATCCCCTGCCAGGATCCCATTCTGATTATCAGGTTCTCTGAAGCAGCGCTGACGCCATCTGTATTATCTGCCGGTACTGGCTGAGCCGCGTTCTCTGTAGTCGGCGCAGGCTGATCTGATCACCCTGTGCAGCAGACCGATTTTAAAAACCGTATCACCCCGTGGCAGACGCTGCGTAGCGGCGTCAAACAACACGGTTTGGCATGAAGGCACTTGCAGCTTGATATATCGCCCCAATATAGAGCTACACTATAAAGTTGCAATGTCACCTGCCAGGAGCAATGATAATGAACAGAGAACTGAATGATTTTGAACGTTTTGTCATCGAAAACAAAGGGACAGAGCGCCCGAATACCGGTGAGTATAACGACCACTTTTCACCGGGCCGTTACGTCTGTAAAAGATGTTCTGCACCGCTGTATTCCTCAGAACACAAATTCGAATCCCATTGCGGCTGGCCAGCTTTCGACGATGAAATTCCGGGTGCGGTAGAACGTGTGCCGGATGCCGATGGCCGCAGAACAGAAATTGTTTGTGCGAACTGTAAGGCACATCTGGGGCATGTCTTTGAGGGAGAATATTTGACCGAGAAGAATCTGCGCCATTGTGTAAACTCCGTTTCAATGATTTTTGAAAGTGCCGACGCGCAGGGAAATTACCACAAAGCAGAATAATCGCTTATTTCTGATGTGATAAACCCATAAAAAGAAGGGCCGCACAGGGGCAGCCCTTAAAAGGAAGAACTCCAACAATATTATAATGGCATGATGTTTTACCCTAAGGGTTGCTCAATAAACATCATGCCGGCATTATAATTGAATCTGATTTATTTTCTATTCTCATTGCGTCTGTAAAAAGTAATAACTTTGTAAGACGGATTTATTATCACCACGTTTTACCGATATTAAACTGGAATTGCTCAGCGCTGTCCCCTTCATATTTCACCAGCGGCTGCGCATAAGAGAATACCAGCGGGCCAAGCGGGGATTGCCATTGCAGCGCTATACCACTGGAAACACGAATATGTGTCGGGTCACTGTAATCCGGAATACCCGCGGCTTCGGTCGCTGAGGTATTTTTCCATTTTGTATCCCACACCGTGCCGGAGTCGACAAATAGTGATGTACGGACCGAACTGGCGTATTTCTCGCTGATGAACGGCGTCGGCACATACAGTTCCGCGCTGGCAATCGCCATCGCATTACCGCCCACCGCATCAGTCGATTTGGTCACCGGACAGGTGGAATACGAGTTGTCAGCGCTGCTGCATTTGTAATACGCCGCTTTCGGCCCGATGGTGTTGGAGGAGAAACCGCGAACCGAGCTGGAGCCGCCCGCGTAGAAGTTGTCGTAGAACGGCACTTCGTTGCTGCCAATGCCTGCCGCATAACCGGCTTTGGCGCGGCCCATTAATACCCAGTCCGATTTGTCGCTCAGCGGGATGTAATGGTTGGCATCGAAGGTGATTTTGTAATAGCTGTCGTCCGAGCCCGGCGTGGTAACTTTTGCTACCAGACTGGCGCGCGTGCCGGATGACGGGAAGAAGCCGCGGTTAAGATCGTTATACGCCCAGCCGGCGCTGGCGAAGAAGTCATTGGTGCTCAGTTGTGCATCACTGCTGGTAGACGTCGTCACCAGCCCCGGCTGTACGCCGCTGGCATTGAGATAGCGCCAGACCGCCACCTGCGGCTCCATATCACTCAGCGTACTGTGAACGTAATCCAGCCCCAGATTCAGCGTATTATTTTCGCTGACCGGCAGACCGAGATTCACTCCCGTGCCGTAACTTTGCAGGTTATACGCCGCCAGATCGTTATCTTCTGCGTCGTAATGGTTGTAGAACACTTTACCGCCGAGGCTGATACCATCAACGGTGTAATACGGGTTAGTCGCCGAGACTTCGACATAAGTCTGATAAGCGTTGCGTGTACCGCTGAAGCTGACCGTATTACCGCTGCCCAGCCAGTTATCCTGCGTCACACCGAGTTGATAACTGATGCCACTGTCAGTGCCGTAACCCACACCCACGTTGAATGTACCGGTATTGCGTTCTTTGACTTTGTAAACCACATCAACCTGATCTTGTGAACCCGGTACCGGCTGCGTATCCACATCGACCGACTCGAAATAGCCGGTACGGTTCAGCCTGTCTTTGCCCTTTTGCACCAGATCATTGCCCAGCCACGCGCCCTCCATCTGGCGCATTTCACGCCGCAATACTTCATCTTTCGAGGTGTCATTACCTTCAAAACGAATGCGTCGCACCGAATAACGGTTGCCGGTATCCACGCTGATACGCAGTTTCACGGTTTTATCCGTTTCATTAATGTCGCTTTGCGTCGTGACATGCGGATAGGCATAGCCGTAGCGGCCCAGCAGATTTTTGATATCACTTTCCACTGTGGTGACTTTCGCGCCGTTATACCACTCACCGGCAGGAATAGTGGAAAGTGTTTCAATTTCGGAAGAATGTCCGGCCATATCACCGGTCACCACCACGCCGGACACGGTATATTTCGCACCCTCGGTAATATTGACGGTAATATAAATTCCTTTTTTATCCGGTGTTAAACTGACCTGGGTGGAATCAATATTAAAACGGGCATAACCGCGGTCGAGATAAAAACTGCGAAGTGTTTCTAAATCACCTGATAATTTTTGTTTTTCATATTTTTTATCGCCAATCACATTCCACCACGGCACCTCATCGCGCAGCTGGAAATGGGCGATTAAATCGTCACTGGTAAAAGCTTTATTGCCCACAATATTGATTTGTTGAATTTTTGCCGACACACCTTCGGTAAAAACCAGTTTCACGTCCACGCGGTTACGCGGCAACGGCGTCACCACCGCTTTTACACTCGCGCTGTATTTGCCGACGCTGTAATAAAAATCCTCCAGCCCCTTTTCAATCGACGAAATGGTGGTGCGGTCCAGCGCTTCCCCGACGCGGATCCCTGAGGCTTCGAGGTTCTGCTGCAACATTTCATCCTTTATGGCTTTGTTGCCTGAGAACGTAATGCTGGCAATCGTTGGCCGTTCTTTCACCTGGACAATCAGCGTGTTGCCATCTTCAAGCACCTTCACATCGTCAAAATTGCCGGTCGCAAACAATGCACGGATCGTCTGGCTGATATCGTCATCGGATACCGTATCTCCCACGCGCACAGGAATGCTCAGCAACGCCGCACCCACAGTGACCCGCTGCAATCCTTCGACGTGAATGTCTTTTACGACAAACCCGCCGGCAGCAAAAACCGGGACACTGCTGAACAGCAGCGACGCTAAGAGTAATTTTTTCATTGTCATGTGATCCGTGCTCGCCGTTTTTCAACTCACAAAAATTCCTGTTAACAAAAGATTTTGCTATCAGAAGAAATAACCTCGCTAACAGACTGTGAGATATAGGCGAGGTTCAGCGGCTAACTTTTGATTTTCGTAAAACATGACATTGGATTACGCATTACTTACATTCTTTTCGCCGGAAGAACAGTTGCAGTCCGCGTAAATTCATCGGGCGCGGACCCGGTTTAAGACGAAAACGCCTTTAAGGTATCGCTATCGGGTAATGCGGTCATTGCGCCTCTGGCAGTGGTGGCCAGTGACCCGCATGCCAGTGCCTGCCGGATAATAGATTGCCAGACATTGTCCGACCTCAGCGGCCAGTGTTGCGCCAGTCCGGCCAGCAATCCGGCAACAAATGCATCTCCGGCACCGGTGGTATCCACGGCCTTCACTTCGGGCGCGGGGTAGTGTTTCAGACCCGCATTATATTTCCGGTAGACCGAAACCCCTTGTTTCCCCTGCGTGACCAACAGCAGTTCGGGTTTATACACGTCGCACAGGCGCAGTACCCCTTCTGATAACAACGCTTCACCCGTCAGAAATTCCAGCTCATCCTCTGAGATTTTAATCACATCAGCCAGCGACAAGGCGCGGGCAAGATTGTCACGCAACAGGCCTTCATCAGACCACAAGTCATGCCGGATATTGGGGTCAAAACAAATATACCCCCCTGCTGCTTTCATTTTTGCCATAGCCAGAAAGGCGGTAGAACGTGAAGGTTCCGCAGATAATGCTATCGAGCATAAATGTAAAAAATCCCCGGGCTTGAAAGCCGGGATGTCGTTGGGCTGCAGAAAGAGATCAGCGCCCGGACGTACCATAAATGTGAAGGTACGCTCTCCGTCAGCATCGTTTTCCACGACGACGGTGGAGGTTCGGTGATGAGCATCAAGGTACATACAATCAATATTCACCCCCTCATCACTGAGTGTTTTTCGCAGAAACTTTCCGAACGGATCGTCACCCACACGTCCGATAAATGCGCTGTCACCTCCGAGGCGGCGGATCCCGACGGCAACATTCGCCGGTGCCCCGCCCGGACATTTTAATAAGCGGCCATCTTCTTCAGCGATCAGATCCACCACGGCATCGCCCAATACCCAAACCCGGTTAGTCATCTTCATTCCTTTTTTAAATCCTGATAAATCGTCTGTTGATAAAATAGAAGAACCGGTTTAGCTATTCAAGTGCAAATGAAATTTCAGGCTTAGAGAACATTTTGCCAGCAAGATCACAATCCCACGACAAGACCTTAAAAATTCATTGCCTGCATGCCATGCGAATGCTTATTGTGCTCAGGAAAACCAGTTTAGCAATTTAGCTAAACAGTTTTCCCCATAATAATTAAACCTCTTCTGAGTGATAAAAATGATGATGAAACCCCGCTATCTTGCTGTTGCAATTGGATTAATTTTGTCATGCACCGCCCAGGGCGCCGATATTTCAGCCAGTGCCATTGAAGCCCGCTTTGCCGCGTTAGAAAAAAGACTACAAGTCGCCGAAAATCGCGCCGCCAAAGCAGAGAAACGTGCCACTGAAGCTGAACAGCAGGTCAAAACACTGGAAGCGCGCACAACCAGTAATGAACAACAGACACGGCTCGTGGCGAAGGATGTTGAGACGACCGGGCAAAAAACAGCAGAGGTGGCTAAACGTACTGAAACGTTAGTCGCTGACAACAATAAAAACAGCAGTGATAACAGCGGGTTCAAATTTACGGGATATGCACGTTCAGGCGTGATCATGAATGATTCGGGGACCTCAACAGAAAGTGGTCCTTATGTTACGCCTGCCGGGCAAACTGGCGGTGCGGTAGGACGTCTGGGCAATGAAAATAATACCTACGTCGAGCTGAATCTGGAGCATAACCAGACGATGGCCAGCGGCGCGACCTCCCGTTACAAAGTCATGCTGGCTGATGGTCAGCGCAGCTACAACGACTGGACCGCAGCCACCAGTGAATTAAATATCCGTCAGGCCTTTGTTGAACTCGGTTCTTTACCCACGTTCAGCGGCCCCTGGAAAGATTCCACCCTCTGGGCGGGTAAGCGCTTTGACCGCGATAATTTCGACATTCACTGGCTTGATTCCGACATCATCTTCCTGGCAGGCACAGGCGGCGGGATTTACGACGTTAAATGGGGGGAGAACCTGAAAAGTAACTTCTCGCTCTACGGAAGAAACTTTGACGATCTTGAAGACAAGAATAGCGATGATACCCGCATCGAGAATTACATTGTTACGGCCAATAACTATGCCGGACCTTTCCAGTGGATGCTAAGCGGGCTGCGGGCCAAAAACAATCAGGATCGCGAAAATACCGGCACCAGGGGGGTCACCAATGCGGCGGATACCGGCTTCCATACCCTTCTGGCGTACCACGGCGACAGTTTTTACGGCCTGCGTGAAGGGACATCCAAAACAGCACTACTTTATGGTCACGGGCTGGGAGCAGAGGTGAAAGCACTGGGCTCTGACGGACATCTGACTGACGATGCCAGTACGCTTCGTCTGGCCACATACGGTATCACGCCGATCAGCAAAAACTGGAGCATCGCACCGGCTGTTCTGGCTCAGCAGAGTAAAGACCGCTATGTCTCCGGAGATAACTATAAATGGCTGACGTTTAATACCCGGCTGATCCAGCAAATTACTGAGAATTTCGAGCTGGCGTATGAAGGCAGCTATCAGTATATGGATCTCGATCCGCAAGGTTACAGCGATTACAACAAAGTGAAAGGGGGTTTCTACAAACTAACCTTTGCACCGACTTTCAAGGTGGGCGATATCAGCAACATGCTGAGCCGTCCTGAAATACGCTTCTTCGCCACCTATATGGACTGGAGCAAAGAACTTGACAGTTACTCCTCCAGCGATTCCTTTGGTACTGATGGCTTTACAGCGGGCGGACAGTGGAATTTCGGCATCCAGATGGAAACCTGGTTCTAAACAGCAGGGTTTGATTCAAAAAAAGCGCCCGGCCTGACCGGGCGTTAACGATAATGATAAATTAAGGGATTCTATGAACATCAATGCAATCGCGACTGAGCTGCTTCCGCTGTTGGGTGGGAAGGACAATATTGCCAGCGCGGCACACTGTGCCACACGTCTGCGCCTGGTGCTGGCAGATGACAGTCTGATCAACAAAAGTGCTATCGAAAAAGTGGAAGGCGTAAAAGGCTGTTTCAGCAATGCCGGACAGATTCAGATCATTTTCGGTACAGGGTTAGTGAACAAGGTGTACGCCGAGTTTATTAAAGTGGCCGGTATCAGCGAATCAAGTAAATCCGAAGCCGCCGATATCGCGGCACGGAAACTCAATCCCTTCCAGAGACTTGCGCGCGTACTGTCGAATATCTTTGTGCCGATTATTCCGGCAATCGTCGCCTCCGGCCTGCTGATGGGGCTGCTCGGTATGGTGAAGACCTACGGCTGGGCCAACCCTGAGAGCGCGATTTTTATCATGCTTGATATGTTCAGCTCGGCGGCATTTATCATTCTGCCGATCCTGATTGGTTTTACTGCCGCACGGGAATTTGGTGGCAATCCGTTCCTCGGTGCCACCCTCGGCGGTATTCTGACACATCCGGCGCTGACCAATGCCTGGGGCGTTGCCAGTGGTTTCCATACCATGAATTTCTTTGGTATTGAGATTGCGATGATCGGGTATCAGGGCACGGTCTTCCCGGTTTTACTGGCCGTCTGGTTCATGAGCTTCATTGAAAAACGCCTGCGCAAAGTGATCCCCGATGCACTGGATTTGATCCTGACACCGTTCCTGACGGTCATCATTTCCGGTTTTATCGCTTTCCTGATCATCGGCCCTGCGGGTCGTGCGCTCGGTGACGGTATTTCGTTTATTCTCAGCACATTAATCTCCCATGCCGGTTGGGTGGCAGGGCTGGTGTTCGGCGGATTGTATTCAGTTATCGTGATCACCGGTATTCACCACAGCTTCCATGCAATTGAAGCGGGTTTGCTGGGGAATCCGCATATCGGCGTAAATTTCCTGCTGCCTATCTGGTCGATGGCCAACGTTGCACAAGGCGGGGCCTGTCTTGCCGTCTATTTCAAAACACGTGATGCAAAAATTAAAGCCATTGCGGTGCCTTCGGCCTTCTCCGCGATGCTGGGCATCACCGAAGCGGCAATTTTTGGTATCAACCTGCGCTTTATGAAACCTTTCCTCGCGGCGCTGGCAGGCGGTGCGCTCGGCGGTGCCTGGGTGGTGGCAATGCATGTCAATATGACAGCGGTTGGTCTGACCGGTATTCCGGGGCTGGCCATCGTGCAATCCAGTTCGATTCTCAGCTATCTGATCGGGATGGTGATTGCCTTTGGCAGCGCATTCCTGCTGTCATTGCTGCTCAAATACAACACGGAGAGTGAAAAATGACGGAAGCCGGATTGCTGAAAAAAGCGCTGCACAGCGTGGTGGCGGGTCAGGTTAACGCGGCGGCAGATCCTTACCGTCCCGGCTGGCATCTCGCTCCGCCGGTCGGGTTGCTCAATGACCCGAATGGTTTTATCCAGCATAACGGACGTTTCCATTTATTCTACCAATGGAATCCGCTGGCCTGCGCGCACGGTGCCAAGTTCTGGGGGCACTGGAGCTCAGCAGATTTGCTTCACTGGCAGCATGAACCGCTCGCGCTGGTGCCGTCAGAAGAATTCGAAACCCACGGATGCTATTCCGGTTCAGCCGTGACCGATAACGGCCAGCTGACACTCATTTACACCGGTAATGTGAAATATCCCGATGGCAGCCGCACGGCATTTCAATGTCTGGCACGCGAAAACACAGAGGGCCAGTTTGATAAAACCGGCCCGGTACTCTCCCTGCCGGCAGGTTATACCGGACATGTCCGGGATCCCAAAGTCTGGCGACATGAAAACCACTGGTACATGGTGTTAGGGGCTCAGGATCTTAACCTTCAGGGCAAAGTATTATTGTTACGATCCGACAACTTATTAGCCTGGGATCTTCTCGGCGAAATGGCCGGTTCAGGTTTACACGGGCTGGGTGAATTCGGCTACATGTGGGAATGCCCGGATTTATTCCGGCTGGGCGATAACGACATTCTGATTTGCTGTCCGCAAGGTTTAGCGGCGGAATCTGACCGTTATCTGAATACGTTCCAGTCGGGTTATTTTGTCGGGCAACTGGATTACGACAATGCGACCCTTGAGCACGGCGAATTCACTGAGTTAGATCTGGGGTTCGAATTTTATGCGCCGCAAACTACGCAAACGGATGACGGGCGACGCCTGCTCATCGGGTGGATGGGCATACCGGACAGTGATGAATTTTTCCAGCCGACAATACAAAATGGCTGGCTGCATACAATGACCTGCCCGCGCGAACTGACGATGGTGGCGGGTAAAATCATGCAAAAACCGGCACGGGAACTGCAACAACTCCGTCGTGATGAGCAGGCATGGCAGGGAACTGCCGACGATTGCCCTCATCTGGACATCACAAAAGCCGAGACGGAAATTATCACTGAACACGCTTTCAGTGCGGATTTAGGTGGCGACATGACGCTCAGCTTCGACGGAGAATGGCTGCGTTTAACGCGAAAAAACCGGCGTACTGGTTTGCCGGAACACCGTGTCTGGCGCGGCGCGCTGCACAAGCTGACGGTATTAAGCGATGCGTCGAGCCTTGAGATTTTCATTAATGACGGGGAAGCTGTGATGTCCTCACGCTATTTCCCTGCTTTACCTGCCCAACTGACCGTACGGGGTTCTCATCAGATTGCGCTGCGCCACTGGTCGTTGGCTGAATGCGTGATAGAATAAATGCCCTTTCGGATAACAGAATATGGCGCAGTGAAAAAGACCAAACGCATCACTATCAGTGGCATAGCCGAACTGGCTGGCGTGTCGAAATCGACTGCCAGCCAGGTGCTTAACGGACACAGCAAGAAGTTTCGTATCTCCGATCTCACCCGGGATCGGGTACTCGCCGTGGCAGCAGAACATCATTATCAGCCGAGCATTCACGCCCGTTCGCTCAATGTCACCCGCAGCTTCACGCTTGGGCTGGTGGTGCCGGAAATGACCAACTATGGATTTGCCGCCTGCTCTAACGAACTTGAAATGCTTTGTCGTGAGAACGGCATGCAGTTGCTGATTGCCTGTACGGATGAAAACACCAGCCAGGAAACGATGGTTGTTAATAACCTTATCCAGCGGCAGGTCGACGGGCTGATTGTGGCATCAAGCATGCTCAGTGATGCGGAATACGTAAAAATCAGTCAGCAATTACCCGTAGTCTTATTTGACCGCCATATGCAGGACACACAGCTCCCTATGGTTGTCTGTGAAGCCATAGAATCTTCAGCAGAGCTGGTCTCCCGGATAGCCCAAATCCAGCGTGATGAGTTTTATTTTCTCGGTGGACAGCCGCGAATTTCACCGACCCGTGACCGTCTCGCGGGTTATCAGCTTGGGCTGCAACGTGCAGGTGTCAGCCTGAATCCCGATTGGGTTCTGTATGGTAATTACCATCCCAGCTCCGGTTATGAAATGTTTGCGCAACTTTGTGCCCGCCTTGGACGCCCGCCCAAAGCCCTCTTCGTTGCGTCATGTGGCTTGATGGAAGGTGTTTTGCGATATATGAGCCAGCATCAGTTGCTGGAGAGTGATATCCACCTGTGCAGTTTTGACGACCATTATCTTTATGACTCCCTGTCTGTGAAAATTGACACGGTCGCACAGGACTGCCGTGAACTGGCCATGCACTGCTTTAGTATGATAAGTGGGCTGATGAATGAACAACCCGTAGAACAGCCGCAATGCTTTTTAACCCCTAAATTGCACTGGCGCTCCCCGCCTTTTACACAGATTAATTATGGAACGCTACCGCTACGCTAAATGAAATAATCTCGATAACGATGCTGACCAGTCTGGTTCTGAGCGAGGAATATATTGCTGCCAGAACCCGCTGTTATCACTCGCCCAGGGTGGTACAGTCGGAGAACCTTTTAACCAGAACTGGATCTTTTTCATTACCTGAGGATTATGCCTGTTTCGATATATCCATCTTAACTCCACGCCCGTGAAAGATCTCCCGTGCTGATCCCTCGGATGAGACTTTTCTGCCACCATATTCAAATCTATTTCATCAAGAATAAAATGAACCGTGGTATTATCCTGTAACGTAGAAACCCAAAATAATCCTGCCTTACACTTTCTCCCAATAACCTGGTGATGATGTACTGCTCTGCCATTCATATTAAAACCTTGGGCCTCACATATTGTTTTATATTTTGAATGAGAGGATAACGTACGCAAATAGTCAGCCTGCTTTAAAGGCTTTACTCTCTCGTATTTATGCTGGAGCGTCTGTTCAACCTTTGTCGCGGCATATTGGTCTATCGTTGAAATATTCTTCGGGGTAGCCGAATTTTTGAAAAATTCGAATTTATTAGAATACATCCCCCTTTGCTCATGCATCCCGTAAACCAAATCCCCTTCCTCAAACTGCTTTTTGAATGGCGGAAAAAATGGCATTTTGATCTCCTTATGCTCTACATATCATTGTCCTCCCGTAATTTTATCATCCTCCTTCAGAGACTGCACCAATAAAAATCAGGTCCTGCCACTCCTGTACTGCTCTCTCCGCTTACTGCCCTAACTTCCGTATTAATTAACATAACCTCATGTAAGTTAACATCCTCGGCTAATTAAATTTGTTCCGCTGTGACGGGTTTCAAAATACCCGCAGATGATTTCCTGTATATTGATATAGTGAATGATTTCAATTACCACTACAGGTAATCGTAATGAATAACAAATATAAATTGCATGAGTTTCTTGATATAAAAAGACTTCAAACCCTCCAGGATAATTTCAGTAAATCAATGATGATTGCTTTAGTCGTCGTCGATCAGGATGGTGTGCCGGTCACGCAGGCGAGTGGTTTTTCAGATTTTTGCGCCCGTTCAAGGTGTAACCCATCTCTGGCAACGCATTGTTACGAAAGTGATAATGCCGGTGGCCGGGCCGCTATGCGGGCCGGAAAACCGGTAGTTTACCGCTGCTACTGCGGGTTTGTTGAGTTCGCCGTGCCGATCATGATAAACGATCATTATCTCGGGGCATTTATTTCCGGTCAGGTGAAAGTCGAGGAGGAGAAAGAGCGCACCATTCCTTATATCCTCGATAACAACCAAATATGGAAAGAGAATGCATGGCTGATCGATTTACATCAGGACGCTAAACGTATGCCATATGATCGTTTTGAATCTACGGCCTCCACGTTACTGCACGTCTCTTCTTATCTGGTGGAACAGGCGCATACCAATAATATTCAGCGCGAACTGCACAGGAAAGATCTGGAACTTACTGACGAATTACGTAAAAGAGTGGAAACAGAACGTTCACTGCATGAGGCAGAATTTAAAGCCCTGTCATATCAGATTAACCCGCACTTTCTCTTTAATGTATTAAATACCATTGGCCGCCTGGCATATCTGGAAAATGCTCAGCGGACAGAAAACATGGTACATGACTTCTCGGACATGATGCGTTATTTGCTGCGTAAAAGTAATCATGGCCTGATTACGCTGCGGCATGAAATTAATTATGTCACCAGTTATATGTCGATTCAGAAAGTGCGCATGAATGACCGTTTTGATTATCAGTGCGATATTCCTGAAAAGTATGCGGAAGTCGTCTGCCCGTTTTTGATATTGCAGCCCCTGGTCGAGAATTTTTTCAATTACGTCGTCGAACCGCGTGACACCCCCAGCTGGCTACGCATCAGCGCCAATGACGACGGGCATGATGTCATTCTGCAGGTGACCGACAACGGCGACGGTATTTCACCAGCCGACATTGCCAACATTTTATCCGGTGATGAAAATCGCCAGAAAGGCGGCATCGGTATTAATAATATAAAAAACCGGCTTCAGCTGTTATTTGGTGAAAGCTATGGACTGGGCATTTCCAGCCTCCATCAGCCACAAAGGGGAACCACCATCACCCTGAAATTCCCCATGCTGCAAGCCTGATAAACGGAGACGTGAGCATGTACAATATTGTGATTGTAGAAGATGAACTCATTGAATCTGAATCTTTGCGGCGGATTGTGTCTGAGTCCGTCGGTAATTCCATAGTACATGAAGCCAGTACCGGCAAGAAAGCCATCCAGCTGATCGACAAGCTTGATCAAATCGACATGATGTTGGTCGATATTAATATTCCGCTACCCAATGGTAATCAGGTGATTGAATATCTGCGGACCAAAAGCGCCAGTACCAAAGTGATTGTCACCACGGCCAACGATGATTTTGATCTTGTGCGCAGCATGCTCAACCTGAAAGTGGATGATTATTTGCTGAAGCCGGTGAAGAAAAGCACCCTGACCGATGCCATTCGTAAAACCCTCGACGTCAGTGATGTGGATATTGTGGCGTCGCGGGCGCTGAAACAAACCGTCGGTACGATGATCGAACGCTGCGATTATCCTCAGTGGCATAACTTCCTGTTTGACGCACTGGATAATACCTGCGCTGCCACGCCATCCGCCATAAGCCAGCGCAAAATACTGACAGATGTGCTCGAATTAATGCATCAGCACCTCATATCATGGGGGGAGAAAGGCCAGCCAGCGGCAAAGACAGTGACGGCGCTAATCCAGGAAATCAGCCAGTCCGGTATTTCCGCCAGCACCTACTACCGCATCATGTCCCGGCTGCTGAGCATCGGGGAAACGGTTTTCGACCATGCACTTAAGCACTTCACTGGCTCGATGAGCTTTATCGATCGCGCAAAATTCCACATCGAAAAAAACATTCTTGATAACCTGACGCTCGACGACATTGCCGCACGATCCTTTGTCAGTTCCTGTTATCTGAGCCGGGCGTTTAAGAAAATGACCGGCGCCGGTTTCTCAAACTACATCGCCGGCCGCAAGATAAACGTTGCCAAATCGCTGCTTCAGTGCAGTGACCTGAGGATCAATACCATTGCGCTGGAGCTTTCCTGGCAGGATGCCAACTATTTCTGCCGGATATTCAAAAAGGAAACCGGTATGGCCCCGTCTGATTTTCGTAAAATCGTCGCGCCTGTACCTGCTTAATGCGCAGACCGGTTAATTCTGTACGCGCACTCAGCGTGAGGGCAAAAAAATCCCCCCTGTCCGCAAGATAGTGTACGTCGCTTTCACCGGCCGCCTCTACCATAGGTGAGCCGTTGAACAACGTGACACAACTTCAGAGCGTATCTGTTGCAGGATCCTCGACCCGCGTTACCGTCAGGCCGTTTGCGACGCACTTCACTATGAATCTGGTAACAGGAGCGATCTATGCCCGGACAAAGTTTGGGATTAATTGAAACTGTCGGTCTGGCCGCTGCGGTGGAAGCTGCGGATGCCGCGATGAAATCCGCGCACGTCACGCTGGTCGGTTATGAACTCACTCAGGGCGGCGGTCTGGTTACCGTCAAACTGGCAGGCGAAGTCGGCGCAGTCAACGCGGCCATCGCGGCGGGAGTGATGGCAGCCAGCAAAGTCGGCACAGTCTTTGCGCACAAGGTGATTGCCCGCACGGCGCAATATCTTGAAAGCATGATTTATTCCACAGAAACCACCGGCATGACGCCCGCTAAATCTACGTTCACAACGCAGAAAGATCCGCAAAGCATACCCGTGGTTAATGTGGAAGCAACGCCAGCTCCGTACTCATGCATGGATTTTCAGGAAGAAGTGAAGAAGGAAGAGGAAGCGCCGGTCATCGTGAACAAAAGCCAAAAATCCCGTCGCGGCAACCGTAGAAAATAAGCGTTACCTGCACATAAAAAACGGCGATGCCACTGCACCGCCGTTTTTTATTGGTTGGGTTAGAAAAGCCTAAGATTTGGCGACATCCGCCACCGGTGCGTTTCCCGGCAGGTTTTTACCGATACACAGGCGATATACCGCAGCGCCCAGGCAGGCACCGATCACCGGAGCAATAATCGGGATCAGGAAATAGGGAATGTCGCGACCACCGGTCATGGCGATGTTGCCCCAGCCCGCGAAGAAGCTGAACAATTTAGGGCCAAAATCACGCGCCGGGTTCATGGCAAAACCGGTCAGCGGGCCGGTTGATGCGCCGAGAACGGCGACCAAAATGCCAATCAGCAACGGCCCCAGCGGACCACGCGGCACACCGTTACCGTCGTCGGTCAGCGCCATAATCAGCCCCATCAGAATTGAGGTGATAACCATTTCAATAAACGCCGCCTGCCACACGCTTATCGCCGCCGACGGATAGGTACTGAATATACTGGCCAGTTGCAGGCTTTCCACGCTGCCGCGCACCATATGATTGGCGTTTTCAAAATTAACAAACAAGTTGTGATAGAACATGTACGCCAGCAGCGCACCACCGAAAGCGCCAGCCACCTGCGCTATAATATAGGGTATTACTTTACGCGCGGGAAAACGGGCAAACAGCCACAAGGCTATCGTGATCGCCGGATTAAGGTGTGCGCCGGAAATGCCCGCCGTGAGATAGACGGCCAGTGAAATCCCCAGCCCCCATACAATACAGATTTCCCACAAACCGAAACTGGCCCCCGCCACTTTCACTGCTGCCAGACAACTGATGCCGAAAAACAAAAATAAGCCGGTACCGAGAAATTCCGCAATACATGGCGTCTTCACTGAATCATGCATACAACGACCTTATTTTGATTATATTTTTGAAAAGCTGAATATCCTGACCGGAAACTCAGCCGCCGATATGGCAATGAAAACCGGACGACTCCACTTCTTTTTTTAATAATTCCATTTTGGATCCAGCAATACTTTCCACGTCCCCCATCGGATAAATACGCCCAAGCAGATTATATTTATTTTCGCCAAAAGCGTGATACGGCAATAAATGCAAAGTATCGACATGGGACATCAGTCGCGCAAATTTCACGATATGACGTATTTCTTCCGTATTATCATTCACCCCCGGGATCACCGGTATACGCACTATGGTTTTTGTCATGAAAGAAATACGTAACAGATTTTCCAGGATCTGGCGGTTATCCATACCGGTATTGGCCTGATGCACTGCCGGGTTGATCGCCTTGATGTCAGTCAGCGCCAGATCGACATAAGGGAAAACGTCAGCAATTACCTCGGTTGTGGCGAAGCCGGTCGTTTCCATCGCCGTGTGCCAGCCCTTCTCCTTACAGGCTTTCAGCAATTCCCGGGCAAACGCAGGCTGCGCCAGGGGTTCTCCGCCGGAGAGCGTGATCCCGCCACCTGAACGCCGGTACAAATTTTCTTCTTTCTGCAATTCCCGCATCACTTCCGCCACCGTCATGCGTTTACCTTTCATTTCCAGTGCCTGAGTCGGGCAGACCTGGGTGCATTTACCACAATCAATACACCGTTCACGATCTATAAAAGAAGCGTTATTAACGGATAATGCCTGTTGCCGGCAGACTTCAATACATTTACCGCAACGAATACAATCACTCTTTTTAAATAATAATTCCGGTTGCGGATGTTGTGATTCCGGATTACTGCACCATTTGCAGGCCAGCGGACAGCCTTTAAAAAAAGGAATGGTGCGGATACCCGGTCCGTCATGCAGAGAATAGCGCTGAATATTAAATAATACGCCTTCCGTTTCGTAATCGACTTTATTCATAACTTTACCCGCCATCAGCGCCACAGGTTATTTAAAAAACGGGCCATGTGTTGTACATAGCCCGTGAAGGTAGCTAATCAGAATTGCTGTTCTGTGCGGCTGATAATGTCGTCCTGCACTTCTTTCGCCAGCACCACAAACTGCGCACTGTAACCGGCGACGCGTACCACCAGATCCTGATGTTGCTGCGGATTGTTCTGCGCTTCGATCAGGGTTTTGCGGTCGATGACATTGAACTGGACGTGCATCCCTTTCTTATCAAAGTAGTTACGTACCAGCCCGCTGAAATGGCGCAAACCCTGTTCTCCGGCCAGTGACGACGGCAGGAATTTCTGGTTGTAAAGCGTGCCGTTAGAGGCAATGAAGTGATCGAGTTTGGCCACTGAATTAGCTGCTGCGGTTGGCCCCTGGGTATCTTTACCCTGACGCGGTGAAACGCCGTCGGCCAATGGTTCTTTCGCCATGCGTCCGTCCGGCAGTGCTGCCACGTCTTTGCCGAACAAGACGTTAGCAGAAACCGGATAGATACCGGCCTGAAACTGACCGCCGCGCGGGTTGGTATATTTCTCGACTTCCTGGCAGTAAATCAGCGCACATTCACGTGCCACGAGATCCACTTCATCGATGTCGTTCCCGAAGCATGGGCTATTTTCAAGAATGTGTCGGATCTCTTCGAAACGTGAGTTGCTCCCTGCCGGAGCTGCGGAAGTGCCGCTGGCAAGCTGACGGTAAACTTCATTTTTGATCGCCGTCGGATCCAGTGAACCATGCTGTTCGATGATACGTTTCACCATCTCATGAATTTCCTGTTCTCCCAGCGATGACTTACCGTCTGCCGCGTGAGGTGCGCAGCCGACTGCATGACCAAAGTTAGTGTCGAGTGCGCTTTTCAGTTCAGTCAGTGTCAGTTTGCGGTCTTCAAAGACTTGTTTCCGGAGGGCATAAACGGAGTCCCCGGTGTCAGCGATACCAAAGGCCTGCGGGCCGGTAAAGTTGTAGATCGCGCCGCCTTCCTGTAACGACTTACCGCGACCGATACAGTCATCGACCAGCGCGGAAAGGAACGGCAACGGGCAGCGCTCGCCATGGGCGATATCTACACTGTTACAGGCTTCCACCAGCTGATGCACGAAATGCACCATCTGTTTTTTGAAGGCGGTAAAGAAATCATCAATGCTGGTGTATCCGGTCATTTCGCCGGTCACCGGCCCTAACTGTTTGTTGCCAGCGCGGCCATTGTTGAGCGTGATTTCCAACACTTTTGCCACATTGAAGAATGCCGCATCGTGCCAGCCTTCGGTGCGGTGCGGCGACTGCGGCTCCACGCAGCCAATGATGCAATAATCACGGGCATCGTGCAGGGAGACACCACGGTTTTGCAGCGCCGGGATAATCACTTCATCGTTGTACATCGCCGGAACGCCCAGCCCCATGCGTACCAGTTCACAGGCGCGGAACAGGAATTCATCCGGCGTACCCTGCCAGACGCGAATAGAGAACGACGGTTGCGGCAGACGCACATGCGCCGTCGCTTCCATGCACATGTAAGTCAGCGGGTTGGTGGCATCACGGCCGTCTTCAGTCTGACCGCCGACGCACAGGTTCTGGAACACGGCGTATCCGGCAAACGCCTGGGCAGAAATTTCGTCGCGGGTCTTGTTGATATCGTTGAGCTTTATCCAGCAACAATCCACCAGTTCCTGGGCAAACTCTTTCGAAATGGAGGTATCGGCAGCCAGATATGGGTACATATACTGGTCAAAACGCCCCGGCGATATAGAATGCCCGCTGGATTCAATCTGCAACATGCTTTGCAGGAACCAGAAGGTCTGGCACGCTTCCCAGAACGTAGTGGCACCGTTTTCCGGTACACGGCTACAGTTTTGCGCAATCTGTTCCAGTTCGCGTTTACGTGCCGGATTGCTTTCCAGCTGTGCCAGACGCGTAGCTTCCTGCGCGTAACGGTGCGCAAAAGTGATAGCTGCCTGATAACTGATTATTACCGCGTTATAGAATTGTTCTTTTTTAATATATCCCGGTTCTGAACGATCCAGATTTTCCAGTTCGCAGCTCACCCGATTAATAATGCCGCGAAAACCGATTTTCAGTATTTTTCCGTAATCTACACTCACATGTCCGACACCGCCGTAGAAATAGTTACCTACGGTAAATACGCCGCTGGCCATGCTTTCTTTGGTGCCTTCCGACATATAAGATGCGGCCAGCGAACTGGTGGTTTTACCCGGCCAGTATTTAAAAGCTTCGTGAAGTTCGTCAGCCGTTTTTTCCGGAATAATAAACGGATCGGCGACCCGGTGCTCCATAGTATTAAATTCTTTTTCCACCCAGTCATAAGAGAATTCAGGGCATATTTCGGTAGAGCGAGGATTAATGGTCACCGCACCGACAATCAGTTCGTCAGGACGAATAGTGACCGGCAGCTCATTAAATATTTTTTCGACCACGCGTGCCCGGCGCATAATGGCAGGCAGTTGTTCATTTTCTTTATAAGCCTCCGTCGCTAATACGGCGCGCTCAGATTCTACATAGGGTTTAGCATGCAGGATCATATTTTTGAGTCTTACAACACGTTCGGTCGGATTAGAAAAGCCTTTCTCTAACATAGAATAACTCCCGAAATTAATTATTAAACCTTGCGGCAGTAATCGTTTTTATCAGCGTATAATCAGAAAGCCGTATTATTGTTGTCGTCTTCTATTATTCGCATGGCTTCATTCACGGCGGCGACTTCACCGAATATGGCCAGTGTTGTAATATGTTGCGGGCAACTGCCGAATATTTCCGAGACCACCACATTGGCACTTTTACTGGCGGCATCTGCATAGAAATAAAGATCCGGCACCGGTAACATAATCATGCCAATCGCATCGATACGGATAAGATCAAGCCGTGAACGAAATTCCCCGGGCATCCTGCGTTTTATCATTGCCACGATGTCCGGCGTGGGTGCGTTTATGATGCGTTTTTTCATCGCCGCGCCTTATCTGACGTTAAGGGCCTCGACCATCACGCAGCGACGGGCTCTGGCGAAAGAACGCGCCGACGTCAGCCCTTCTCCGGTCGGTCCGGCAATGGTAAACGTGGCATGCCCTTCGCCGCCAACACCCAGCCCGGCATAGGAAGGCCCATTTTTCACAAAAATCGTAGTCTGGATCTGACGTGCCATTTTGGTGAGCTTTTCGACATTGGTGGAATGCATGATGGCGGTATGGCGATTGCCATGCTCGACCTGCACCGCCAGTTCGATGGCTTCATCGACGTTATCGACCCGCACCACCGGCAACACCGGCATCATCAGTTCATGTACCACAAATGGATGATTTTTCGCCGTTTCCACCAGGATCACTTTGGTGTCTTCCGGCGCAATGATGCCCAGTTGCTGCAGGATATAGCGTGCATCTTTACCCACAAAGGCGGTGTCCGGGCCGGTACCTTTCTCGTTCAGTACCAGTGACTCCATCTGGCGAAGAAGCGCTTTGTCACCCAGCAGATAACCGCCACTTTTCTTCATGCAATGGATCAGATAATCCGCAACCTGATTGACAACAATGACTTCTTTCTCCGCCACACACGGCAGATTGTTATCGAAACTGCATCCGCAGATGATGTCACGGGCGGCCTTTTCGATATCGGCGGTTTCATCGACGACCACAGGCGGATTCCCGGCCCCCGCGCCAATGGCTTTTTTGCCGGATGACATTACCGTTTTCACAATCGCCGGGCCGCCGGTGGCCACCAGCATGTTGATGCGCGGATCACTAATCAGGGTGCTGGTGTTGTCGATGGAAGGCTGCGTAACAGTCACCACCAGATTGGCCGGTGCGCCCAGACTGGCGAGTTTGTGGTTAATCAGTTCCACGCAATAGAGGGAAACCTTGCGTGAGCGAGGATGCGGGCTGAACACCACGGAATTTCCCGCCGCCAGCATGCCGATACTGTTGTTGATAATGGTTTCTGTCGGATTGGTGGTCGGCGTGATTGAACCGATTACCCCGTAGGCAGAAAACTCCGTCAGGGTCAGCCCGCTGTCGCCGCTCAGCGCGCCGGTAATGAGGTCTTCCGGCCCCGGTGTTTTCTGCGCAGCAACACGATTTTTAGTCAGCTTATCGGCGTAATTCCCCATGCCGGTTTCTTCCACTGCCATACGCGAAATAGTCTGTAAGACCGGTTCCTGCAGGAAAACATCGCGGATACCCTGAACAAATGTCGCCCTCTCCTGCATCAGACAGTGGCGATACTGAACCTGCGCGAGCACCGCTGCGGCGATGGCTTCATCCATTGATGCAAATGCGCCATTACCCGGTTCGCAGGCCGGTGACGGGATCGTCGTGACCCGTTTCTGCGCCAGCGCTCTGGCAACAATGGCGTTGAGAGAGGCGCTGGCCGGTGCCGGAGGGCGTTCCGGCGCAGGCGGCGGCGCGGTCTCTGCAGCACTGTTTATTATCGCACTCTCCGGCGTCATTTTGGTAAACCTGCTCAGCACGCTGGAGACCGCCTGAGCAATTTCAATATCATTCATGCTGTTAATTCCTTACTGCACGTCACTTCGCAAGGTTAACCCTCAAATATAGGGTTTGGTGGTGGAACTGATCGGTGACGGATCCAGCGTGGCAAGCAGTTGCAGCCCCACTTCACGCGCGGCAATCACTGCCTGACGCACCGCACCGGAATCACCGGCAAAGGTGAAAATGACTTCGTTACTGAAGCTGGTGCCTTTTGACGGACTGGCGTAACCCACCGGTTCGATCACCGCCGATTTGGCCGCCACATCGGCAATCACTACGCCGATGGCCGCAGGCGAGGCACAGGTCATGCCAAAGGCTTTACCGACAGGTGCACCAAAAGCTTTATTCAGCGCAAAGCTGGCGCGGGCGGTGTACTGGAATTCAAGGTGTCCCGCCGGTGAACCGTACACATCGCCCATGGTGCGTTCAATTTCAGACAGCGCCACTTCAATGGCACGGCGGACATCAGACACATCAGATGCACCGAAAATAATTAAGCACCCATGTCCGCCGCCCCCTTGCGTATCACGCGCAAGTTCAACCGATAATATTTCACTGTTGGTGGCTTTCACCGCTTCGTCGGCCGCAAAAATATGCGGGCCCGCACCGGTTCTGGCGCCAAGAATACCAATAGAGCGATATTTCTTGTCGATATTCATGACGTCATGTAATTGATTATCGACATTGGCAATAACCAGACCAATAGTATGTCCGAGAGCGGTTCCGACGAATTCCGTTAAACCACAGCCCGCAATACTGGCGGCTTTTTTATCTCCGGCATTTTCACTGGTCTGCTGATTCACTGCTTCAGATATAATCTGCTCAACAAGATTATCTCTCATGGTCAGTATCCTCTGAGGTTATTAACCAACGGCTTTTGGCAGGATTTTTTCCACTTCGATATGCGGACGCGGAATAACATGCACAGAGACCAGTTCGCCCACTTTGAGTGCTGCCGCAGAACCGGCATCAGTCGCCGCTTTAACCGCGCCAACATCGCCGCGCACCATTACCGTAACCAGCCCTGAACCTATTTTTTCATAACCGACCAACGTGACATTGGCAGATTTCACCATGGTATCTGCCGCTTCAATTGCAGAAACCAGACCTTTTGTTTCAACCATACCTAATGCTTCTTGTTGCATAAAAACCTCGAATAATGAGTGGGGACGTTAATTAACGCAGGCGTTATTAATACAGACCGCCAGCCCGCGTATGTTTATCCTGCCGGCAAATTCTTCACGCAGGATGATAATAAAGATTTCATGACCAAATGTTTTGCCCGCCAGCCGGACTTTCTTGTTATTTCTTCAGGGAGCCGGACAAGAAAATCTCTCTGTTTTCTTATTTATTCACTGTCTGTGCGTGACAAATTGCCAGCGCATCCAGCGCAATCATTTTTTCTTCATCAGTCGGGATCACCGCCACATAAGGAGAGTTTTGTGGCGATATCACACCGGCCCTTCCGCCGCAGGTTTGCTGGTTTTTATGTGAGTCCAGCTTCAGCCCCAATACGCCAAGGCGTTCAAGCGTCAGTTCCCTGATCAGCGCCGAATTCTCACCAATCCCGCCGGTAAAGATCAGAGCATCAAGACGTTTCAGAGATGTCAGATGCGCACCCAGATGGCGTGCCAGCCGGTGAACCATCACATCAATCGCCAGTGTCGCCCGCTTGTCGCCCTGGCTGCGCGCATCCTGTAACGTGCGGCAATCGCTGGAAAGACCGGATATCCCAAGCAGGCCGGACTGGTTATTCACCATTTTGTACAGCGCGTCGATACTCTGGCCGGTACTGGCCGCGATATGCGCCGCTGCACCAAAATCCAGATCGCCGCAGCGCGTACCCATCACCAGCCCTTCAAGCGGCGTCATGCCCATCGAGGTATCCACGCTGCGTCCGTTCTGCACCGCACATACCGAAGAACCGTTGCCGAGATGGGCAATCAAAATGCCGTGATCTTCAGGGTCTAGTTCCAGCATGCTCAGCGCTTCGCCCGCAATATAACGGTGAGAGGTGCCGTGAAAACCGTAACGCCGCACCTGATAACGCCGCTGATATTCCAGCGGGATCGCATAAGTGTACGCCGCCGCAGGCAGCGTCTGATGAAACGCCGTGTCGAACACCGCGACCTGTGGCACCAGGGGCAACAGTGCAATGGCCGCTTCGATGCCGGTCAGATTAGCCGGGTTATGCAGCGGTGCCAGCGCCGACAGTGTGCGGATTTTTTCAATCACTTCAGACGTCAGGCGTACCGAATGTTTGAATTCGCTGCCGCCGTGGGCGACACGGTGTCCGATGGCCCGCACCACTGGCAACCACCGACGTTCAGTCAGTTCCATGAACAGCACTTTCAGTGCGCAAACATGGCTGGCTTCACTCAGCGCGACGCGGGTTTTCTGCCCGTGGCAGTCTTTCAACGTCATGCTGGCATTATCCAGCCCCAGCCTTTCTGCCAGTCCGGAGAGAACCGGCGTGCCCGTCTCAGACGCGATCAACGAAAACTTCAGCGAGGATGACCCGCAATTGATAACCAAAACCAGTGAACCGAAGGACATATTGACCCCTGTTAATCATTTTCAGTTATGAGTGCGAAACGGGCTGTGCTGAAACGGCGCAATGTATTGCGTGCAACCGTCAGATCCTGTTCCACCGTGCCACCACTGATGCCAATCCCGCCAAGTAACACGCCCTGTGACCAGCACGGTAAACCGCCGCCAATGCAGCAAATACCGCTCTGATGCTGCAACCCGTAAAGCGCTGCGCCCGGTTGGATCAGCGCGGCGAGTTGGTGAGTGGACATTTTCAGCACCACGGCTGTCAGCGCTTTTTCGGGCGCAAGGCGGTGGCTTACCAGCAATGCATTCTCCATGCTGAAAAAATACCGCTGATGCCCGCTGGCGTCGGCCAGGCTGAACACCACCGGCACACCAATGGCCTGCGCTTCTTCTTGCGCAAACCGGGCCAGCAACGCACAGTCGTCAAGGGTCAGCGCATGCCGTTGTCCGGCTTGCTGTCGGGAAATGGCCGCGCTTATCCAGCTGTCCAATTGTTCAGACATAGGGGTTCCTCAGGAGAGATCCTGTGGATCGACAATGCCGACCACGGCTGCATCAATCACAGAATGCTCTTTGCTGTTGCTCATACGCGCTGAACTGCCGGTGGAAATAATGACGATTTCGCCATTTCCCGCACCGACGAAATCCACCGCCACCTGAGCACTGCCGGTGGGCTGATAATGCTCATCAAGCCGGGCAACCATCAGTAATTTGGCCCCGTTTAACGAGATGTGTTTGGTGGTGGAGACCAGCGCACCGGTCACTTTTGCCAGATACATAACTCCTCCCCTTTCACCGGATCACGGTGATGTTCTGTCGGCGAATTTCATCCTGCGCAGCAGGCGTAATCAGCGTGTTGCGGCCAATACGTAAAACGTCTGTCACGCGGTGAAGACGGATATCGTTCAGCGTGATCAGCCGTTTTTGACAGACGCTTTCTCCGCTGCCCGTTACCGCGATGCCGTATTGCCTGAGGGTGTCGATGTATTGCTCCAGCCTCACCTGCAACGGCAGCGCAAAGCCACTGTCACCGAGATGCATAAGTTCAGGGTTCAGGGTGACTATCACCGGCGTCTTAGTGCTCAGTGCATGGAAAACCTGCACAGTCGCGAGATTGTCGCGGATACCCAGCGCAATTTTGCTCAGGCTGTTGGTGGAAAGTGCGGGTAAATACAGACTGTCGACAACCTCAGCGGTCAGCGGAGCAAAATCATCAGCGAGGTATAACGGATCGATGTCAGGCAGTAATGCTGCTTTCAGGCCGGACTGGCTCGCACTATGTGAAAACGCCACACGTAGCGCATAACCCGCATTGTCCAGTGCCCGCAGGCTTTGCAGCGTCATCGGCAATGTCGTCAGATCGTCCCCGCTGATCAGCACACGCACGGTTTTGCCTCCGGCCTTCAACGCAGCACGCTTGCGCACCAGTAAACCGGCAATTGACCGGTCGATCAGGCGAGATAAACGCTGGCGTTCTCCAGGAGTCACAGGTGAGATCCCCGGCCAGACCGGAATACCAGATCGCCGTTGCGCAGCCCCAGGCCATTGGCTTCCTCCACATCAATATGCAATTCCAGCACCGCACCGGCGCTGATCCGCACCAGAACGTGGCTGAGAATGCCCGCACGTTGCCCCTGTGCCTCTAAATCAATTTCCATACCCTCGCGCAGGCCGTAGCGTGCCGCTTCCTGTGGCGAAATATGAATATGACGCCAGGCGACAATTGTTCCCTGTGATTTACTGACGCGCCCTTTCGGCCCGACAAGTTCAATACCCGGTGAGTTTTCCAGGTCACCGGACATTCTGACCGGTGCCTTCACCCCGAGCACAAAACCATCGGCTACCGAAATCTCGATCTGCGTGGTGCTGCGCAGCGGTCCGAGCACCCGGACATTCGCGATTTCGCCTTTCGGGGTGCGGAGTGTCACGGTTTCTTCAGCAGCAAACTGACCGGGTTGCCTGACTTTTTTCAGGCATGTCAGCGTCGAGCCGTAACCGAAAAGAACATCCATATCTTCACGGCACAGATGCACGTGACGGTTAGAAATCCCGACCGGCACGGTAAACTGCGGTGCAGGGTATTCGCCGGTTTCAGCGATACAGGAAAGCAACTGGTCTATATCCCGCCCGCAAGGCGTGTAAGGGTTGGAAGCAGTGCAACCATCCGCTAACGCGGTTTCTGTCAGGGACAGACGCATTGTTTCAAATACGGCTAAATCCGTGCCGAGCTCTCTTAACGTGCGGGGAATACCAAACTGCAGATTGAGCTGACGGATTTTCTCCACCAGTTGGGAAATCATCTGTTGCGGTTCAGCGGGGGCAATACCCGGAATCATCCTGGCACACTGGCAGTAACGGGCAGTGGTTTCGGGTGAGGCGTGCGCGGCGTTAAATTCAATGACTAACGGCAACAGCATGGCGTTAATTTTACCGTGCGCAATATGCAACATGCCGCCGACAGCATGCGCCATACCATGCACCAGACCCAGTCCCGCCGAGTTAAATGCCATGCCCGCCATACAGGAGGCATTATGCATATGCGTACGCGCTGCGACGTTTTTTTCATCAGCATAAATCTGCGGCAGAGACTGCCACGTGATGGCAATGGCTTTTTCGGCCAGGGCGTCGCTGAAATCATTGGCACCCGTTGAAACCAGCGCCTCGATGGCATGCGTCAGCACGTCCATTCCGGTATCAACGGCGATATGCCGCGGTAGACTCAGCACCAGTTCCGAGTCGAGAATAGCGGTATCCGGCACCAGCGCCTGCGAAACCAGCGGATATTTGCGGCCATTCTGCGGGTCGGAAATGATCGCGTAAGAAGTCACCTCGGACCCGGAACCGCTGGTGGTAGGAATGGCAATCAGCTCAATGCTCTTTGACTGACCGCCAGTCTGCTGATAATGGTCCTCCAGCGTGACCCTGATACCTTTGGCGGCATCAAGGGATGATCCCCCGCCCAGTGCAATAATCACATCCGGCCTGAAGGCTTTAAACTGCGCCGCCCCCTCCAGCAAAATATCCGTACCCGGATCCGGTCTGACCTTGCCGTATATCGATACCGTTGCCTGCGGCATCTGGTCAGTCACATACGCCGTTCTGCCCGAAGTCAGCATAAATTCATCCGTGACGATCGCGACTTTTTTGTTATTCAGGCGGCTTAACACGTTGACTGACCCGTTGCCAAAATATACCCGCGGGCTGGAGAAAAATTCACTTGCCATTATTTCAGCACCCTTACTCAGATTAGCGGCATACGAAATGCAGCGTAAAAAAGATGCCGTTAACCTAGCATTCACTGCCTGAAAGGGGATTGCGCACGGTTGTGCAGGTGAAGGACTTTTTTGCTCTGTTGTTTTCAGGGCAGGCAAGAAAATGCAAGGTGGAAAATTTTTCCCGGAGAAAATCGCAAAAACTTTTGCATTAAATTGACACATTTTGTTATGTTATCACATATCAAAACACGCAAAACGGTGTACAGGCTTAGGGAATGACACGCAACAGGACGCAAAACACTGAACCGGTGCTCGCCGTGGAAGGACTGACAATGCGGCTTGCCGGTGAAACACGCATCAGCGGGCTGAGTTTCAGCATCGGTGCCGGCGAGCGCGTTTGCCTGCTGGGCGCTTCCGGCTCCGGTAAATCGCTGACTGCCAGAGCGGTCACCGGCACGCCGCCTGCGGGTGCAATACTCAGCGGCAGCATTCGGGTGAATGGCGTCGAGGCGTGCGGAATACATCCGGTGTCACGCTGTATGACCAGCCGCGTCGCTACCGTTTTTCAGGATTCCTCTACCGCGCTGAACCCGCTGATGACACTCGGAAAACAGTTGCGTCTCGCCCTGCCCGCTGCCAGCGAGGACCAACTCTGCGCGATGCTGGATGCCGTAGGGCTGGGCGATATTGCGCAATTTTACACCCGCTATCCGGCAGAACTTTCCGGCGGCCAGCGCCAGCGTTTGTGTCTGGCGCTGGCCATGCAATCCACGTCTTCGCTGCTGGTAGCGGACGAGCCGACCACCGCGCTCGACGTGCTGACCCAGCAGCAGGTCTTACAGGCTATGCGTAACGCCTGCGCCAGCCAGCCATCGCCCCGTGCGCTGTTGTTTATCACCCATGATATTGCCGTCGCCGCGCAGTTATGCGAACGCGCACTGGTGATGGAAAACGGCGTACTGGTGGAATCTGCCGGTATGGCGCAGTTGCTCAGCCATCCGCAACATCCTTATTCCCAAAAACTGGTTCACGCCGCAAGACAGGCCGCCGTGTTGCATCAGAATACCGGGTCACGGTACGGGGTTGCCGTCTGATGGAACCTTCACTGCCTCGGGTCACCGGACCGTTTCTGCATCTGCAAAATATCAGCCGCCATCTCACCCTGCCGGGTTCTTTCTGGCGCACGCAGCGCACTGCCCTTTTTGAGGACCTGTCGCTGCGTATCGGCCGCCATGAAACCCTCGGGCTGGTCGGCGCGTCAGGCTGCGGAAAATCCTCCCTGCTGAGGATCCTGCTGGCACTCGAAGCGCCCGACAGCGGCGATGTGTATTGCGCCGGGGTCAGGATCCGTCCCGGTTCTGCGCGTTCTCTGCGCGAATACCGGCAGCGTGTACAGTATATTCCACAGGACCCGGCCAGTTCGCTGCCACCGGTTCAGACCCTTTTTCAGATTATTGCCGAGCCGCTGAAACGCCTCGGGTTTAGCGGTGATATTCGCCTGCGCGTGAGCGAGGTGATGGCGCAGGTTCACCTGAGCGAAGGGTTAATATCGCGTACGGCAGGTGAACTCTCAGGCGGACAGGCGCAGCGGCTGGCGATCGCCCGCGCGCTGGCGATAGGCCCGCAATTTCTGGTCGCCGACGAACCGGTCAGCGGGCTGGATATGCCGCTGCGCAGGCAGGTCAAACAGTTACTGCATCAGGTGACCCGGCAAAATGGCATGGGCCTGCTGATGGTCACGCACGATATTTCGATGGTCGCCGGGCTATGTGACCGTTTGCTGGTGATGCACGGCGGCAAAATTGTAGAAGACCGTGCCACACAGGATGTTTTGCGCACCCCGGACCATACGCATACCCGGCAACTGCTACAGGCCATTCCTCATTTACCTTTAACTGTTAACGGATAACCGGATGCTGACCCGATCCATTGCACGCACTTCCGCGCCCAAACCGCCGCTGCTGCTCGCCAGCAGTCTGGTATTTAACATTGGCTTTTATGCCGTGGTGCCGTTCCTGGCGATTTTTCTGCGCGATGATTTATTGCTTTCCGGCTGGGCGATCGGGCTGGTGCTGGGCCTGCGGACATTCTCGCAGCAAGGGATGTTTTTGCTTGGCGGCGCACTGTCTGACCGCTACGGCGCACGGGTGATCATTCTCTTGGGCTGTGTGGTGCGTATCGCCGGTTTTCTGCTGCTCGGGCTTTCCGACACGCTGGCACCGGTTATTCTCGGCGCCTGCCTGACCGGCATCGGCGGCGCACTGTTTTCTCCTTCGATTGAAGCCCTGCTGGCGCAGGCCGGAACGCACAGCGAAAAAGCCGGAAAACGCAGCCGGGCTGAATGGTTTGCGCTGTCCGCCGTGTGCGCTGAACTGGGCGCGGTGCTGGGGCCATTACTCGGATCGCTGCTGTCCGGTTATGGTTTTCAGCCGGTGGCGCTGGCCGGTTCTGGCCTGTTTCTGATTGCGTTGCTGGTGTTGTTTTTCACCCTGCCCGCCACGCCAAAACGCGCCGCTGAACTGAAAATTGTGCCCTGGTGGCAGACCTTCCGTCAGCCGCGTTTTGTGGCCTTTATCATTGCCTACAGCGCTTACCTCTTCAGCTACAACCAGTTGTATCTGGCGCTGCCGGTGGAGCTGCGCCGTTCAGGTGGCAGCGAACAAGATCTCGGGCCGCTGTTCGTACTGGCCTCGGTTCTGGTGATCGTTCTGCAAATGCCGCTGGCGCGATTTTCCCGCCGGATGGGTGCCGCTCGGATTTTACCTGCCGGCTTCGGATTGCTGTCATCCGCGTTTATCGCCGTGGCGCTGTTCGCCTGGACGGTTCCGCCGGAAGGCTGGTTGCGGCTGCTGCCTTCCGTATTGCTGATTACTCTGCTGACTGTCGGACAGATGCTGATTGTGCCGGTCGGCATGGATCTCATTCCGCGCTTTGCCGGGCAACATAATCTCGGCGCGCATTACGGTGCGCTGTCGTCAATGGGCGGCATTGCGGTGCTGACGGGGAATTTCCTGCTCGGCGGCCTGCTCGATAACGCCCTGACGCCCTCTCCGGGCGCAGTGATCCCGTGGCTGGCACTGGCCGCCGTTCCCTTTTTAAGCGCGCTGGCGATGTGGCGAATCTGCCGCCAGTTGCCTCCTCCTGCAATCTGACAAGGAATTTGTGATGTCTCTGAAACATGTAAGCCCGCTGGCCGGGCTGCTTTCTGCTGCGCTTTTACTGACCGGATGCTTCAGTGAAACCGATAAAAACCCCGGCAAAACTGCGGATCAGCGCCTGCGGCTGGCGATGTTACAACCGCCGCGTTCCGGCCTGACGCCGCTCAGCGACGATGCGTTTAAACTTTCGCGCTGGAGTACGACAGAGACGCTGGTGACGCTCGATAAACTCGGCGAAGCGCAACCGGCGCTGGCGACAAAATGGCAGCAAACCGGTAATAACAGCTGGCGTTTCGAGCTGCGCCATGGCGTCAGATTCCACGACGGCAGCCTGCTTGATGCCGCCACCGTGGTAAATGCCCTGACCGTCGCCGCTCATGCCGCGCCGAAACCACGCATTCTGGATGGTGTGCAACTGACCGCCGTAGCGGACGGCGAACAGGCTGTTAGGGTGACCACCGCACAGCCGGATCCGTTGCTGCCACAGCGGCTCTCCAGCCCGCAACTGGCTATCCTTTCGCAAAAAGCCTACCGCCCCGGCGGCGTGGTGGATCCGCGCCATGCCGGTTCCGGCCCGTTTGAACTGGTGCAGGTGAACGGCACCAGCAACGCCCGGCTGGAACGCTTCGGCGGTTACTGGGGCGAAAAGGCCAAAGCCAGCGGCATTGATGTCAGTTTCGTGCCGGACGGCACCGCACGCGGCGCGGCGTTACGCACCGGCGCGGCAGATATTGTCGAGGCCATTCCGGTGTCTCAGGCCCCGTTGCTGGATCAGACACTCATCCATGAAGTGCCAATGCCGCGCACTAACACGCTGTATCTCAATACGCGGCTTGGAGTGATGCGGGATCCCGCGCTGCGTGCTGCCGTTCGCGACGCCATTAACCGCCAGCAACTGGTGGATAACGTCTACGAAAAACGCGCCGATGTGGCACTGGGGCTGCTCGGCCCGGCATTGCCGTGGGCCGCACCACTGCGCCAGCCCGTAAGCCCTCCGGTGGCCGCCCGTAAACCGGCTGGTGAAACCATCACCTTAGCAACCTTCAGTGACCGTGCCGAACTGCCGGAGGTGGCAGTGTATCTGGCACAGCAACTGACGGCAGCCGGTTTTAGCGTGAAACAGGTGGTGCGCGAATATTCACAAATCGAATCTGATGCGCTGGCGGGCAAGTTCGATGCGTTTATTTTATCCCGTGCCACTGTGCTGGATTCCGGTGACCCGGTGGCGTACATGTACAGTGATTTTGCCTGCAAAGGCTCGTTTAACATTGCGCAGCTTTGCCGTCCTGATATCGATCAGGCCCTGCAAAAGGCTTCCGTTATTCCGGCAGGTGCTCAACGCCGTCAGGCGATCATGCTTGCTGAAAACCTGATCCTCGCCACGGATGCCGCCATTCCGATGTTGCATGAGCGGGTGATTCAGGGCGAATCGGCAGACATCCGTGACGCGGTGCGCGACCCGCGTGAACGCACGTTAATCAATGCCGCGACACAGCGCGTGGTGCAGGCCGACTGATGAGTGAATCTCTGTATTGCCGCACCTGCGCGGGCGTCAGTCGTCTGCGTATGAGTCAGACCCGTGGCGCAGGAGTGCCGCTGATTTCTCGCTGGCTGACGCTGGCCACCATCGTGGTGTTGACCGGCCTGCTGCCGTGGTTGTCGGGCAGTGATCCGGCGCTGTCATTGCTGCGCGCACGCTCCGGCGAACAGGAAGCCACGCCGGAAGCGCTCAACGCGATCCGCCTGTCGCTCGGGCTGGATCATGGGCCAGGGTACGCACTCACGCACTGGCTTGGCGGATTACTGAGCGGTGATGCGGGCGTTTCCTGGGTGTCTGGTCTGCCAGTGTTACCGGGCCTGCTGCAGGCAACAGGTGTTTCACTTACGCTGATGGCAGCTTCCGCCGGCGTGGCGTTTCTGATTGCGCTGCTGTTATGCGCAGGGACACTGATTGGTGGTTTACAGGGCAGAGTGCCCCGGCCCGCGGGTTTTCTGGCGGCGCTGCTAACGGCGCTACCTGAATTTTTACTGGCGTCGGTGCTGCTGATCACCGGCGCTGTCTGGCTGAAACTGTTCCCGCCTTACGGGTGGACCGGCTGGCATAACGCGGTGCTGCCTTCGCTGGCGCTGGGCATTCCGGCGGGCGGTTATCTCGGGCGACTGTATTCCGATGCCCTCAGCAGTACCTTTAATGAAAACTGGCTGACCACCTGGAGTGTACTGGGAATTTCACGCCGCCATACCGCACTGGCCATTATCCGGCGCACATTGCCCGGCGTGATACCTTTAACCGGACTGGTGCTGGTATCGCTGACCGGCGGCGCAATCGCGGTGGAAAAAGTCTTTGCGATACCGGGCATCGGGCGCGCTACCCTGGGCGCGGCGGCAGCCGGCGATTTACCGGTGTTACAGACCGGCGTGCTGACCCTGCTGTTGCTGGCTTGCGTGATCGGCATGCTGACGGGCGGCATCCGGCGGATATTACTGGGCCGCGCATTGTCATTGGGCGCAGTACCCGTTCCGCAACCGGTAACCCTGCCTGAAAAACAGCGGGTATGGTTACCATTGCTTTGTCTGAGCGTTTTAGTGGTTATGGTTCTCGCCGGTTTGCCGCGCGATCCGCTGACATCAGCGTATCTGCGCCTGCAATCGCCTTCTCTCGTTTTACCCTTTGGCGCTGATGCTATGGGTCGTGACCTTCTCGCACGTGTGGCACATGGCACAGTCAATACCTGTTTGCAGGCGCTGATGGTTTCACTGATTTGTCTGTTCGCAGGCGTGATTGCCGGCGCTTTCCCCCGTGCGATGACCGGCCCGATTGAAATCACTAACGCGCTGCCACCGGTCATTGCCGGTCTGGTGATCGCCGCCATCAATGGTCCGACCGCCACCGGCGCGGCAATTGCCGTCACCGCCGTCAGCTGGGCACCGCTGGCGGCACATACTGCCGCGCTGGTGGCCGAAATCCGCGCAAGGCCATATATGCAGATGCTTGAGGTCATTGGCGTAGGCGCACTGCGCCGTAATGTATTTTATGTGTTTCCTGCGCTGGCCGGTCCGCTGTTACGTCACGCCCTGCTGCGTTTACCGGGCATCGCGCTGGCGCTGGCATCCTTAGGTTTTCTCGGGCTTGGTGCCCCCCCGCCCGCGCCGGAATGGGGACGCGTGCTGGCCGAGGGTATGCCTTACATCGAGCGGGCGGTGTGGAGCGTACTCGCTCCGGCCGGGGCACTGGCGCTGTTGTCTGTAATGATGGTGACAATGAGTAATTTACGTTGGAAAAACCGCGCTCAGCAGCCAGGAGCGCGGCATTAATAACTTTTCGACTGAGCTATCCAATATTGAATTTTCAGTTCAGGAGAGCATGGAATAAGCTCAGCAGGAATATCGGGTTTCTGTAAAAAGTCTCTGATAAAAGTTTTGTCACTTCAGGAAGATAATTATTGCGGATTGCTTCTATGTGTATCCCACCTCATTACGTGCGGCATTTTTCCGGAAAAAATTTACAAATTAACAGTAAAATAAATAACCTCAGCTTATATGAATAAACTTATTAGAAACATCTAAAA